>NZ_JAAFYZ010000139.1 GCF_018274385.1 Catenulispora pinistramenti | reverse complement strand
GCTGACGACGCGACCGAGGGGAACGGACCGCACCACCCCACAAACCGCCGCCGCTGAGACTAGATCGGCCACCCGAGGGAACCGCGCTAGTTTCCCTGAGGTTGCCGAGGCCCGCCGGAGGCCCGGCTCTTCACCATGGTTTTGACTTTGATCTTGCTGTTGATCTTGCTTGTGCCGTTGATCTTGTTCTTGATCTGGCCTGTCCCTTGCTCCGACTTGCTGGAGTTGAAGAGGCCTGAGGTGCGGCGGGGTTGTGAACGCGTAAACCGGCAGCCGACAAACACACCCACCACCCCGAACCCCGAACCGGCACAACTATGACCGAAGGCCGTAAAAAGCTTTGAAACCCACACCCCAACCGCAACCCGGCTCACAAACTCCAGCCCCCAGCTAACTCCACCCGCCAACGGATCCCGCCCGGCGACCGGCACGTCGCGAACTAGGTCGCGAACTACGTCGCGAACTCCCAAGCAAAGCGCGAACTCCCAGGTAAACGTTGCCCGGCACGGCACTAGGGGGCCGGGAGAGCTAGGGATCGGTCAGACGCGGGGCGCGGCGTCAACAGTGGCTCGGCCAGCCTGGGCCCGCCCGGGCGGACCGCGATCGGCCGGTCGCGCTTCCGCCGCTACTCGGCCTTGGCCTGGGCGTGGGCGTGGGTGCGCCTGGGCTGGCCGGACATCGCCAGCGCTACAAGATCTGCTTCAGAACCGGCTCGGCCTTGCTCTTCGCCATCAGCCGTGCCCAGCTCCGCGCCTGGGGCACCGGCAGCCGCATCGGGGTGGCGACCCGCAGCAGGTCGCCTTCGACCGGCACCCGGCGCTCGCTGTCCGGCGTGACCAGGCACCAGCGGTCCTCGACCAGGCGCGGCAGTCCTGGCCGCCAATCGTCGCCGTCGTGCAGCTCCCACAGCAGTGTCCTGGCCAGCGGTCCGGTGACCGGGTGCGTGATGTAGTGCTCGATCCAGTCGTCCGTGGGGATCTCGCGGTGCTCCTTCTGCGCCGACTCCAGGCGGGTGCGGGCCGCGCGCACCGCTGTCCGCAGTTTGGCGGCCAGCTCTGTGACCTCGCCCAGCGCGCCCTGGTCGACGGTCGCGGCCGTCGGTTTGCCGGCCAGCGCCCGTCCGTCGCCCGAGGCCCGGCCGCGGCTCTCGTGGTAGCCGACCTTCACGCGGCCGCCGGCCTCGACCCGCACCACCGCGACGTGGTCCGGTCCCAGCTGGATCCGTCGGCGGCTGTCCCGGTCCAGGCCGAAGGTGTCGACGCTCCACTCCGGGGCGTCCGACAGGGTGTGCAGCCGACGCTTCAGTTCCGCGTACGCCGCCTTCCGCACCGCCGCCAACGGTGCCTCGGAAGCCAGCCGGTGCAACGCCGGCGGCGCCAGCTCCCCGGGCACCGTGCCGAGCGCCCGGACCGCGGCCCGCGCCAGGGGGGTCGACCAGGTCGTGAGCCCGGACTCCTGGGTGGCCAGCCGGACCAGCAGCGGCACCGCCTCCTCGGCGGGCAACAGAGCCATGGCCCTGATGGCGCCGGCGACGAACTCGGTGGACTCCGGCCAGAGCGGATCTTCCTTCCCCGCCAGCCGGTTCAGCGCGGCGCCCGCCTGCGGGGCCTGGACCTGACGGCGCGCGAGGGCCGGCTGCCACTGTGAGCCGAGCTCACAGTGGTCCAGCAGATCGCTGACGCCGGGATCATCCGCGAGCGGCCCGAGCAACCGTGCATACCTGCCGACCTCGAGCTCACGCCACGGGACGCGGTCCGAAGCCTTGGGCGGAGCCGGTTCCCTGTCGGAGGAAACCTGCGAAGCGGCCAACGCCTGTCGATCGTTGACGCCCGGCTCCGGTTCCGCCAGCGCCGGCTCCGTCGGTTCTGGCCCCGCCGTCCTCTGGGCGTTGGTTTGCGACTGTGCCGCTGCCGTCCCCGGGACACCGCTCTCCGGCTGCGCCGCCTCCTCCGCGCCGCGCCGCTTACGCCGCCTTCGGAACCACCCCACCGCGTCCGCCCCCTCGGCCTCGTCCGCCCTTCTAACCCTGCTGCTGCGCCGCCCAAGCCACGTGGTGCTCCCAGACCCGCTTCCACAACCGCTCCTGCACCGCGTCCCCGATCCCCGGCAGCCGCAGCCCGAACACGTCGGCCAGCGCGTCGAACCACTCCTCGGAGTCGGTGATCTCGCGCGTGTTCTGCGTCGTGCCGTCCGACCGGGTCAGCACGCAGCCCCGCAGGTGGTCGACGCCGGTCGCGTCGCGCCGGTACACGTCCAGGTTCTTCACGAAGGCGGACTCCGGATTCGTCTCCATCCACTCGTGCCGGGCGAAGAAGTCCGGCAGCGAAGCTATCCGCTCCTCGAACACCATGCCGGTGAACGAATTCGCCTTCGGGTCGTGGGTGAAACTCCAGCCGGATGTGGCGTTCTCGAACCGGGTGCGCTCCAGTTTGTACGTGTACGGCCCCTGCGTCGTCTCGCCGGGGACGCACAGCAGCGGCTCGTGGAGTCCGTCACCGAGCCCGGCGTCGCAGTAGTACAGCGTGTTCTCGGCCTCCACCAGCAGGACCAGGTGGTTCGGCTCCTCGCTGATCGGCCCGAGCCCGCCGCGGTCCGGCGCCGCGTGCCACACCCGGCCGCGGTGCATGGTCACGTCGTAGCCCAGGGTCTCGAGCAGCGCGCCGAACGCCCCGTTCAGGTGGTAGCAGTACCCGGACTCACCAGCGATGATCCGGGCCGCGGAGTCGTACGGGTCCGGCGTCGTGCGCTGGCCGAGGTGGACCTGCAAGGAGGTGTACGCGACGTGTTCCACGTGCGCGCGGTGCAGCGCGAAGAGCCCCTCGATCGTGGGCTTTCCGGGATGCTCCATGCCCAGGCGGCGGAGATACCCCTGGACGTCTATGTTCGCCATGGTGACATAGGGTAAGGCAGACCTCAGGTATTGGCGGGCGCGATCTCGTCAAGCACATGCGCCGGGGTGGCGTAAGCCCCCGATTCACGCGGGTAGTGGACCACGAAATCGGTGAAGCCGAGTTCTTCCACCCGGCCGGCGACGTCGTCGAACCGCGCCTTGGACTCCATCGTGCGCAACGGCGAGAGCCCGGTCAGCAACAGCCGGGGCAGGGTGGCCGGGTCGCGGCCCTCCTTCTGGCAGACCTCGTCCAGCTTCTTGCCCACCCGCTCCAGCGCGGCCCAGGTGTCGGCCGCCGTCGGGCCCTCCCCGTCCCGGCCGACCAGGGTGTCGTCGGCGATCCACATCTGCGCGTGCTTCACCACGGTCCGCAGGCCCAGCGGCCCGGTCGCGGCCAGGCCGAACGGCACCCGAGGCCGCTGCACGCAGCCGGGCTCCATCCGGGCGTCGACGGCGTCGTAGTAAGTGCCCCGGTACGTGGTGCGGGTCCGGCCCTCGGCCGCGCCGCGCAGCAGCTGGTCCAGGATCTCGACCGACTCCCGGTAGCGCTCGCCGCGCTCCTTGCCCGACCAGCCCTCGCCGTCCGGGCCGTAGCCCAGCACCCGGGCGTCCGGGCCGCCGGAGCCGGCGCCGTAGCCGAGGATGAAGCGGCCCCCGGAGGCGTCGTCCAGCGACATGATCTCCTGGGCGAACGGCACCGGATGGCGGAAGTTCGGCGAGGCCACCAGGGTCCCGAGCTTGATCCGTTCGGTCACCGCCGCGGCTGAGGCCAAGGTGGTGACCGCGTCGTACCAGGGGCCGTCCGGGATGCCGCTGAAGGTGATGTGGTCGTAGGTCCACGCGTGCTCGAAGCCGAGCTCCTCGGCCCGGCGCCAGCGCGCGGCGGCCTCGCGGAAGGGACGGTCGGGCAGGACGCAGACGCCGAGACGCAACATGGCTCCGAGCCTATTACGATCACCGGGAAAGCAGCAGCGCGGAACGCGGGGTAAAGACAGCATCGGATGACCTACGGAGCCGGACTGTGCGGACGATCTGGGGCGTGGCCGGGATCCTGATTCTGCTGGGCACCTTCATGTCGGAGGTGCGGACCCTGGTGGTCCCGCGGGTCTTCCGGCCCGGGCTGTCGAACATGCTCGGGCGGGTCGTCTACCGGGCCTTCCAGTTCCTGGCCGATCGCGTCGACCGGTACGAGACCAAGGACCGGATCCTGGCCTACGCCGGGCCGCTCTCGGTGGTCGCCAAGCTGGTCGGCTGGCTCGTCGGCTTCCTGGTCGGCTACTCCATGCTGAACTTCTCGCTGGGCGCGCTGAGCTGGCGGGCCTCGATCCGGGAGGCCGGCTCCTCGCTGTTCACCCTGGGCTTCGCCTCCGCCGACAAGTCCCGGCTGAACGCCATCGACTTCTGCGCGGCCGTCACCGGCCCGGTCTCCATCGGCCTGCTGGTCGGATACCTGCCGGCGCTCTACGCCGCCTACGCGCGCCGCGAGACCGAGGTGACGATGCTGGAGGCGCGCGCCGGCGGCCCGGCCTGGGGACCGGAGATCCTGGCCCGCTATGCGATGGTCAACCTCAACGACCAGCTCCCCGACCTCTACCGGGGATGGGAGCGCTGGACGGCCGACGTTTCCGAGAGCCACACCAGCTATCCGGTTCTCATCTATTTCCGGTCCCCGCGTGCGCAGCGCAACTGGTTGATCGCCCTGCTGGCGGTCATGGACGCCGCCGCGCTCCACGTCTCGTTCAACCCGTCGCAGAACGTCGGGGAGATCCGCATGGCCCTGCGGAGCGGATATGTGACCTTGAGGGAGATCGCACGCACCGAACGCGTGCCCTACAACCCGGATCCTTCTCCGAACGACCCGATCCTGCTCACCTACGAGGAGTTCCTTGAAGGCGTGCAGCGGATGCGGGACCAGGGATACGACTTCGAACGGACGCCGAAGGAAGCGTGGCAGCACTTCCGGGGCTGGCGGGTGAACTACGAGGCGGTGGCCTACGCGCTGGCGTACCGGATCGACGCGGTGCCGGCCCGCTGGTCGGGGCCCCGGCGCGGTTCCGAGGCGGAGATCGACGTGATCACCCCGGTGAACCGGCAGCCCGCGCAGTCCCCGTCGGCGACCGGCGAAGCCACGGCCTGAGCTGAGCATAGACATTCCGCGAACCCTGATCAGGCAGTAGGTTCCCAGGGCGACTCAAGTCGACCAACGGAGGGGACACCATGGCTTCAGACCAGCAAGGACCCGGATACGGCCCTGGAGGGCCGGGTTACGGTCCCGGTCAGGGCGCACCGGGCTACGGACATGGTGGGCCCGCCGCTCCCGGCTATGGGCCTCCGGCCGGTTCGAGCGGTCCCGGGTATGGGCCTCCGGCCGGTTCGGGCGCTCCCGGGTATGGGCCTCCGGCCGGTCCGGGGGGTCCTGGCGGCCCCGGTTACGGGCCCCCGGCGGGTCCCGGCGGACCGGGCTACGGCCCGCCGGCCGGACCCGGTGGGCCCGGTGGTCCCGGTGGGCCCGCCGGCCCGGGCGGACCCGGCTACGGACCGCCGTCCGGCGGCCCCAACTACCCCGGCGGTCCTGGCGGTCCCGGCTATGGCCCCGGACCGGGCTCGTACGGCGGCCAGCCCCAAGGCCCCGGCGCGTACCCCGTCAAGGTGGAGTTCCAGTACCCGGAGAACCTGAGCCGCGGGCTCATCTTCGTCAAGTGGCTGCTGGTCATCCCGCACCTCATCGCGCTGTACGTGCTGTTCCTGTGCCTGGGCCTCGTGAGCTTCATCGCGTGGTTCGCGATCCTGTTCACGGGCAAATACCCCAGGGGTATGTGGGACTTCACGACCGGTGTGATGCGCTGGCAGATACGGGTGTTCAGCTACATGTATCTCATGCACGACGCCTACCCGCCCTTCACGCTTCAGGACCAGTAACCCCCGTCGAGCATCCGCTCCAGCGTGGCCGCGTGGTTCACCAGCCCGTCCGGTTCGTCGGGGGCCTCCTGCTCCCCGAACCGGACGCGGCGCTGGTTCACCCGGCCCATCACGATCCCGTGCCGGAGCGCGGCGTAGACCTCGTAGAACCGCGGATCGCGGACGCGGTATCCGGTGCGGGCCGCGTACTCGCTCGCCACATCGCCGGGGTCGAGGAAACCCGGCAGTCCCGGCAGGCCGAAGAACTCCGCGATGTCCTGGAAGAAGCGGTGCAGGAAGGTCAGCCACCCGAGGTCGACCTCGCGGGGCGCGATCCCGGCCATCTCCCAGTCCAGGACCGCCGCCGGGGCGAAGTCCCGATACATGATGTTGCCGATGCGGGCGTCGCCCCAACTCAGGACCGGGGTGTCGACGGTGGTCGGCCAGTGCGCGTCCAGCCAGGCGAACGTCTTCTCCAGGATGGGGATCGGCTGCTCGCCGTGGGCCCAGGAGTAGTAGTCGCGCCAGCCGTCGACGTGGGCCCGCAGCGCCGTGTCGCCGTCCGCTGTCAGATCCCCCAGGAAGGCGACCTCCTCGGCTGTCGCCGGGATGGCGTGTATGCGCGCGAGGGTGGCGACCGTCGAGTCCTGAAGCCGGCGCCGTTGTCCGTCGGTCGCTTGAGCGAGCCAGTTGTCGCCGAACGTGTAGGGCAGGATGTCCGGCGGCACCAGCCCTTCGACGCGCTCCATGACGAAGAACTCCGCACCGAGGACTTCCGGGTCGGATTCATACCAAAGAGTCCGCGGCACCGGGACCGCCGTGCGTTCGCCGACCAACGCCATGACAGTGAACTGATCCCGCATCCGGTATTCGGGGAAGATGGGCATAGCGTCGGATGCCGGCGCCAGGCGGGCCACGCATTGGCGGAACTGCTCTTCGCCTCCTGATTCGCCGGGCGGGGCGGTCCATCGGGCGTCGAACAACAACGTCTCCGAGGACATCCCGTTCGTTTGAGGGGTTCGGACATCGGATATCTCGACGTCGGTGGCACCGGTCCGGCGGACCAGCCAGGGCTCCAGCGCGGCCCGCAGGTCTTCGGGATCGCGAGTGCTGGTCTGGGGGCGGGTGACGTCCGGCGCCGCGTCGGCGTTCCTGGTCGGTTCGCTCACGGCGCGGACTATAAGCAAGGTAGCGTCAATGCGACATACGCCTGTCGGAGATGGCAGTCTGTGATCGCCGAGCGCATTGCGGAAGCCACTCCAGAACTACGCAGGGGGACGGACTGTGAATCCGGACATCGACCACATCAGAAGGCTCATCAGTGACCGTCTCACCACCGAGGACAACGGTGAGGCGGGCCTGGACCTGTCCAATCTGGGTCTGACCGGGCTGCCCGCGGAGTTCGGCCGGCTGCCGGAGCTCGCGCCGGTGACGTTCGTGAACCTTTCGGGCAACCGCCTGCGGGACCTGCCCGAGACCGTGGCCGAGTTGGGCGGGCTGCGCAGGCTGTGGCTGGACAACAACGGCTGCGGACAGTTACCGGTGCAGGTGACCCGGCTCAGCGGGCTGATCGAGCTGAGCCTGACCGGCAACGGCCTGTCCGCCCTCCCGGAGGAGTTCGAGCAGCTGGAACGGCTGGCCAGCCTGTGGCTCGACGAGAACGCGTTCACGGCGCTCCCGGAAGTGGTGGGGCGCCTGGGCAACCTGGTCCACCTGTACCTGCAGAAGAACCAGCTCCCCGGGCTGCCGAACTCGCTCGGCGCGCCGAGCCTGCGCACCCTGGTCGTCGACGGCAACCGGCTCGCCGAGCTGCCGGACTGGATCGGCGACACGCAGTCCCTGGTCACGCTGTCCGCTGACGACAACGTGCTGACCGAGCTGCCGCCGAGTATCGGAGCCCTGATCCGGCTGCAGGAGCTGAGCCTGACCGGCAACCGGCTGCGCAAGCTGCCGACGTCGATCGGCGACATGGCCTCGCTGACCAAGCTGTACCTGCAGAAGAACCAGCTGCAGACCCTTCCGGCGTCCATCGGCAATCTCAGTGAGCTGCAGACGCTCTCGCTGAGCGGCAACCACCTCGAGGAACTGCCGGCCTCAGTGGCGGACCTGAGCCGGCTGACCGACCTGAACCTGGCCGACAACTGGCTGACCCACGTGCCGGAGGCGATCGGCCGGCTGGCGTCGCTGGACAAGCTGAGCCTGACGTACAACCGGCTCACCGAGCTGCCGCCCTCGCTCGGCGCGCTGCGGGTGCTGACGTCGCTGGACGTCTCCCGCAACAGCCTGCGCGACCTCCCGGACAGCTTCGACGGCCTGGCCAACCTGGACACCCTGAACCTGGCGCAGAACCCGCTGACGGCGCTGCCGGGGTCCGTCGGCGCGCTGAAGCGGCTGACCTGGCTCTCGCTGGCCTACTGCGATCTGGAGACGCTGCCGGCCGGACTCGGCGGGCTGCACCGGCTGGAGACGCTGGACCTGGTCGGCAACAACCTGCGGGAGCTGCCGTTCCAGCTCTCCGGGCTCGGCGCCCTGACGATGCTGAACCTGGCCTCCAACCAGCTGGCCTGGGTCCCGCGCACGCTGGGCATGCTCCGCAACCTGGTGACGCTGGACCTGGCCGACAACGAGCTGTCCTCCCTGCCGCGGGCCCTGGGCGGCCTGGAGGCGCTGCGCAAACTGGACGTCGCGGAGAACCAGCTGACCTGGGTCCCGCGCTCGGTATGCGACCTGCCGAAGCTGGAGACGCTGGTCCTGCGCGGCAACCGGCTGACGGACCTGCCGAGCAGCAATTGGCAGAAGCTGACGCTGAAGGAACTCGACCTCAGCGACAACCCGCTGCTCACCGGGGTCCCGGAGAACTGGGACGTCGGCACCATGGCCCTGGCCGCGGACAAGACGCTGTTCGGCGCCCTCGGCGACCGCATCCCCGCCGACAAGCGCGACGCCGTCGCCCAAGCCGGCGTCGAGGAAGCGGAGCGCGCGCGGCGGCACGAGGCGGAGGCGATCGCCGGCATCGTCGGCGGCGTGGTGCACGCCGAGGCGGCCCTGATGGCGCAGGCGGCCGGCGCGGGGGCCGGGACGGATGCGGATGCCGGCGCCGGTATCGGTGCGGGTGTGGGCGCCAATGCCGGTGCCGGTGCGGGTGTGGGTATGACGGAGGCCGCCGTGGAGGCGGCGGTCGAGGAGGCTTTCGCTGAGGCGGCTTCTTCGGAGGCGGCGGAAGCGGAGCAGGCCGAGCCGGAGCTGGCTGAGCCGGAGCCGGGGGCGTTGCCGGGCATCGACGCCGGGGCGGCGCAGGGTTCGGAGTCGGACACGGACACGGACGCCGAGTCGGCGTCGGAGCCGGCATCCGAGGCGGAAACGATGGCCGCGGTCGAGGAGGTCCTCGCCGACCCCGCCGCGTCCGACGCCCTCGCCTCGGCCGCCGCACCGGGGGAGGCAGCGACCGCCCAAGCCCTCGCCCAGGCGATCGTCTCCGAAGAGATCGACTCGGAACTCGCCGAAGTCCTCAACGCCGGCGGCGTCCTCGACGCGGCGGTGGCAGCCGCCGAAGCCGAAGTCCTGGCATCCCTGCACTCCGCCGACGAACCAGCCCTGCGCGCCCTGGCCCGCTCGGTCCTGGAAGCAGCGGCCGAAGCCGTACGCCGCGAACTGGCGGCCGAAGTGATCGTCGGCGCCGCCCCCGAAGCCGAGGACCCCGCCGACCTGGCAGCCGAAATCGCCGAAGCCGCCACGGAATTCGTGGACGACAGGGCGGTGGCGCTCGCCGCGCAGGCAGTGGCAGCCGCCCAGGCAGGCGACGACGAAGCGGCCCTGACCGCGGCCCACGAAGCAGCCGCCGCCGAGGAAGCGGCACTGCTGGCCGAGATGGTCGCCGCCGCCAACCGCGCCGACGAGGCGGAGGCCGCAGCCGCAGCCGCAGCGGCGGCGGCAGCCCAGCAGCCGGGCACGGGGGCTGAGGCGGCTGGGACGCACGCGGTGAATGGCGTGGTCGCGGGTGCGCAGGCTGATGCGCCTGCCCAGCATGCTGGTACCGGGCAGCAGGCGGATGCGATCGCTCCGCATACTGGCGCCGAGCAGCAGCCGGATGCTCGCGGCCCGCAGGCCGATGCGGCTGGCGGCGCGCATGCCGCTGGTGAGAGCCCGGTGCCTGCTGAGCAAGACAATCGCGGCCCGCAGGCCGATGCCGCGCCTCAGTATGGAGCTGCCGAACAGCAGCCGGACTCGGCTGGTGGCGCGCACGCCGCTGGTGAGACTCCGGTGCCCGCTGAGCAAGACGCTCTCGGGCCGCAAGCCGATGCGATCGCTCCGCATATTGGCGTCGCTGGCGGTTCGCATGCCGCAGCTGAGACCGCGCCTCAGTATGGAGCTGCCGAGACTCCGATGCCCGCTGAGCAAGACACTTTCGGCTCACAAGCCGACCTGGTCGCTCCGCATGGCGCCGAACAGCATTCGGAAGCCGCAGCTGAACCTCCGGCGCACGCTGTCCAAGACAGCCGCGGCCCGCAAGCCGATGCGGCTGTCGCCCCCCAGGCCGAGCCGGACCTGCCCACCGTGCATGACCAGCACCCTGATGCTGTCGACCCCGATGCCGTCGCCCCTGATGTTGCAGACCCCGAAGCCGTGGAAAGCGTCGAGACCCTTTCCGCCGACGAGCGCCGTACCCGTACGGGGCGGCGTGCGGCAGCGGTGAGCGGCGAGGCGCTCGTGCCGGGGCAGCGGGGGTCGGTGCCTCAGCAGGGTGTGGTTGCCGCTGGGGCTGAGCAGGAGGCTGAGTTGCAGTCGTTGGCTCGGGCCATGGGATTCGGTGAGGGGGAGTCCTTCGTGGTGCGGGGGCCTGAGGGGGAGGTCGTCGCCGAGGGTGTGGTGCAGGCCGAGGCTGCTGAGGTGGTGGCGGTTGAGGAGGCTGTTCCGGTGGTGGAGGAGCCGGCGGTGGTGTTCCAGCCGGTGGCTGATCAGCCGACCATTGTCTACGACGGTCCCGCCGTGGTGGTGGATGAGTCGGTCGTCGATGTGATCGAGGGGCCCGATTCCTACGTGCCGCCCGCTCAGCCCGGTGCGTTCGAGGAGCGGGCCTGGCAGCCCGGTGATTCCGACGCCGACAGCACCCACTTCGGCGCGCCTCCCGGCTACGGCCCGCCGCCGGCGCCCTCGCAGCCCTGGCGCAGCGGCAGCTGACCGGGCAGCCGACAGGCTGGCAGGAGGCTGACAAGGCTCTACGCGCCCCGGTCCGGGCTTCTCCGGGCCGGGGCGTAGCTATGAGGCCTTCAGGCGTGCTGCGAAGCCCCAGCGGGCCTCAGCGGGCCGATCAACCCTCAGGCAGCCGCAGCGCCGCCGACCAAAGCCCCTACTCCGCGACACCCCTGCCCCACGACACCCCTACTCCACGACCACCGTCACCGCGAACCGCGTCCAGTCCATCGGCGACACGCATCGCTGAGCTTCCCCGCACGTCTCCCGCTGCGCCACGATCTGCGCCGTCCCCCGAGCCCGCGCCGCGAAGGTCCGCGGCGGACCCACGCACGCGCCGCCCGGCGGGTGGCACACGATCGCCATCGGCGAGATCCCGGGCGCCAGGACGGCCGGGTTGCTCGACGTCGGTGCGGAGGGCCATGGGAACTGCGCCGCGATCACGACGGTCCCGACGGCCACGTGCAGCGTCGTCCCGTTCTGCGCCGGGGTCACCGTCACCGTTCCGTGCGCGAGGCTCGGTGACGAGACCGGCGATGAGACCGGTGGTGTCGGCCGCGTCGGTCGCGTCGAAGGCGGCGCGGACGGGCGCCCGGAAGCCGAACCGGTCGGCGACGCGGACGGCGTCCCGGGCGCCGAACTCGTCGGTCCGGTCCCACCGGGAACCCCGGTAGTCGACCCGCTCGGGGATCCCGACGTACCGGAGGTATCGGACGTAGTGCCCGAAACCGGACCTGTGCCAGACCCCTGCGAAGAGCTGGCGGAGACCGTGGCGGTGCCGGACGCCGAGCTCCCGGCGTTCACCTGATTGGCTGTCGTCGAGCAGGAAGCCGTTGTGAAACCTAGAAGAACGGCGCATGCCGCAACGCTGCTAACAGAAAGCCATCGCGGGTGCATCGCAGACCTCCTCGATGTGGGCGTCCTTGAGTCCACCCCTTGAACCTACTCCCGCAAGCCGCGCCGCCAAGGGCTTTCGACGAGCAGGGCCGGGGCCTTCGTGCAAGTCGGTCCCAGAGGGCGGGAGATAGTGCCGCCTATATCACAGCACCTCCGCTTTTATCCGGTTGGATGATCTTCGTGAGCTGATGATCGTTGATCTTCCGGTGATCTCGATCACACTTGCCCGCCCCCCTGTGGCACAGCCCACACCGCGCAGGCGTAGGATCAGCGGCGAAAGAAGGCACCGACCGTCTCGTGGCGCTCACGGTCGTGGTGTGAAACCGCCTCTCCACACACTGGGTTCACAACACGGCACTGAATGTCGCGGGAGCTTGTGAAATCAGCCACAAGTAGCGTGAGCAGGGCCCACCCGTCCAGAAATTGACACAAACCTGCCTGACAGGACGTCACCGAAATGAACAGTTACGCGCCGATCCTGGTGCTCGGCGGCCTGGCCGCCGGGTTCGCCATTTTCTCGGTCGTGTCCGGGATGCTCACCGGCCCCAAGCGGTACAACCGAGCCAAGCTGGAGGCTTACGAGTGCGGCATCGAGCCCACTCCGCAGCCGGTCGGCGGCGGCCGCTTCCCGGTGAAGTACTACCTGACCGCCATGCTCTTCATCATCTTCGACATCGAAATCGTGTTCCTGTACCCGTGGGCGGTGCGGTTCGACTCCCTCGGCTGGTTCGGGCTGGTCGAGATGGTGTTCTTCATCCTCACCGTCTTCGTCGCCTACGCATACGTGTGGCGCCGCGGTGGATTGGAATGGGACTGACAGATGGGCCTGGAAGAGAAGCTGCCCGCGGGATTCCTCCTCACGACCGTGGAGGGCCTGGCGGGCTATATGCGCAAGTCGTCGGTCTGGCCGGCGACGTTCGGTTTGGCCTGCTGCGCCATCGAGATGATGGCCACCGGCGCCGGGCGCTATGACCTGGCGCGCTTCGGCATGGAGCGGTTCTCCGCGACGCCGCGCCAGGCGGACCTGATGATCGTGGCGGGCCGGGTGAGCCAGAAGATGGCCCCGGTCCTGCGCCAGGTCTACGACCAGATGGCGAACCCCAAGTGGGTCATCGCGATGGGGGTCTGCGCGTCCTCCGGCGGGATGTTCAACAACTACGCGATCGTGCAGGGCGTGGACCACATCGTGCCGGTCGACATCTACCTGCCGGGCTGCCCGCCGCGGCCGGAGATGCTGCTGGACGCGATCTTGAAGCTGCACGAGCAGATCCAGAGCATGCCGCTGGGCGTGAACCGTAAGAAGGCTGCGGAAGAGGCCGAGAAGGCCGCGATGAACGCCAAGCCGACCATCCTGATGGAAGGGCTTCTCCGGTGACTGAGAACGTACCCGCGGTCCCGGAGCCGGGTGCCGACTCCCCGGGCGGCGAGCTGATCGCCACCCGGAAGGGCATGTTCGGGGTCCGTAACGGCGGCGACACCTCCGGCTACGGCGGCCTGGTCCGCCGGATCGAGCTGCCCGGCGCCAGCCAGCGGCCCTATGGCGGCTACTTCGACGTGATCGCCGACGAGCTCGAGGGCGCGCTGGAGGAGCAGGGCCTGCCGGTCGAGGCGATCAGCGCCTACGTGGTGTACCGCGGCCAGCTGACCATCCACGTGCCGCGCGAGCACCTCGTCCGGGTCGCCAAGACCCTGCGTGACGACCCCGCGCTGCGCTTCGAGATGTGCCTGGGCGTCACCGGGATCCACTTCCCGGAGGAGGCCGGCCGCGAACTGCACAGCGTCGTACCGCTGCTGAGCATCACGCACAACCGCCGGATCCGGCTGGAGACCACCGCTGCGGACGTGGACCCGCACATCCCCTCGCTGTTCGAGGTCTACCCGACGGTCGACTGGCACGAGCGCGAGAGCTACGACATGTTCGGCATCATCTACGACGGCCACCCGGGCCTGACCCGGATCCTGATGCCGGACGACTGGCTGGGACACCCCCAGCGCAAGGACTACCCGCTCGGCGGCATCCCCGTCGAGTTCAAGGGCGCGCAGATCCCGGCTCCGGACCAGCGGAGGGCCTACTCATGACAGTCATCGACGGCAGTGTCGACTACGAGGCCGACGGCGAGTCGGCAGACACCGGGGACTTCCAGGACGCCGAAGGCATCGAGGGCCGCGTCTTCAACGTCTCCGGCGGCGACTGGGACGAGATCCTGACCGGTCTGCAGGAGGCGCCCGAAGAGCGCATCGTCGTCAACATGGGCCCGCAGCACCCGTCCACACACGGGGTGCTCCGGGTGATCCTGGAGATCGACGGCGAGACGGTCACCGAGGCCCGCTGCGGCATCGGCTACCTGCACACCGGGATCGAGAAGAACACCGAGTACCGCAACTGGGTGCAGGGCACGACGTTCGTGACCCGCATGGACTACCTGACGCCGCTGTTCAACGAGACGGCGTACTGCCTGGCGGTGGAGCAGGCGCTGGACATCGAGGACCAGATCCCCGAGCGGGCCAGCGTCATCCGGGTCCTGATGATGGAGCTGAACCGGATCTCCAGCCACCTGGTTTGCCTTGCCACCGGCGGTATGGAGATGGGCGCGCTGACCATGATGACCGCGGGCTTCCGCGAGCGCGAGGAGACGCTGGACCTCTTCGAGTTCATCACCGGCCTGCGCATGAACCACGCGTACATCCGTCCCGGCGGCGTGGCGCAGGACCTGCCGCCCGGTGCGGTGGACAAGATCGGCAGCTACATCAAGCTGATGCGCAAGCGCTTCCCGGACTACGCGAAGCTGTGCAACGAGAACCCGATCTTCAAGGGCCGCACCGAGGGTGTGGGCCACCTGGACCTGGCCGGCTGTATGGCGCTGGGCATCACCGGCCCGGTGCTGCGCAGCACCGGCCACCCGCTGGACCTGCGCAAGTCCCAGCCGTACTGCGGCTACGAGACCTACGACTTCGAGGTTGCCACCTGGGACACCTGCGACGCCTACGGGCGCTACCGGGTCCGGCTGACCGAGATGTACGAGTCGCTGAGGATCGTCGAGCAGTGCCTGGACCGCATCCAGCGCACCCAGGGCCAGCCGGTCATGGTCGAGGACAAGAAGATCGCCTGGCCGGCGCAGCTGGCCCTGGGCAGCGACGGCATGGGCAACAGCCTGGACCACATCCGGCACATCATGGGCGACTCCATGGAGGCCCTGATCCACCACTTCAAGCTGGTCACCGAGGGCTTCCACGTCCCGGCCGGCCAGGTATACGCGGCGGTGGAGTCGGCGAAGGGCGAGCTGGGCGTGCACGTCGTCTCCGACGGCGGGACGCGGCCCTACCGGGTCCACTTCCGGGACCCGTCCTTCACGAACCTGCAGGCGACCGCGGCGATGTGCGAGGGCGGCCAGCTGGCCGACGTCATCGTCGCCATCGCCTCCCTCGACCCGGTGATGGGTGGTGTCGACCGATGACGGCGTACGAACACCTGAAGAAGTTGGACGACGACGCCGCGGCGGTCATCGCGCGCTACCCGCAGTCCGGCTCCGCGCTGCTCCCCTTGCTGCACCTGGTGCAGAGCGAGGAGGGCTTCGTCTCCCCGGCGGGCATCGAATACTGCGCCGACAAGCTGGGCCTGTCCACCGCCGAGGTATCGGCGGTGTCGACGTTCTACACCATGTACAAGCGGCGCCCGGTCGGCGACTACCACGTCGGCGTGTGCACCAACACCCTGTGCGCGGTGATGGGCGGCGACGCCATCTTCGCCACGCTCAAGGACCACCTGAGCGTCGGCAACGACGAGACCACCGAGGACGGCAAGCTGACGCTGGAGCACATCGAGTGCAACGCGGCCTGCGACTACGCCCCGGTGATGATGGTCAACTGGGAGTTCATGGACGACATGAACCCCGACAAGGCGGTCGGCCTGGTCGACGAGCTGCGCGCGGGCAAGGCGGTCCACTCCACCCGGGGCCCGGCGCTGTGCACCTTCAAGCAGGCCGAGCGGATCCTGGCCGGGTTCGAGGACCCGCGCGAGGGCGCGGTGGCCGGGGGCGGCGCCGCCGGGCACGCCACGCTGGCCGGTCTGCTCGTCTCGCAGGGCCGCACCCCCACCGGTCCCGCGGTCACCACGGAGGCGTCCGAGTAATGGCACCTGAACTCACCCCCGTCCTGTCCCGGGGCTGGCTGGACTCCGAGCCCTGGACGCTCGCCGGCTATCAGCGGCGCGACGGCTACACCGCCGTGAAGCAGGCGCTGCGGATGCACCCCGACGAGGTCATCCAGCTCGTCAAGGACTCCGGACTGCGCGGCCGCGGCGGCGCGGGCTTCCCCACCGGCATGAAGTGGGGCTTCATCCCGCAGAACGACGGCAAGCCGCACTACCTGGTGGTGAACGCCGACGAGTCCGAGCCGGGCACGTGCAAGGACATCCCGTTCATGATGGCCAACCCGCACGAGCTGGTGGAAGGCGTGATCATCGCGTGCTACGCGATCCGCGCCAGCCACGCGTTCATCTACGTGCGCGGTGAAGTGCTGCACGTCCTGCGCCGGTTGCAGGCGGCAGTGAGCGAGGCCTACGCGGCCGGGTACCTCGGCAAGGGCGTCTTCGGCACCGACTTCGACCTCGAACTCACCGTGCACGGCGGCGCCGGCGCGTACATCTGCGGCGAGGAGACGGCACTGCTGGACTCCCTGGAAGGCAAGCGTGGACAGCCTCGTCTGCGTCCTCCCTTCCCGGCCGTCGCAGGGCTCTACGCCAGCCCCACATGTGTCAACAACGTCGAGTCCATCGGTTCGGTTCCCGCGATCGTCCGCAACGGCGTGGACTGGTTCAAGGGCATGGGCAGCGAGAAGTCCCCGGGCTTCACGCTGTACTCGCTGTCCGGCCACGTGAAGTACCCCGGGCAGTACGAGGCCCCGCTCGGCATCACGCTGCGCGAGCTGCTGGACTACGCCGGCGGCGTCCGGCCCGGCCACCGCCTGAAGTTCTGGACCCCCGGCGGCTCCTCCACCCCGATGTTCACCGAGGAGCAGCTGGACGTCCCGCTGGACTACGAGGGCGTCGGCGCGGCCGGTTCCATGCTCGGCACCAAGGCGCTGCAGATCTTCGACGAGACCACCTGTGTGGTGCGCGCCGCTCTGCGCTGGACCGAGTTCTACGCGCACGAGTCCTGCGGCAAGTGCACGCCCTGCCGCGAGGGCACCTACTGGCTCGTGCAGATCCTCAAGCGCATGGAGAAGGGCGAGGGCACCGAGGAGGACCTCGGCAAGCTCCTGGACCTGTGCGACAACATCGTGGGCAAGGCCTTCTGCGCCCTCGGCGACGGTGCCGCCGCGCCGATCCAGTCCTCGCTCAAGTACTTCCGGGACGAGTACCTGGAGCACTTCGAACGCGGCGGGTGCCCCTTCGACCCGTCCCTGTCCACCGCGTGGGCCGACGGCCCGCTGTCGTTCGCGAGGACCAGCGCATGACCGTGACCACAACGAATTCCAACGACAGCGGCAAGGAGGTGGCGGTGCCCACGCCACCCCCGGTCGAGCTCGTGACGATCACCATCGACGGTGTCGAGCTCCAGGTGCCGAAGAACGAGCTGATCATCCGCAGCGCGGAGCGGATCGGCACGCAGATCCCCCGGTTCTGCGACCACCCGCTGCTGGCGCCGGTCGGCGCCTGCCGGCAGTGCATCGTCGAGGTGGAGGGCCAGCGCAAGCCGGTGGCCTCCTGCACCACGACGGTCGCCGACGGCATGGTGATCCACACCCAGCTGTCCTCGCCGGTCGCCGAGAAGGCCCAGCGCGGGGTGATGGAGCTGCTGCTCATCAACCACCCGCTGGACTGTCCGATCTGCGACAAGGGCGGCGAGTGCCCGCTGCAGAACCAGGCGATGAGCACCGGCGCCGGGGAGTCCCGGTACGAGGGGGCCAAGCGCACCTTCCCCAAGCCGATCAACATCTCCAGCCAGGTGCTGCTGGACCGCGAGCGCTGCGTGTCCTGCGCGCGGTGCACGCGGTTCGCCGACCAGATCGCCGGCGACCCGTTCATCACGCTGATCGAGCGCGGCTCGGAGCAGCAGGTCGGGATCTCGGTGGCCGAGGACCAGGACTTCGCGTCCTACTTCTCCGGCAACACCGTGCAGATCTGCCCGGTCGGCGCGCTGACCGGCGCGGCCTACCGGTTCCGCTCGCGGCCCTTCGACCTGGTCTCCTCGCCGAGTGCCTGCGAGCACTGCGCGGCCGGTTGCGCGCTGCGCACCGACCACCGGCGCGGCAAGGTCACCCGGCGGATGGCGATCGACGATCCGCAGGTGAACGAGGAGTGGAACTGCGACAAGGGACGCTGGGCGTTCCAGTACGCGCAGGCCCCCGGCGCCAAGCGCATCACCTCGCCGCTGATCCGCGACCGCGAGTCCGGCGAGCTGCGTCCGGCCTCCTGGCCGGAGGCGCTGGCCTTCGCCGCCGAGGGGCTGAACGCGGCCCGCGGCCGCGCGGCCGCTCTGGTCGGCGGCCGGCTCACGCTGGAAGACGCCTACGGGTACGCGAAGTTCACCCGGATCGCGTTGGAGACCAACGACATCGACTTCCGGGCCCGGCCGCACTCCGAGGAGGAGGCCGAGTTCCTGGCCTCGCAGGTCGCCGGCTCCGGTATGGCGACCACTTACGGCGACCTCGACCTCGCCCCGGCCGTGCTGCTGGTCGGCTTCGAGCCGGAAGAGGAGTCGCCGATCGTCTTCCTGCGGCTGCGCAAGAACGTGCTCGCCCGCAAGCTCGCCGTCTCGGCCATAGCGCCGTACGCGACCCGCGGGCTGGAAAAGCTCAAGGGCTCGCTGCTGAAGGCGGCGCCGCTCACCGAGCCGGCGTTCCTGGCGGCCCTGGCCGACGGCGGCTCAGACTCCGGTCTGGACGCCGCCGGCCTGAAGACCGCCGAGGACCTGCGCAAGCCCGGGGCGGTGATCCTGGTCGGCGAACGGCTGGCCGCCGTGCCCGGCGCGCTCACCGCCGCGGTGAAGCTGGCCGGGGTGACCGGCGCGAAGCTGGCGTGGATCCCGCGCCGGGCCGGGGAGCGGGGCGCGCTGGAAGCCGGCGCGCTGCCGAACCTGCTGCCCGGCGGCCGCCCGGCCACCGACCCCGAGGCCCGCACCGAGGTCGCCGCCCGCTGGGGCGTCGGCAACCTGCCGGGCGCCTTCGGGCGCGGGACCACGGAGATCATCCAGGCCGCGGCCCTGGGCGGGATCGCCGGCCTGGTGGTCGCCGGCGTCGACCCCTACGACCTGGCCGACCCGCAGGAGTTCCTGGACGCCCTGGACCGGGTGCCCTTCCTGGTCTCGCTGGAGTTCCGGCACACCGCGGCCACCGAGCGGGCGCACGTGGTGTTCCCGGTCGCCCCGGTCGCCGAGAAGTCCGGGACCTTCGTGGACTGGGAGGGCCGCGCGCGGCCCTTCGAGACCGCGCTGGACGCCGACGCGGTCCAGGCCGCGGGCCTGGGCGAGATGCCGGACCTGCGGGTGCTGGACCGGATCGCCGACGCCATGGACGTGCACCTGGGCCTGCCCACGGTCGGTGCCGCCCGGCACGAGTTGGCCCAGCTGGGGCTGTGGAACCGGGAGAAGACCCCGGCGCTGGCCGGCACCCCGGCCGACCTGCCCAAGCCGGCGGTCGGCGAGGCCGTGCTGGCCACCTGGCACCTGCTGCTGGACGCCGGCTCGCTGCAGGCGAACGAGCCGTTCCTGGCCGGCACCGGCAAGCCCACCGTGGTCCACCTGAGCAAGGAGACCGCCTCGGAGATCCAGGCCGCCGAGGGCGACCTGGTCACCGTCTCCAACGAGCACGGCTCGATCACCCTGCCGCTGCGGATCGCCGACCTGGCCGGCCGCGTGGTGTGGCTGCCGACGAACTCCAAGGGTTCGCAGGTGCGCCGCTCGCTGCGCGCGGACACCGGATCGCTGGTCAAGATCGCGCGCGCCGCGACCGAAGTGGAGGCGACCGCGTGAGCGCCCTGACAGTGCTGGTGCCCCTGGCCAGCGGCTCCTTGAGGGCCGACGCCACCACCCCCACCAACTACGAGAACCTGTCGTTCTTCGGCCGGGACCCGTGGTGGCTGATCCTGATCAAGGTGGTGGCCTGCTTCGCGTTCCTGGTCGTCACGGTCCTGATGGCGATCCTGTTCGAGCGCAAGATCGTCGGCTACATGCAGCAGCGCATCGGGCCCAACCGCACCGGTCCCTGGGGTCTGCTCCAGTCGCTGGCCGACGGCGTGAAGCTGATGCTCAAGGAAGACATCATCCCGACCGCGGCGGACAAGCTGGTCTTCATCATCGCGCCGCTGATCGCCACGATCCCGGCGTTCCTGGCGATCGCCGTGGTGCCCTTCGGCCCGGCGAACAACCAGGTGTCGATCTTCCACCACCGGACTCCGCTCCAGCTGACCGACCTGCCGGTCGCCATCTTGTACGTGCTGGCCGCGACCTCGATCGGGATCTACGGCATCGTGCTGGCCGGCTGGGCCTCCGGCTCGACCTACCCGCTGCTGGGCGCTCTGCGCTCCACCGCGCAGATGATCTCCTACGAGATCGCGATGTCGCTGTCCTTCGTGGCGGTGTTCATCTACGCCGGCACGATGAGCACCTCGGGCATCGTGGACAGCCAGCACAGCTGGTGGAACTGCCTGCCGCTGCTGCCGTCCTTCCTCATCTACGTGGTGTCGATGGTCGGCGAGACCAACCGCGCGCCGTTCGACCTCCCGGAGGCCGAGGGCGAGCTGGTCGGCGGGTTCCACACCGAGTACTCCTCGATCAAGTTCGCGCTGTTCTTCCTGGCCGAGTACATCAACATGGTCACGGTCTCCTCGCTGGCCGTGCTGATGTTCCTCGGCGGCTGGCACGCCCCGTTCGGACTGGTCTCGGTCTGGCACGGCGCGAACAGCGGCTGGTGGCCGGTGCTGTGGTACGTGATCAAGCTCGTGCTGTTCATGCTCTTCTTCTTCTGGCTGCGGGCCACGCTGCCCCGCCTGCGCTACGACCAGTTCATGAAGCTGGGCTGGAAGGTGCTGATCCCGGCCTCCCTGGTCTGGCTGCTGGCGGTGGCCGTGGTGCGGACCCTGAAGAACCAGGGCGACCTGAACCGCTCGCACCTGATCTACATCCTCGGCCCGGTGGTCGCGGTGCTGGTGGTCCTGTGGATCATCAGCGAACTGCGCTACCGGCAGACCAGCGCCCTGGAGAAGGCGGAGGAGGCCGCGACCGCGGCCAAGCCGTTCGACCCGATGGACGGCGGCTTCCCGGTGCCGCCGTTGCCCGGCCAGACGCTGCCGGCGTTCACGCCGCGCCGGCCTCGGGCCGCTCTGGTGGGCGCCCTGGTGGAACCCGCCGAGGTGTCCGAACTCGAAGCAGGAGACCCCGATGTCTGACCAGCAGAACCCTTACTCCGGTAAGGAGAAGCCCAAGAACCCGCTCGCCGGGGTGGCCGGGTTCGGCGTCACCTTCTCGACGATGTTCAAGAAGCGGACGACCGAGCAGTACCCTGAGGAGCCCAAGCAGACCGCGCTGCGGTTCCACGGCCGGCACCAGCTCAACCGGCACCCCGACGGGCTGGAGAAGTGCATCGGCTGCGAGCTGTGTGCCTGGGCCTGTCCGGCGGACGCCATCTACGTGGAGGGCGCGGACAACACCGAACAGGAGCGCTACTCCCCGGGGGAGCGCTACGGCCGCGTCTACCAGATCAACTACCTGCGCTGCATCCTGTGCGGGCTGTGCATCGAGGCCTGCCCGACCCGGGCGCTGACCATGACCAACGAGTTCGAGCTCGCCGACACCTCGCGGGCCAAGCTCATCTACACCAAGGACGAGCTGCTGGCCGGCTTGACCGAGGGCATGGTCGAATCGCCGCACTCGATCTTCCCGGGCATGTCCGCCCAGGACTACTACGAGGGCAAGGTCACCGCGGCCGCGCCGGGCACCGTCCCGCAGCAGCGCGGCTCGCAGGCCAAGCCCGAACCGGACGGGGAGGACGCCTGATGAGCCTTCCGCTCGCTGTGGCCGACCAGGGCCTCACCCTGGCTGCCGGACTCAGCAAGACCTCAGACGGCGAGGCGTTCCAGTTCTACGTCCTCGGCGCCGTGGCGGTGCTCGGGGCGCTCGGGACGGTCTTCGCCAAGAAGGCCGTGCACTCGGCGCTCTCGCTGGCCATGACCATGATCTGCCTGGCGATGTTCTACCTGGCGCAGGGAGCGTACTTCCTGGGCGTGGTGCAGATCGTCGTCTACACCGGCGCGATCATGATGCTGTTCCTGTTCGTGCTGATGCTGGTCGGCGTCTCCAGCGCCGACTCCCTGGTGGAGACCATCAAGGGCCAGCGCAAGCTGGCGGTGCTGGCCGCGGTCGCGTTCGCGGTGCTGGTGATGGTGGCCCTGGGCCACGCGCGACTGGGGACGTTCCAGGGCGCGGGACCGGCCAACGCCGGCGGCGGCAACGTCAAGAACCTCGCGGACCTGATCTTCAGCAAGTACTTCTGGGCCTTCGAGGTCACCTCGGCGCTGCTGATCACCGCCGCGGTCGGCGCGATGGTGATGACCCACCGGGAGCGCCTGGTGGCCCGCAAGTCGCAGAAGGAACTGGTCGAGGAGCGGGTGCGCACCGGCCAGCGGATGACGCCGCTGCCGACCCCGGGCGTCTACGCCCGGCACAACGCGGTGGACATCCCCGCGCTGCTGCCGGACGGCTCGGTCGCCGAGGACTCGGTGAACGCCACCCTGCAGGCCCGCACCCCGGTGCGCGACGCGGTCGGGCTGACCGCCGTCACCCGGGAGAACATGGCGGTGCCGCACCAGGGCGATGCTCCCGAGCTCGAAAACGCCTCGACGAACGGAGCGGCCGAGTGAACCCCGATAACTATCTCTTCCTGTCGGCGCTCCTGTTCACGATCGGCGCCTTCGGGGTGCTGATCCGCCGGAACGCCATCGTGGTCTTCATGTGCGTCGAGCTCATGCTCAACGCCGTGAACCTGACCCTGGTGACCTTCTCCCGCATGCACGGCGACCTCACCGGACAGGTCATCGCCTTCTTCACGATGGTGGTGGCGGCCGCGGAGGTCGTGGTCGGGCTGGCCATCATCGTGTCCGTGTTCCGTACCCGCCGCTCGGCCTCGGTCGACGACGCAAACCTGCTGAAGTACTGAGAGGGCGGAAAGTGTCAATTCGCGGCGCGAAACGGCCTATGAGCGGCGCCTGGCGTCGCCGGGCGGCCCTTACAGCCAACCAGGATGCGCGGGCCGCCCGTCTAGCCATGCTTGCTCCTAGGCCGTTTCGCTGGTTCTCGACGTCAGCCGGCGGTTCCGTATACCGCAAATCGCCACTTCCCACCCTCTGAGAGGCGGGCCGAGTAAGCAATGGAAAGTCTCATCTGGCTTGTCCCCGGACTGCCGCTCTTCGGCGCGGCGATCCTGCTCCTCGGGGGCAAGCGCACCAACGCCTGGGGACACCTGCTCGGGTGTCTCGCGGCGCTGGGCAGCTTCGCCCTCGCGGCTGGGCTGTTCTTCACGATGCTCGGGAAGCACGGCGCTGCGCGCTCGATGCACCAGCACCTGTACTCCTGGGTCCCGGTGCCCGGCACGGGGCAGAACCCGTTCCAGGCCGACGTGGCCTTCCAGCTCGACCAGCTCTCCGTGGTCTTCATCCTGCTGATCACCGGTGTCGGATCGCTGATCCACATCTACTCGATCGGCTACATGAGCCACGACCCCGAGCGCCGGAAGTTCTTCAGCTACCTGAACCTCTTCCTCGCGGCGATGCTGATCCTGGTGCTGGCCGACAACTACCTGCTGCTGTACGTCGGCTGGGAGGGTGTCGGTCTGGCCTCGTACCTGCTGATCGGGTTCTGGCAGGCCAAGCCGAGCGCGGCGGCGGCGGCGAAGAAGGCGTTCGTCGTCAACCGGGTCGGTGACGTCGGGCTGTCGATCGCGATCATGCTGATGTTCGTCACCTTCGGGTCGTTCAACTTCGGGACGGTCTTCGGCACCGCCGGCGGGGCCTCGAAGGGCACGCTGACCGCGATCGGCATCATGCTCCTGCTGGCCGCCTGCGGTAAGTCGGCGCAGTTCCCGCTGCAGTCCTGGCTCGGCGACGCGATGGAGGGCCCGACCCCGGTCAGTGCCCTGATCCACGCCGCGACCATGGTGACCGCGGGCGTCTACCTGATCGTCCGCTCGCACGCGATCTTCGACCTGTCGCCGACCGCGCGGCTGCTGGTGACCATCGTCGGCGCGATCACGCTGCTGTTCGGTGCGATCGTCGGTTGTGCCAAGGACGACATCAAGAAGAGCCTGGCCGGCTCGACGATGTCGCAGATCGGCTACATGATCCTGGCCGCGGGCCTGGGCCCGATCGGCTACGCGTTCGCGATCATGCACCTGGTCACCCACGGCTTCTTCAAGGCCGGGCTGTTCCTCGGCGCCGGATCGGTCATGCACGGCATGAACGACGAGGTGAACATGCGCCATTACGGGGCCCTGCGCAAGTACATGCCGATCACCTTCGGCACGTTCTTCCTGGGCTACCTGGCGATCATCGGCTGCCCGCCGTTCTCCGGGTTCTACTCCAAGGACAAGATCATCGAGGCCGCCTTCAGCAAGGGCGGCACCTCGGGCTGGATCCTCGGCGGCGCCGCCCTGCTGGGCGCGCTGATCACCGCGTTCTACATGACCCGCATGGTGATCATGACCTTCTTCGGCGAGAAGCGCTGGGTCCCGGACGCCGAGGGCCACGAGCCGCACCCGCACGAGTCGCCGCTGTCCATGGGCCTGCCGATGCTGCTGCTGGCGGTCGGTTCGGTCGCCGCGGGCTTCCTGTTCTCGATGAACTCGGCGTTCGTGAACTGGCTGGAGCCGGTGACCGGGCCGCGCGAGGAGGGCAAGCTGCCCGGCGGCCTGAACTCCACGACGCTGTCGATCATCACGTTGGCGGCGGTCGCCGTGGGCGTGGCGATCGCGATTCTGAAGTACGGCACCCGCAAGGTGCCGGCCGTCGCCCCGCGCGGCAGCTTCATCACCGTGGCGGCCCGCAAGGACCTGTACGGCGACGCCTTCAACGAGGCGGCGCTGATGCGGCCCGGCCAGTACCTGACCCGCACCCTGGTCTACACCGACAACCGCGGCGTGGACGGGGCGATCAACGGTCTGGCCGCGCTGGTCGGCGGGACCTCCGGGCGGCTGCGACGGCTGCAGACCGGATTCGTCCGCTCCTACGCCTTGTCCATGTTCGGAGGAGCGGCCGCTCTGGTCGCCGCGATCCTCTTCGCGAAGCTCTAAAGGGAGAGATGGAGATGAGCAGCTTTCCCTGGTTGACCACGATGGGCGTGGTCCCGTTGGTCGGGTCCGCTCTGGTGGCCACGTTGCCGAAAGAGCGGAGCGCGGCCGCCAAGAAGATCGCGCTGACCTTCAGCGTCGCGACGTTCGGCGTCGCGGCGTTGATGGCCACCCAGTTCAAGAAGGGCGGCTCCCGGTTCCAGTTCACCGAGAGCCACCAGTGGATCAAGGCCTTCAACATCAACTACGGCCTCGGGGTGGACGGCATCGCCCTGGTGCTGATCCTGATGACCACGGTCCTGATGCCGGTGGTCATGCTCGCGGCCTGGAACGACGCCGACGAGGCACAGGCCGACGGACGCCGCTCGGTCCGCGCCTACTTCGCGCTGTACCTGTTGTTGGAGACGATGATGATCGGGGTCTTCGCGGCCACCGATCTGTTCCTGTTCTACGTGTTCTTCGAAGCCATGCTGATCCCGATGTACTTCCTCATCGGCGGCTTCGGCGGACCGCAGCGGTCCTACGCCGCGGTGAAGTTCCTGCTGTACTCGCTGTTCGGCGGCCTGTTCATGCTGGCCGCGCTGATCGGCCTGTACGTCGCCTCCGGCAAGCACCTGGGCACCGGGACCTTCGACTTCAACACCCTGGCCAACGCCGTGGCCTCCGGCCAGCTGGGCATCAGCCCGGGGCTGTCCAAGGCGCTGTTCCTCGGGTTCTTCGTGGCCTTCGCGGTGAAGGCGCCGCTGTTCCCGTTCCATACCTGGCTGCCGGATGCCGCGGCCGAGGCCACGCCGGGTTCGGCGGTGCTGCTGGTCGGTGTGCTGGACAAGGTCGGCACGTTCGGGATGCTGCGGTACTGCCTGGAGCTGTTCCCCGGGGCCTCGAAGTTCTTCACCCCGATGGTGATCGGGATGGCGATCGTCGGCACCCTGTACGGCGCGCTGCTGGCCATCGGCCAGACCGACATCAAGCGGCTGATCGCCTACACGTCGATCTCGCACTTCGGGCTGATCACCCTCGGGGTGTTCGCGATGACCTCGGCGGGTCAGAGCGGCGCCTCGCTCTACATGGTGAACCACGGCCTGTCCACCGGCGCGCTGTTCATCGTCGCCGGCTTCCTGATCTCCCGCCGCGGCTCGCAGCTGATCGACGACTACGGCGGGGTCAACAAGGTCGCGCCGAAGCTGGCCGGCGTGTTCCTGATCGCCGGGCTGTCCTCGCTGGCGCTGCCGGGCCTGTCCTCCTTCGTCTCGGAGTTCCTGGTCCTGGTCGGCACCTTCGAGCGCTACAAGGCGGTGGCGATCGTGGCCACCTGCGCGATCATCCTGGCCGCGTTGTACGTGCTCTGGCTCTACCAGCGGACCATGACCGGCCCGCTGAAGGCCGGGCTGGAGGGCATGAAGGACCTGCGGGCCCGTGAGGTGGTCGCCGTGGCGCCGCTGATCGCGCTGATCATCGGTCTGGGCTTCTACCCCAAGCCGATCCTCGACGTGGTCAACCCCTCCGTCAAAACCACTCTGCAACACGTTCAGAAACAGGACCCGGCTCCGGCCCTGAACGCGCAGACCTCGGAGAAGGTGGACTCCAAGTGAGCGTTCTGACGTCTCTTCTCGCCGCCTCGCCCGGTGACCCGACGAACCCCGGCGGCGGCCTGGGCGGCGCGACCTCCACGGTGACGAACACCTTCACCGCGCCGCACGTCGAGTACCGGGCGCTGATGCCGATGCTGGTGGTGTTCGGCGCCGCGACGATCGGCATCCTCATCGAGGCCTTCCTGCCGCGCACCCGGCGGTACTGGCCGCAGGTCGGCGTCTCGCTGGCCGGGGTCGTGGCGGCCTTCTGCTTCGTGGTGGCCAACCACGGCATGGCCGAGACCACGGCCGCCGACGCGGTGTCGGTGGACGGTGTGACCCTGTTCCTGCAGGGCACCATCCTGCTGCTGGCCCTGCTCGCGCTGCTGCTGGTGGCCGAGCGCGGGACCGCCGTGGTCGACCTGGACGCGTTCACCGCGCAGGGCGCCACCACCCCCGGATCCGGCGGTGAGCGGGCGGCGGACAACGCCGGGCTGCGCACCACCGAGGTCTTCCCGCTGATGCTGTTCTCGGTCGGCGGCATGCTGCTCTTCCCGGCCGCGAACGACCTGCTGACGTCCTTCGTGGCGCTGGAAGTGCTGTCGCTGCCGCTGTACCTGCTGTGCGGTCTGGCCCGGCGCCGCCGCCTGCTGTCGCAGGAAGCGGCGATGAAGTACTTCCTGCTCGGGGCGTTCTCCTCGGCGTTCTTCCTGTACGGCGTCGCGTTGATCTACGGCTACGCCGGCTCGGTGCGGCTGTCCGACATCGCGAGCTCGATCACCGCCTCGCCGCACTCCGACGTGCTGGTGCTGGCCGGGGTCGCGCTGCTGGCGGTCGGGCTGCTGTTCAAGGTCGGCGCGGTGCCGTTCCACGCCTGGACCCCGGACGTGTACCAGGGCGCGCCGACCCCGATCACCGCGTTCATGGCCGCGGCGACCAAGGTGGCCGCGTTCGGCGCCCTGCTGCGCATCGCCTACGTGGCGCTGCCGGGGCTGCGCTGGGACTGGCGCCCGGTGCTGTGGGGCGTGGCGATCCTGACCATGCTGGTCGGCGCGATCCTGGCGATCACCCAGCGCGACATCAAGCGGATGCTGGCGTACTCGGCGATCCTCAACGCCGGGTACATCCTGCTCGGCGTGATCTCCACGACCTCCAAGGGCGTGAGCTCGACGCTGTTCTACCTGGCGGCGTACGGGTTCGCGACCATCGGCGCGTTCGCGGTGGTGACCCTGGTGCGCGAGTCGGTGCGCGGCGGATCGGACTCCGGGGACGGCGGCGAGGACGACTCGGTGACGGTCGGCGGCGAGGCCACCGACCTGTCGGCCTGGGCCGGCCTGGGCCGGCGCTCGCCGTTGCTGGCGGCCTGTTTCACGGTGTTCATGCTGGCCTTCGCGGGCATCCCGCTGACGTCCGGCTTCACCGGGAAGTTCGCGCTGTTCACGGCGGCGATCGACGGCGGCGCCTGGCCGCTGGTGATCGTCGGTGTGATCGCCTCGGCGGCGGCGGCGTTCTTCTACGTCCGTGTCATCGTCCTGATGTACTTCAGCGAACCGCTGCGCGAGGAGGGGGCGGGCCCGATCGTGGTGGTCCCCTCGCCGATGACCACGGTCGCGCTCACCGTGTCGGTGGCGCTGACCATCGCCCTCGGTGTGATCCCGCAGATGGCGCTGGACCTCGCGGACAAGGCGGCGTACTTCGTGCAGTAGCCCCGGCTACCGGCAGCGATGCCCCGGATCACTTCGGTGATCCGGGGCTCGTTTATTCGCCCTGGTACGTTGACCGGCCGGGGCGGCTCTCCCCGGAAAGTGCTGCCAGATAACCTAGGGACGAACATGTGAAGCACCTCCTGACGAATGAGCGCGACCCGCCCC
>NZ_JAAFYZ010000138.1 GCF_018274385.1 Catenulispora pinistramenti | reverse complement strand
CCCCCGATGCGACGATGACTCCATGCCCGAGCGCCCCCACGTCATCCTCAGCGCCGCCATGTCCCTGGACGGCCACCTCGACGACACCACCCCCGACCGCCTCATACTCTCCGACGACGCGGACTTCGACCGGGTGGACGCGCTGCGGGCGGCGTCGGACGCGATCATGGTCGGCGCCGAGACCATCCGGCGCGACGACCCGCGGCTCCTGATCCGCGATCCGGAACGCCGTGCCGACCGGGTGCGGCGCGGCCTTCCGGAGCACCCGATCAAGGTGACGGTGACCGGCGCGGGCGCGCTGGACCCGGCGGCGCGCTTCTTCACGACCGGCGGCCGCAAGCTGGTCTACTGCGCCGACGCCGCGGTGCCGGCGCAGGCCGATCGGCTGGCCGCCGTGGACGACACCGAGGTCGTCCCGGCCGGGGCGCTCGTCGACTTCCCCGGCATCCTCGCGGATCTGTTGGAACGCGGCGTCCAGCGGCTGATGGTCGAGGGCGGCAGTTCGCTGCACACCCGGTTCCTCGCCGAAGACCTCGCCGACGAGATCCATCTGGCGATCGCCCCGTTCTTCGTCGGCGACGACCGGGCCCCGCGCTTCGTCCGCGCCGCCGAGTTCCCGCAGAACGCGCGGCACCGCATGACGCTCGCGGAGACCCGGCCGATCGGCGATCTGGTCTTTGTGCGCTACCTGATCAGCCGCGTCCGCCACGACTGACGGCGCGCGGCGACCCGAACCGGACCGGCACTCCCGGCGAGAACAGCACACTGTCCGGCGGCCGGGCGGCGACGCCCGGCAAACCCGCGGCGGCGACCAGATCCTCCTCGCACGCCAACAGCTCCGCGTGGTGCAGCGGCCATCGCGGATGCGCGTTCGGCATGTGCACCGTCCGGCCGCCGAGCGTGAAGTGCAGTCGCCAGCGGGCCGTCAGGAAGTGGTCCACCGCGTTCGGTTCCTCGACGGCGGCCCCGACCCGCACGCCGATCAGGCTCTTCGCCGGCGGGAGGCCGGGTTCGCGGCGTCGGGAGGCGTACCAATACATGTCGTCGTGGTTGTAGGCGGACATGCGGGCCCAGCGGTACGGCAGCCGGAACGCCGAGCGCGCGGTGGCGACCGGCAGCATCCGGGAGGCTTCCAGCGACCGGAACACCACACCGCGCCGCCCCGCCGAGTCGACCGAGTACAGCCGCACATTGGTTTCCGGGAACGTCCCCAGATACGGCATCCCAGGCAGCGGCCACCACCCGATCCGGTGCATGCGGAAGGCGATGAGCCCGACGTAGGTGACCCCGTCGATGATGTCGGGCAGTACCCCGGCCGGCAGCAACGGCGCCACGGCTTCCGGATCGAGGGCCCAGTGGAGAAAGGTCGCGTCGAGCCAGGACTGTGTCATCAGCGGCCGGCCGGGCAGTGGGGGCGGATCAGGCGTGACCGGTTCGGGCTCGCTGACTGGGACCGCCCCCGGCGCAGTCATCCCGCCTCAGATCCCCATGCCGTAAGCGTGCGTGACCCGGATCCGCAGCACCAACCGCTTGTCGGCGATCATCGCGGCCCGGTACTCGTCCCAGTCCGGGTGCTCCTTGCCGGCCGCCGCCCGGTACAGCGCCACCAACTCCTCGACCGCCGCGTCGTCCGGTGACTGCGCGACCGCGGACAGTTCCGCGTCGCCGTCGTACACCGCGTACTGGTAGGTGTCCGGCTGCACCATCAGCGTCACGCGCGGGTCGCGGCGCAGATTGTGGGTCTTGGCCCGGCCGTCGATGATCGAGACGCGGATCACCTGCTCGGCGGGGTCGTACGCGTAGTTGATCACCGACAGCTGGGGCCGACCGTCCTTCTTGATAGTCGCCAGCGTGGCTTGGCCACGTTCCTTAAGGAGTTCCAAGAAGGCATCCATATCGTGATTCTAGGGTCAGGAAGAGGTGATACACATGAGCGCATGAAGTCATTCGGGGCACGTCGGGGCCGGACCATATCCGTCGTGGCGATGGTGCTCGGCGCCACCCTGGTGGCCGGATGTACTTCCAGCGGCTCGGTCGGCGGCAGCGGCGGCAGCGGCGGCTCTTCCGGCGGTTCGGGCAGCACCGGCAACGCGGGCGCGCTGCCCAGCGGCAAGTTCAGCACGGTGCAGGCCTTCGACGCCCAGCAGATCTCCTGGGGCAAGTGCACCAGCGAGCCGTCCGACGACCCGAGTGCGGACCTGAGTGCCTTCCAGTGCGGCACCGTCGATGTCCCCTTGGACTACACCAAGCCGTCGGGCAAATACGTCTCGCTCGCCCTGGTGAAGTGGCCGGCCGCGGACCCGGCGACCAAGGTCGGCTCGCTGCTGACCAACCCCGGCGGTCCCGGCGCCTCCGGCGTGGACTTCGTCGAGGAGTCCAAGCAGGAGTTCGACGGCGCGCTGCACGCGCACTACGACATCATCGGTTTCGACCCGCGCGGTCTGGGCCGCAGCGACCCGATCGTCTGCCAGAACGACAAGACCCAGGACGCGCTCTCCGAGCAGGATCCGCCGAAGGACCCGACGCAGCGCGCCGCCAAGGCCGAGCAGGACAGCAAGAACCTGGCAGCGGCCTGCGAGAAGAACTCCGGCGACCTGCTGCCCTACGTGGGCTCCAACTACGTCGCGCAGGACATGGACCTGATGCGCCAGGTCCTCGGCGACAAGAAGCTGAACTACCTCGGCATCTCCTACGGCACCTACATCGGTTCGGTCTATGCCGAGGAGTTCCCGGCCAACGTCGGCCGCATGGTCCTGGACGGGGCCGTCGACCCGAACGCCGACCAGCTCCAGGCCAACGTCCAGCAGCAGCTCGGCTTCGAGCAGTCGCTGGAGAAGTTCGCCGGCGACTGCGTCACCAACTACGCCTCCTCCTGCCCGCTGTCCGGCACCCCGACGGCCGCGGCGCAGCAGCTCGGCCACTTCATCGACGGCCTGCAGGACCACCCGCTGCCGACCGACGACCCGAACCGGCCGCTGGACCAGACGCTCGGCTGGACCGGCGTCGTCATCGGGCTGTACGGCGACGTCGGCTCGGACTGGTGGAAGTACCTGCGTGAGGCGCTGACCAAGGCGATGAAGAACGGCGACGGATCGGAGCTGTTGGCCGGTGCCGACCAGTACGACGGCCGGGACCAGTCGGGCCACTACAGCACCGAGCAGAACGGCTTGATAGCGGTGCGCTGCGCCGACTTCACCACCCCGACGCCGAGCGCCGCGGCGGTGCAGAGCGCGTACAACCAGCTCAAAACCGGGGCGTCGATCCTCAACTCCAATCTGGCCCCCGGGGACCTGGCGCAGCCGATGTGTGCGAACTGGCCCTTCCAGACCCAGCAGAAGCCGCACGTGATCAAGGCTCAGGGGTCGGACACGATCCTGGTCGTGGGTACCACCGCGGACCCGGCGACGCCCTACCAGAACGCTGTGAACCTGGCCAACGGCTTCGCCAACGCGCGGCTGCTGACCCGGGTCGGCACCGGGCACGCCGCGTTCGGCAGCGGCAACCAGTGCGCGCAGTCGGCGATGGAGGCGTACCTGGTGAGCGGTACGTTGCCGCCGGTGGGGGAGCGCTGCACGGCGTGAGCCGGTCGTGAGAGAGATCGCACGCGGGAACCCATCTGCGCCGTAACCCGTTTAGGATCGCGGAAGGCTCAACGATATGGGGGACACCCGTGATCTGCTTCTTCGATCCGGCGCACGGCCAGGCGTCAGTGAACGTCAGTTGGCAGCCGCAGTGGGGCGTGGCGCGACCCGTCGAGGTCTGCCAGTACTGTGCGCAGCGCATCCAGACCACCCAGCCGCCGTACTACCAGCCGGTCCAACAGCAGGGGTATCCACAGCAGGGCTATCCCCAGGCCGGCTATCCGCAGCAGGGCTACCCGGCCCAGCAGCCGGGCTACCCGCAGCAGGCGCAGTACCAGCAGCCGCAGTATCAGCAGCCGCCGCAGCGGCAGGGCCACAGCACCGGCGCGGTGATCGGCGCGGGGGCGGCCGGCCTGGTCGGCGGGATGCTGCTCGGCGAGATGCTCGAGGGCGATGAGAACAAGCACGAGGAGCAGGCGTACGAGCGCGGCTTCGAGGAGCGCGGCCACGACGACCAGCGCGGCGAGTACCAGCAAGAGCAGTTCCAGCAAGAGCAGTTCCAGCAAGAGCAGTTCCAGCAGGACCAGTACCGCCAGGACCAGTACCAGCCGGAGCAGTACCAGCAGCCCGAGCAGTACCAGCAGCCGGACCAGTACCAGCAGCCGGACCAGTACCAGCAGAGCGACTTCAGCGGCGGCGGCTTTGACGGCGGCGACTACAACAACGACGGCGGCGGGAACGACGACGGTTTCTTCTAAACCGCGCAGCTCCGGCCCAACCGCCGCTTAATATAAAAGTGCTAATACGCCGTCGGGGCGGGGATCTCGGATCCCCGCCCCGACGGTATTTCTACCGGCACACCCCTTGCCCGCCCCTTACCGCGTAGACGGATTCCCGCCCGCATATCACGAGGTGAGCGCAAGTCCAGGCGTGTCGCAACGTAGAAGCGTCTACGTCTTTCTGAGGTTCCTGACACCCTCTACTGTGACGAGTATCGATCATCGCAATGCCGTAGTTGTATTGCTATTCCCCGCAGCTCGTTGCACGACCCCGTAAGGCATCACCGGAGGTTTTATCTCAAAGGGGGCGCGTGGCGGCGTGGCCGCGCGCCGGGAGAAAGGCACACCATGCAGTTTGCCCGCAGGCACCGCATCGCGGTCGTCGCGGTCACGGCGCTGGGACTGGGAGTCGGCACCTCCGCCGCCGCCCTGGCCAGTCCGGCGCCCGCCCGGCCCAGTGCGGCCCAGCAGTTGGCCGCGCTGTCCACCGGCGCGAAGCACCCCGTGATCGTGCTCCTGAAGAACCAGCACCCCGAACTGTCGGTCAAGACCGCCAAGACCAAGCGCCTCGCGACCACCGCCGCCGACCAGGCCCCGCTGGTCAGCAGCGCCCAGGCGACCGGCGCCCAGGACATCAAGAAGTACTCGGTGATCAACGGCTTCTCGGCCAAGATGACCGACGCCGAGGCCGCGAACCTGCGGCAGAACCCGGACGTCGAGGCGGTCGTCAGCGACCAGCAGCGCGTCGTGAACGACCTGAGCGACGCGCAGAAGGCGGCCATCGCCGACGCCGCCGGCGGGACCGCCGGGACCGGCGCCGACGGCCAGACCCCGGCGAACAAGGTGCTGCCGGGCACCTGCCCGTCGGACCCGGGCAAGCCGCTGCTGGAGCCGGAGGCGTTGCAGACCACGGACACCGCCTTCCTGAACAAGAGCCAGCCGCAGGCCCAGAACCTGGTCGACGGCAAGGGCGTGAAGGTCGCGTGGATCGCCGACGGGCTGGACATCAACAACCCGGACTTCACCCGGGCCGACGGCACCCCGGTGTTCAGTGACTACCAGGACTTCTCCGGCACCGACCCGAACGGCGCCGAGAGCGGCGACGAGGCCTACGGCGACGCCAGCGCGATCGCCGCGCAGGGCCTGCACAGCTACGACCTGTCCAAGTACGTCATGCCCGGCCACGCGCTGCCGGCCGGCTGCAACATCACCGTGCGCGGCATCGCCCCCGGCGCCTCGCTGGTGGGCCTGAACGTGTTCGGCGCGGCCAACCTGGTCTTCGACTCCACCATCGTGCAGGCCATCGACTACGCGGTGAACGTGGACAACGTCGACGTCATCAACGAGTCGCTGGGCAGCAACGCGCAGCCCACCGAGGGGCTGGACGTCACCAGCCTGGCCGACGACGCGGCGGTGGCCGCCGGCGTCACGGTCGTCACCTCCACCGGCGACGGCGGCGTGACCAACACCGAGGGCCAGCCGGCCGTGAACCCGGACGTGATCAGCGTCGGGGCCACGACCACCTTCCGGGACCAGGCGCAGACCGGCAGCGGCGGCACCCGGAACCTGGCCAGCAGCTGGGCCTCGAACAACACCGCCGCGCTGTCCTCCTCGGGCACCAACGTCCGGGACCGGGTCCCGGACCTGGTCGCGCCGGGCCAGGGCGGCTGGGCGCTGTGCAGCCCCGAGGCGCGGTTCAGCGCCTGTGTGGACTACAACGGCAACCCGGCCTCGCTGGAGGACTTCGGCGGCACCAGCATGGCCTCGCCACTGGTCGCCGGCGGCGCCGCGCTGGTCATCGAGGCGTATGAGAACACCCACGGCGGGGTGCGCCCGGCGCCGGCCCTGGTGAAGCAGATCCTCACCTCCTCGGCCAGCGACCTGGGCCTGCCGGCCGACCAGCAGGGCGCCGGTGAGCTGAACACCTACCGCGCGGTCCGGATGGCGATGTCGGTCAAGGACGGCAACGGCTCGCCGAAGGCGCAGGGCGACGGCCTGCTGGCCACCACCGGCGCCGGCGACACCCAGGTCTCGCTGATCGGCAACGGCGGCTCGAAGCAGTCCGCGACCGTCACGCTGACCAACACCAGCCCGAACACCCAGACCGTCGCGGCGAACGTGCGCGAGCTGGACACCACGGTCGGGGACGTGCGCGGCACCAAGGCCGTGGACTTCACCGACCCGAACTCGCCGTGGTTCTACGAGGGCTACACCCTGGGCACCTCCGGCCTGAAGCGGCACTGGTTCAGCACCACGTTCACCGTGCCGGCCGGCGCCGACCACCTGACCGGCACGGCCACCTGCGCCTGCGCCGGGACCAGCACGCTGCTGCGGCTGGTGCTGGTCGGCCCGAACGGCGAGTACGAGAACTGGAACAGCCCGCAGGGCACGACCAACTACGCGCAGGTCGACCAGGCGAACCCGCCGGCCGGGAAGTGGACGGCGTACTTCTACGCCAACGCCAACGCCACCGGGTTCAAGGGCAACGTCAGCTACGACTTCCTGGCCACCAAGTACAAGGACGTCGGCTCGGTGAGCCCGGCGAACGCCGTACTGAAGCCGGGGCAGTCGCAGAAGTTCACGGTGAAGCAGACGCTGGGCCAGAACCCCGGCGACGTCTCGGCGGCGCTGGCGTTCACCACCGGGTTCCACCAGAGCACCACGGTGCCGGTGACCAAGCGGACGCTGATCTCCACCAACAACGACGGCGGTGCCTTCACCGGCACGCTGACCGGCGGCAACGGCCGGGCGAACACGCCGTCGCAGACCGAGTCGTACTACTTCGACGTGCCGCGCGGTAAGAAGAACCTGGCGATGAACCTGACGTTCACCGGCAGCCACGCGGTCTCGGCGTTCCTGGAGTCCCCGGACCACCAGGTGGTGTCGCTGAGCACGAACCTCGCCGTGGACGCGCAGGGCAACCAGAGCCTGCTGCCCTCGCTGACCGGCTACGTCAACACCCCGGCCGCCGGCCGCTGGGTGCTGTTCCTGGACGACAACAACCCGGCGATCCTGTCCGGCGACCTGGCTGACGCCTTCAACGGTCAGCTCCGCTACAACACAGTCGACGCCAGTGCCAAGGGCCTGCCCTCCGGCAAGCTGGCGGCCGGCAAGGCGGTGACCGCCACGGTGACGATCAAGAACACCGGCGCGGCCCCGCTGACGGTGTTCGCCGACCCGCGGCTCAACAGCAGCGCCGACTACGACCTGCCGGCGCAGCAGCCGCTGGGTGCGACGGTGGCCCTGCCGTTCGCCACCACCGGTCCGCAGCCCTCGTTCCAGATCCCGACGCACACCACGGAGCTGCGCGCGTCGCAGTCCTCGACGATCCCGGCGGACTTCTCCACCAGCGGCCCGTCCGGCCAGCCCGAGGTCTACGGCGTCTCCAAGGGCCTGACCGCCGCGGTCACCGTGGACTCGCCGTGGCTCACCCAGGGCGTCTGGGGCCAGGACCCGACCCCGCTGGGCCCGACGAACGCCGCGGTCTCCGGCAGCGCGACCGAGGCCCAGAGCGTCACCACGCTGGCCTTCGACCGCACGGCCGTGGCCGGTACCGGCGACCTGTGGCTGCAGGGCGTCGACCCCACCGCCCCGGCGCTGGCGCCGGTGACCATCCAGCCCGGCCAGACCGGGACGGTCACCGTCACCTTCACGCCGACCGGCAACAGCGGCAGCAAGGTGAGCGGCGAGCTGTACGTCAACACGTACAACGCCGCTTACGGCACCGCCGATGAGCTGACGGGCATCCCGTACAGCTACACGGTGAAGTAGCACCGCCGCACCACTGACGCGGGCGCCCGGACCTCGGCGGTTCGGGCGCCCGCTGGTTTTCCACTTGGCGGGAGCAGCCCCGCACGCCAGGTAGATTTGTGCGGGTGATCGAGCAGGACGATGTCGCGAGCAGGCCATCCAACGGGGCCACTGTGCTCTCTGAAACAGATGAGGCTCCGGGACCCGGCATCGCGCCGGAGCGCCTGGCCCTGCTGCTCGACATCCTGGCCGAGGTCGAGGAACTGCCGGTCGAGCACCCCGACGCGGTGACCGTGCGCCGCGCGACCGCCGGCATCTACAAGAGCGTCAAGGTGCGCCGCCGGGCCGAGCGGCAGGCCCGGGTGCAGGCCGCGGACCGGGCAGTGATCGCCAAGACCGCCACCGGCGCGCCGAGCCGCATCGACGACGAGACCCAGGGAATCCCCCTGAGCTCGCAGACCGCCGACTCCGGCAACATCGTGGCGGGAACGCTGCTCCGCGAGCGCGGCTGCTACATCTGCAAGGTGCGCTACCGCGAGGTGCACGCCTTCTACCACCAGCTGTGCCCCGACTGCGCCGCCGAGAACTGGAAGCGCCGCGACGCCCGCACCGATCTGACCGGCAAGCGCGCCCTCCTCACCGGCGGCCGCGCCAAGATCGGCATGTACATCGCCCTGCGCCTGTTGCGCGACGGCGCGCACCTGACCATCACCACCCGCTTCCCGAACGACGCCGCCCGCCGCTTCGCCGCCATGGCCGACAGCGGCGAGTGGCTGCACCGCCTGCGCGTCGTCGGCATCGACTTGCGGGACGTGGCCCAAGTCGTGGCGCTGGCCGACTCCGTCGCGGCGGAAGGCCCCCTCGACATCATGGTCAACAACGCGGCGCAGACCGTACGACGCTCACCGGCCGCCTACGAGCCACTGATCCGCGCCGAGGCACAGCCCCTGCCCGACGGGCCGCTGCCCGAACTGGTCTCCTTCGGACGCTTCACCGGCTCCGGCCTCATCGCGCTGCCGGGGCAGACCCGCTCGTCGGAGTCGATCGCGGCCGACCTCGTCGGGGTCGCAGCCAGCGGCGTGGTCGGGCCCAGAAGCGTCGGCGCCACCGACCTCGTGAACCTGGCCCTCACCGCCGGTTCGGCCACCCCGGCCCGCATCGCGGCCGGCACCGCCATCGACGCCGGCGGTCTGGTCCCGGACCTGGCCGACACCAACTCCTGGGTGCAGACGGTCGAAGACGTGGACCCGATCGAGCTGCTGGAAGTCCAGCTCTGCAACTCGACCGCACCGTTCATCCTCATCAGCAGGCTGCGAAACGCGATGAAGGCCTCCCCGGCCGCGCGAAAGCACATCGTCAACGTCTCGGCCATGGAGGGCGTCTTCAGCCGTGGCTACAAGGGCGCCGGCCACCCGCACACCAACATGGCCAAGGCCGCCGTCAACATGCTGACTCGCACCAGCGCCAAGGAGATGTTCCAGAAGGACAGCATCCTGATGAACAGCGTCGACACCGGCTGGATCACCGACGAACGCCCCCACCCCGACCGCCTCCGCCTGGCCGACATCGGCTTCCACGCCCCATTGGACCTCGTCGACGGCGCGGCTCGGGTTTACGACCCGATCGTGCGCGGCGAGCAGGGGGAGGATTTGTATGGATGCTTCTTGAAGGACTATGCCAACGCGGGGTGGTAGGTCCGGTGGTAGGTCCCTACCTACCGTCCCAGCCGTAAGGCCCGAGGCGAGGCCCCGAAAGCCCTCCGGCACGCCTTGTTGAACGCCTGCAAGTCCGGAATCCCGACAGCCGCCGCGATCGCCGTCACCGACAACGTCGACGCACGCAACAGATGCAACGCCCGAGCCATCCGCCGCGAAGCGATGTAGCCGACGACCGTGTCGCCGACGTGCTCGTGGAACAGCCGCGTGAGCTGGTTGTGCGACACCCCGGCGATCCGCGCCAACTCCGCCACCACCAACGGCTCCGCCAACCGCTCCTCGATCCGCCGCACCACTGCCGCGACCACCGGATTCCCCGGCGCGGTGGTCAGAGCGTCCGCATCGGCGTCGGCGAGGTCCGACACCCGCCACAACGCCGCCCACACCGCGGCCGCCGACCGCGAAGGCGAGGTCGGGAACGCCGCGACCGCATCGAGCAGCAGCTCCCGCAATACCGGCAGCGCCGAGCCCGCATCGCCGACGAATGCGTTGCCCACCAGCGGATCGCGCCGTCCGGGCATGGCGAAGTGCACGTATAAGTGCTCTGAGCGTCCGCGATACCGGAACTCGACCGTGGTCCCGGGCGGCACCAGGCTCACGGTCCCGGGCCGCAGCTCGTGCCACCGGCCGTCGACGGCGAACGCGGCGCTGTAGCCGTACAGGTGCAGCTGCCACAGATCCGGTAGCCGGAAGACGTCCACCGCGGTGTTGATGCCGTGCACCCCGACCCCGGCGTTGGCCACCAGGGGCGGACCGGCTGCTGACTCCGTAGTGAGCATAGTGTTCATAGTGAACACCCCATGGTGAAAATCTACCAGTATCGGTGATCCAGACCGATCAACAGCACAGCTGAACGCGCCTAGCGTAGTGAACCATGACCATGCAGCCCTGGTTCGCCGACGCCAAGCTCGGCATCTTCGTCCACTGGGGGATCTACGCCGTCAACGGCATCCCTGAGTCCTGGTCGTTCTACAACGGCGAGATCAGCTACGAGAACTACATGAAGCAGCTCGACGGCTTCACCGCGAGCGCCTACGACCCGGCCGAATGGGCCCGGCTGTTCAAGGCGGCCGGCGCGCGGTACGCGGTGCTGACGTCCAAGCACCACGACGGCGTCGCGCTGTGGGAGACCGCCGAGAACGATCTCAACGTGGTCAAGCGGACGCCGGCCGGGCGCGACCTGATGGCCCCGTACGCGCAGGCGATGCGGGACGCGGGGCTCAAGGTGGGCGTCTACTTCTCCCACCTGGACTGGTCGCACCCGGACTACCCCTTCCACAGCCGGGAGGAGTACGAAGGCGGCCAGATCGCGGAGGATCCGCAGGCGTGGTCCCGTTTCCTGAAGTTCCACCGCGCGCAGCTGAAGGAGGTCGTCGAGGCCTATGCGCCGGACCTGCTGTGGTTCGACGGCGACTGGGAGCGTCCGGAAGAGCAGTGGCGCATGTCGGAGCTGCGCGAGCAGCTGACGGCGATGAAGGCGGACATGGTCTTCAACTCCCGCCTGCTCGGCCACGGCGACTACGCGACGCCCGAGCAGGGCGCGCCGATCACGCCGCCGGACGGGCCGTGGGAGCTGTGCTACACGATCAACAACTCCTGGGGCTTCCAGCGCAACGACCAGGACCACAAGCCGCTCAGCCTGCTGGTCCGCACCTTTGTCGAGACCATCGCCGGCGGCGGCAACCTACTCCTGGACGTCGGCCCGCGCCCGGACGGCTCGATCCCGGCGGAGCAGACCTCGCGCCTGGAAGCGCTGGGCCGCTGGATCAAGCGCAACGAACCGGCGGTGTTCGACACCACACGCGGCATCCCGGCCGGGCACGTCTACGCCCCGACGACGGTCGCCACCGACCAGCGCACGCTCTACGTGTTCTGCTACGACCCGCCGCGCGACCCGGTGACCATCAAGGGTCTGACAAGTCGGGTCAAGCGGGTGACGGCACTGGCCACCGGGGAGGAGCTGACGCATCGCCGGTACGGGGGCTTCGCCGAGATACCAGGAGTGCTGGCGATCGACGTGCCGAGCGTGGCCGATCCGGTGGTGACGGTGCTGGCGGTCGAGCTGGACGGGGAGATCGAGCTGTATCGCGGGGAGGGGCGGAGCTGAGCTGAGCTACCGGGCGAGGCAGAGGCGGGGCTGCGTTGCGGCCGAGCTGAGATGAGGCGCGGCGTGGCGCGGAGCCGCGCTGCGGCTGAGCAGCACGCAGCGGGCGCAGCGGAGCCGGCGACTATCAGACACTCCATAGCTGGACATTGTTCGCGGCGCTACTGAAGGCAGCCAGAGTCCTGCCGTCTGGGCTGAACGCCATTGGAGCAGAGATGGCAGGGCGAACGAGAGTGGGAGTGTTCTCTCCGGTGGCCACATTCCATTGCGTGGCCTTGCCGTATTTGCTGCCAACGGCCAGGGTCTTGCCATCCGGGCTGAATGCCACAACCGTGACGCCCTGGTGGATGTCACTGCTCAGGCCGGCGGTGAACTGCCCGGTGGCCACATCCCACAGAAAGGCTGAGCCGTTGGCCACGGCCAGGGTGCTGCCGTCCGGGCTGAACGCCACCGAACTGGCCGCCTGACCGGTGCTTCCGATGAGGGTGACGGTCGTCTTTCCGGTGGCCGCGTCCCATAGCTTGACCCCGCTGTCGCCGGCGACGGCCAAGGTCGTCCCGTCCGGGCTGAACGCCACCGAGTTGATGAACGGGTAGTCGACGGGGTGGGCGAGTGTGGCGGTGCCGCGGCCGGTGGCCACATCCCATAGCTGGACCTGGGTGTCGGTGTCACCGGCGGCCAGAGTCTTTCCGTCCGGGCTGAACGCCACCGAAAGGATGTGGGCGCCGCGGTTTGCGACGGTGCAGGTGGCAGCGCTGTGGCCGGTGCTCGTTTCCCACAGCTGCACGACACCGCTTTCGCCGCCGGCGGCCAGGGCCCTGCCATCCGGGCTGAACGCTATCGAATTGAGCCTGCGGGGCGTGTAGCCGGTGAGGGTACTGACACGACGGCCGGTGGCCGCGTCCCACAGCCGAACGTTTCCGTCGTCGTCGCCGGTGGTCGCCACGGTCTTGCCGTCCGGACTGAACGCGACCGACAGGATCTCGGTGTCGCTGCCGAGGGTGGCGAGGAGCATCCCCGTCTTGGGGGCAGCGGCCGGGTTCTTCCGGGTGGTCGAGGGTGTTCCGTCGGACGTGTCCGACGCGAGGACCGCTGCGGGAACGCCGACCAAGACCGCTGCTCCCAGGCCGCCGAGGATGACGGTGCGGCGGCGGATATCCCCTTGAGCGGACCTCAGCGATTTCACAGTTCAGAGGCTAGGCGCCTGCGCTCAGGAACGGTCCTGGAAGGTTCCAGGATCGGTAGCGGCGGCAAGCCCCCACAGGACAAACAGAAACAGCGCGCAGCGGCTCCCCTCCGGATGCCGCTGCACGCTGTGTTCGGTCGTTCGGTCGTTCAGCTACTCAGCTACTCAGCCGCTCAGCCTCATGTGCCGTAGCTGCGCACTCCTGCTCCCGCATAAGCCCCCCGATCCGGAGCGCCAGCCCGGATCGCATTCCCGAAGTAGTCCCGACCGCCGTTGCCCGCGATCGCGATCCCGCTGCCCAGCGCCGGGGACCCGGCGCACAGCCGGTAGCCGTTCGCGTGAGTCCCGACACCCGTCGCCGTCCCGCCGGCCACCAGCAGCGGGTTCGTGGTCAGCGTCCCGGTGCCCGGCGCGGTCGCCGTGTTGAAGAACGTGTTGTCGGCCAGCTTGTAGCTCGTCGTCGCCGACAGCCCGAACGTCGCGTCGCTCGGTGCGCCAGCGTTCACCACCACGTTGTTCGTGAACTGCACGGCGCGCGCCGTGCTGTCGTTGTTCTCCCGCAGCACCTGCATTCCGGCGCCGGGCTTCACGTAGATCGTGTTGTTGTAGACCTGGACCGGGCCGGAGGGGCCGGAGCAGTTCTCGACGCCGCGGTAGGAGTCGTCCTGGCTGATGTTGTAGCGGATCACCGAGTTGCGGACGTAGCCGTCGGCGGTGCCGCAGATCAGCGCGAAGCCGCCGTCGTTGTCGTGGCTGTAGTTGTACTGGTAGACGATGGTGTCGGTGAAGTCGTCGATGTCGTAGGCCATCGAGTCCTGGTGGCCGTGGCCGCCGGAGACGTCGTTGTACTGGAACGTCACGTGGTCGGAGTCCCAGGGCCAGATGCCCGCGTTGTAGCCCTGCGAGGCGACGTTGAAGCCGGCCAGCGTGTTGTGGTCGACCAGGGCGCCGGAGACCTGCTCGACCACGATGCCGTCGCCGCCGGTGCGGGCCAGGTCGTTGCCCCGGATCAGGACGTGGGTGAACGGGTGCTCCTGGAATCCGTTGTACTGGGCCCAGGAGGAGGCCGTGACGACCCCCTCGCGGTTCACGTGAGTCAGGGTGTTGCCGGTGATCCGCACGTCGTCGAACCAGGTCGGGACGGTCGTGCCGTGCACGCTGACGTCGATCCCGTCGCTGCCGTCGGCGTCCTTGGTGTCGTCGCCCAGGATGTCGTGCACGTCCACGCCGGAGATGACGATGTGCGACAGCTTGCCGACGTCCTGCGCGTCCACGTGGATGCCACGGTGCTTGGTACCCGGGTCGGCGGCGTTGGTCACGTCCAGGTGGTGGATCTCGAAGTACTGCTGGTTGTGCAGGGAGACGGTCTCCAGTGCGCCGTTCCCGTCGATCCGCGGCAGGGGCAGCGTGCCGGAGCCGTACGCGTCCACCACGATGTCCGCGCCCGCGACACCCGAGCCCTGCGGCGCGAGCGTGCCGACGCACGTGGAGCCGCGGGCGAACAGGAGGTGCGCGCCGGGGGCGAAGACCGGCTTGTTCGCGTCGGCCAGCGAGTTCCAGGGCTGGGCGGCGGTGCCGTTGCCGTCGTGGGAACGGGAGCAGTCGACGTAGTAGGCGGTGCTGGAGCGGTGGCCGGAGTCGTGGGCATAGGCAGGTGCCGCGGTGCCGAGGGCCAAGCTGGCGGCCGCGGCGGTCCAGACGATGCCGCGGCGGGCGGGGAGGTGTGCCATGCGTTCCTCTCGGATCAGCTTCCGGACATCCGGAAGTCGTATTCGGGCGGGACTGGCTGATCGGGATGCGCGGCGTGCCACAACAGGTCCAGGGAGGCCTCGCCTTCCCGGAGGTTGTCGACCGTGATGCCCTCGTCGAGGAGCAGGCGGACCTGGTCGATGTCGCCGGTCGCCAGGGCGGCCTGCGCGTTGTAGAGGCGGATCCGGCCGTGCGCGCGGTCTGCGGGTGACAGAGTGCTGATGACGTCCAGCGCGTCGGCCGCGCGGTCGGCGGCGAGCAGGGCCTTGAGCGTCTCGATGGTCAGCTCGCGCAGGCCGGGGAGAAGACGGTGCGCGGCCAGGGTCAGGTCGGCGGCCTCGGAGGAAGAGTCCGCGAGGTGGGCCAAGGCGCGCTGGGCCCAGGCGTTGGGTTGCTCGGCGAGCGAGCGGGTCCACGCCTCGCGAGCGCCGGCGCGGTCATCGTCGGCGAGGCGGAGGAGGCCGAGGTGGTAGAGCGCGTGCCAGTCGTCGGCGGACGTTTCGAGGAGCGCGCGCCACTTCGGGCCGGTCACCGGGGACGCCGGGGGGTCGCTGATCGGCAGCCGATTCGTCCGCAAAAGATCGAGCCACGGTCGCTGCTCGACATCGCAGGACCCGAACGGCCGAAGTGCGTCGGCGGCCAGAGAACCAGCTGCCACTTCAAGCGCGCCCCAGCCAGAGCCCCGATGGAGTTGCTCTGCATCCTCAGCAGCGGCCCCGAATCGCTGCGTCTCGATGAGTGCCGCTTCCAGCGCTGCCCGCGGCGCCAACCGCTCCAGCGCACCCGCCACCGCGTCGCGCGCCTCGGCCCACGTCCCGTGTACCGCCGCCGGATCCGCTTCCAGCAGCCCGTACGCCTCGACCCACTCCCACGTGGTCTCGCCGGGCAGCTCCAGATGCTCCAACTGCGTCCGCGCCAGCCCGGCCTGGATCTCGATGTACTCCGAGTCCGGCCCGGACAGCCACTCCTGCCAGCGCTGTCCGCCCGCGGCGACGCCCCACTGGAACAGCTTCCGGCCGATCAGCCGGTCGGTCGAGGTCTGCACCAGACCCGATCCGCTCTTGTCCAGGGCGCTGATCCAGTGGCGTTCGCCGACCGGGATGTCCATGAAGAAGTCCGCCGCCGCCGGGAACCGCGCGGGGTAGCTGTGGTCGCCGTCGGTCCGGTTGCGGTCCCCGAAGTCGACCAGCTTGAGCTGTGCGCTGTAGTCGAAGTGGAACGCCCGCTCGGCCGGGGTCACGACGCGCACGTCAGGGCTCTGCGGTACGGCCATGTTGGACCACCAGTAGACCGGGGTCGGGGTCTGGGCCGGATTGTGCAGCGCGACGTGGATCATCAGCGTCGGCGAGCCCGGCGGCAGCCAGGCGTCGACGGTGGTCAGCACCCGGCGCAGCCGCTCGAACTCGTACATGCGCAGCACCGGTGTGCCGTCCGGCGCGCTCAGGCGCACCGCGTGCAGCGGTTCGCAGGTGAGCGGCCAGTGGCCGGTGGCGCCGAGGTTCCACTCCACGCCGCCGGCCAGCCAGGCGTCGCGCAGCGCGAGGTTCGCCGGTTGCAGGATCGGGTTGCGGTGCAGCAGTTCGCGGCCGGTCGGCTTGTGCACGAGCGACCACAGCCGGCCGCCCTGGCCCGGCAGGAACGTGGCGGTCAGCACCTCGTTCTCCAGCACCAGGGTCGCAAGCTCCCGCGAAGAGCGCTGCCGGGTGTAAGAGTCCTGCATCGTGTACGGCAGCAGCGTGGTGGGCCGGCCGTACTCCAGGTTCCGGGCCATGTCCGGGTAGGGAGCCACGGCCGAGTCGAAGCCGGGCCGGGCGATCCCGTGCAGGATCGGGAGCCGGCCCGGGGCCGGGTCGGCGGCGCCCTCGATGGGCAGGACGTCGCGTCGCAGTTCCGTGCTCACTTGCCAATCCCCACTGTCATACCTTGGATGATGCGGCTGCCGAGCCAGCTGAACAACGCGATCATCGGGGCCAGCACCACGCACACTCCGGCGAACATCGCGCCCCAGTCCAGGCCGTTCAGCTGCGCCTCCTGGACGAAGTCGGACAGCGCCACCGGCAGCGTCACCTTGTCCTGGCTGTGGGTCAGCACGATCGCGAACAGCGTCTCGTTCCAGGCCGAGATGAACTGCAGCAGGAACGCGGTGACCAGGCCGCCGCGCGCCACCGGCAGGATGACGCGGGTGAAGGTGCGCACCGCCCCGGCGCCGTCCAGCACCGCCGCCTCCTCCAGCACCTGCGGGATGCCGGCGAAGAAGCCGGTCAGCAGGTAGACGGTGAAGGGCATCGCCAGACCCAGATACACCAGGATCAGGCCGGGCTGGGAGTCGTCGAGGTTCACCTTGGCCATGCCGATGAACAGCGGCACCACCATGACCTGCCCCGGCACTCCCAGGCCCATGGCGAAGGTCATGCTCATCGCGCCGGAGACCCGGTTGCGGCGGCGGGCCAGCGCGTAGGCGCACGGCGCCGCGACCGCGACGGCCAGCACCGAGGACAGGACGGCGACCAGCACGCTGTTCAGCGCGGCGCGGCCGAAGCCGCCGTCGGAGAACACCTTGCTGTAGTTGGAGAACTTCGGGTGCGTCGGCACGCCGAAGGGGTGGTTCAGGATGTCGGTGCCGCTGCGCAGCGAGGTGAGCAGGATCCAGCCGACCAGTACGATGTCGGCGGCCACCACCACCCACACCACGCCGGTGGCGATCCGCATCGGCAGGCTCCGGGCCTTGCGCCTGGGCGTCATGGGCTCGTCTTCCTTTCCCGGGGCGCCCGGATCAGTACTCGATGGGGTCGCGGCGCAGCAGCCGGCGCAGCACGACGGTGAAGATGATGACCATGAACAGGCTCACCAGCGCGGCGGCCGTGGCCAGGCCCAGCTGCGGGGTCGAGGCGGTCGGGAAGGCCTCGGTGTAGACGTACATGGCGGTGTTCCAGGAGCCGGCCGGCGGCTGGGAGCCGCTGCTGCCGCCGTACATCAGGATCAGCTCGAAGATCTTCACCGAGCTCACCGTCCACAGCACCGCGCAGACCGAGATGACGTCCCAGCACATCGGCAGCGTGACGTGCCGGAAGCGCTGGAAGGCGTTGGCGCCGTCGAGCTCGGCCGCCTCGTAGAGGTATTCGGGGATCTGGTCCACCGCGGCCATCAGGATCGCGCTGTAGTAGCCGGTGGCCGTCCAGATCAGGGTGCCCAGGATCATCGTCGACAGGTGCTGGGTGGCCAGCCACTGCGGCGGATGGCTCCAGCCGAGGGCTTCGAGGATCTTGTCCACCGGACCGGTGGGGGAGAACAGGATGCCCGCGGCGATGCCGAAGACCATCGCGTTCACCAGGCACGGGAAGAACAGGACCGAGCGGGCGAACAGCTTGCGGTTCATCTCGCGCAGGATCAGCATCAGCGCGAAGGCGAACGCGAAGGTGAGCACGCCGCCGACGATGAGGATCTTCAGCGTGTTGGTCAGCGAGTGCCGGAAGGTCGGGTCCTGCCACAGGGTCTGGTAGTTCTTCAGACCCTTCCACTTCTTCGGGCCGATGCCGTCCCACTTGTAGAGGCTGGTCCAGGCCGCGTAGCCGACCGGGACCAGGAACAGCACGAAGTAGACCAGGACGGCCGGGGCGGTGAAGGCCCAGAACATGCGGCGCCGCGAGCGTTCCAGCGGCGCGGCGCCGACCGGCGGACGCGGGGCGGACCCGCCCCGGGAGCGGCGCGCCCGGGACGAGTCCTGAATGGTTGCGGTGCTCATGCCTTAGCTCTGGCTCTTCCAGAACGAGACCTGCGCGCTCTTCATCTTCGAGATGAACGTCGCGGCGTCGATCTGGCCGTGCCAGAAGTCCAGGTAGTTCTGGTTCCAGACCTTGGTGGTCCAGTCACCGGCCACGCCGTCGAAGGTGAGGCGCAGCTTGGGCGCGTCCAGGGTCTTCTGCACGGTGGCCAGCTCCGGCGGCGCCGGGATGTCGGTGCGCGGGGTGATGTTGTCGGCCTGGGTGGAGATCCCCGACAGCGTCTTCTTCTGCAGGAAGTAGGCCATGAACTGCTCGGCCTGGCTGACGTGCTTCGCGTTCTTGGTCAGCGCGAAGCCGAAGATCATCGAGTCCGGCTGGGTGGCGCCCGGCGGGAGCATGAAGCCGTACTTCCAGGTCGACGGGATCTGCTTGGCGACCTCGGCGGTGACCCAGTTGCCGTTCATCAGGAAGCCGGCCTTGCCGCCGGCCCAGTTGGTCTGCTGCGCCGGGTACTTCGTCTGGGTGTAGGTCGGGATGATGTAGCCGCCCTTGACCAACTGCTCGACCTGCTGCGCGGCCTTGAGTACGGCCGGGTTGTCCCAGGCGGCCCCGGTCTTGTCGCCGGCGAGGTCGTTGAAGTTCACGCCCGCGGCGTTGAGCAGGTAGTCGAACCACAGACCGTTGGTCCAGGAGTCCTCGCCCTCGGAAGCCAGACAGGGCTCGTTCTTCGCCTTCAGCGCCTGGCAGACGTTGATGAAGTCGTCCCAGGTGGCCGGCTGCGAGGCCATCGCGGCCGAGACGCCGGGGTCGGCGGTGTTGTAGAAGATGCCCGCGGTGCTGGCCTCGTACGGCACGATCCAGTGCTGGCCGCCGCTGGGGTCCTTGGGCAGCGAGTCCCAGTACTTCGACGGGATGGCGTCGGAGACCTTCTCGTTGTCGTTCGGGATGGTCATGTCCAGGACCGCCGAGAGGTCCTTGGCGTTGCCGTTCTGCGCCGCGGCGCCGTAGACGACGTCCTCGCCCTCGTCCCACATGTCCGGCGCCTTGCCCGCGGCCATCGCCGGGCCGATCTTCTTGGCCACGTCCCGGCCGGTCCACTGGACGTCGACCTTGATGCCGGTGTCCGCGGTGAACTGGGTGATCGCCGCCTGGATCACCTTGGCCTGCGGCTCGTCCTGACGCCACATCGACCAGTAGGTGAAGCTGCCGCCGGACTTGCCGGAGCTGCCGGCCGCCGATGAGCTCTTGCTGCTGGAACACGCGCTGACGCCGACCGCGAGGACGGCGGCGGTGGCTATCGCGAGAAGCCGGGGGCCCCGGCTGGTCTTGCTGCCCATATTCGTTTCCTCCGAAGGCTGTTTCGCCAAAGAGCCGGAACAGATGACGATCACTCGGGGTGCTGGGAGGAGACAGTAGGACGCCGGTCAGGTGAACTACAAGCATTCTTTGCAAGATTTCTTTCGCCGATGCGATATTGAGATCTCTGCGAACACAGGCTCGCATTAAGTTGCAAAACTTGCAAGAAACACGGGCATGGGCCATCCGCGACGCTGTGAGCTGCGGTGAAGCCGGGTGTTGTGAGGAAGGGGGCTGTTACAGCTGCCGGATGCTGTAGTCGTAGCTGCACGGCAGCGGGTGCTCTTCGCGCAGCCGCTGTGACACGACCGGACCGAGCCCGCCGGCCTGCCGGGAGTGGAACTCCCACCACATGTCCGACAGCGGGTCCTCGCCCTCGCGGATGTCCTCCACGACCAGTCCGGTCTCCAGGATCCGCCGGGCCCGCACCAGATCGCCGGTGTCCAGCGCGGCGCGGCACTCCAGCATCAGGATCCGGCCGGCGAAGCGGTCGGGTTCCTTGAGCCGGTCGACAATGTCCAGGGCCGCCTGTGGCCGCTCGGCGGCGATCAGCGCGCGCAGGGCCTCGATGGTGAGCGGCCGCAGCCGTGGCGAGAGCTGCCAGGCCCGCAGGTAGCGGTCCGCGGCCTCGCCCGGCCGGCCTTCGGACTCATCGAGGATCGCCAGATTCCGGTGCGCCCACGCGGTCTCGGCCTGAGCCATCGACCGCTCCCAGGCCTCGCGGGCCCCGACCGGGTCGCCGCCGTGGTAGCGGTTCACGCCCAGGTGCAGCCAGGTGAACCAGGTCGCGTGCGCGGGATCGGCCGTCGCCTTCTCCAGCAGCGCGGTCCAGACCGGGCCGACCGCGTAGGACGAGGGCGGCAGCGCCGGGGCCGGTGTCGGCATCTGGCCCTTGCGGACCAGCGAGAGCCAGGACTGCTGGTCGCGGCCGATCGTGGCGTCCGGGAACGGCGTGCCGGGCAGGTTCAGCGCGCGGTTGCGGCCCAGCGCGCGGCGTTCCAGGGCGCCCCAGCCGGTACCGGCGTGCAGGACCTCCTCCGGCGGCTTCTCGGCCAGCGCGGTCATCGTCGCCAGCTCTTCCTCCAGGCGCCGCGCCGGGATCAGCTCGGCGAGCGCGGAGGCCCCGGCCGCGGTGGCGTCCGGCCATTTCGCACCGTGCACGTTTGCGGGATCGGTCTGGAGCAGGCCGTACGCCTCGACCCAGGACCAGCTCTGCCGCCCGGGCAGCCGCAGGTGTTCCAGCTGGGTGCGGGCCAGACCGGCCTGGATCTCGAAGTACTCCTGACGCGGGCCGGACAGCCAGTCCTGCCAGTTCCGGCCGCCGGAGCCGGTGCCCCAGTGGAAGAGCTTGCGGCCGCGCATCCGGTCGGTCGAGGTCTGGAACAGGCCCGCTCCGGCGGCGTCCACGGCGGCGATCCAGCGGCGCTCGCCGTCCGGGATCTCGGCGAAGTAGTCGGCGCCGTAGTCGATGCGGCCGGGGTAGGAGCAATCAGCGGTGTCGGAGGCGCGCCAGCGAGGGAACGGGATGTGGCGCATCTTGCCGGTGTAGGAGAAGTGGTACGCCGAGGTCGCGGGCATCAGCGCGCGGGTATCAGGGGTCTGTGGTACCGCCGCGCTGCTCCACCAGTAGACCGGCGCGTCCTGCGGGAACGGGTTGTGGATCCGGACGTGGACGAACAGGGCCGGGGAGCCGTCGGGCAGGTAGCAGTCCAGCTGGTAGACCAGGCGGCGCTGGCGTTCGTACTCGTACATCCGCAGCACCGGGGTGCCGTCGTCGCGCGTGAGGCGCACGGCGTGCATCGGGGAACAGCTCAGGGCGGTGTGGCCGAAGGTGCCCAGGTTCCATTCGACGCCGCCGGCGAACCAGGCGTTGCGCAGGGCCAGGTTGGCGAGCTGGAGCTTCGGCGGGAAGTGCAGCAGCTCGCGGCCGGTGGCCTGGTGGCGCAGGGACATCAGGCGGCCGCCGTAGCCGAGCAGGAACTCGGCGCGCAGGACGTCGTTCTCCAGGACCGCGGTGGTCAGCTCGCGGTCCGGGGCCTCGCGGGTGTAGCCGTCCTGGAAGGTGTACGGGAGCAGGGATTCGACGTGGCCGTAGCCGAGGTTCGCGACCATCTCGGCGTCGGCCTCGGAGACGTCCAGATCCCCGCGCGGGTCCGCGAGCTTGCGCAGCGGCGGGAGCGGGTTCTCCGGGCCGAGGGCGGCCACCGGCAGGAGTGCGGTGGCCAGACGGCAAGTGCTCAACCGACGGCCCCCTAGGGTTTGACTGCTGTCTTGGCGACAGTGCGGCGATGCTGACACCTTGCAGGATCGCTTCAGTGTGCCAGAAAATCTTGCAAACAAGGTCACGATCCCATCATGGGATGAGTGAAACGCGAGTGGAAGGTCCGACGTGAACCGCTACGAGCGCTGGAGCGTCCTGCTGGAGATGCTGGCCGAGTCCGGCAAACTGGAGATCGAGGAGACCGCGGAGAAGATGGGGGTCTCGGCGGCCACTGTGCGCCGGGACTTCGACGAGCTCGCCGCGCAGCAGCTGCTGTCCCGCACCCGCGGCGGGGCCACGGCGCACAGCGTCTCCTACGACCTGCCGCTGCGCTTCAAGGTCGCCCGGCACGCCCCGGAGAAGCAGCGCATCGCCTCGGTGGCGGCCGGCATGGTCGCGGTCGGCTCGACGGTCGGCATCAACGGCGGCACCACCGCCACCGAGGTGGCGCGCGCCCTGGCCACCCGCGCGGACCTGGCCGGCGAGCAGCGCGGCCCGGCGGTGACAGTGGTCACCAACGCGCTGAACATCGCGCAGGAACTGGTGGTGCGGCCGTATCTGCACGTGGTCGCGACCGGCGGCGTCGGCTCCCCGAAGTCCTACGAGCTGGTCGGCCCGGTCGCCGCGGCGATGCTGGAGCGGGTGGCGCTGGACCTGGCGATCCTCGGCGTGGACGCGCTGGACGCCGAGCACGGCGCCAGCGCGCACAACGAGGCCGAGGCGACGGTGAACCAGACCCTGGCCTCCCGGGCCCGGCACGTGGTGGTGGTCGCGGACTCCTCGAAGCTGGGGCGGCGGGCGTTCGCGCGGATCTGCCCGATCTCGGAGGTGACGACCTTGGTGACCGACGGGGACGCGCCGGAGGAGATGGTGGCCCGGTTCACCGAGCTGGGGGTGCGGGTGGTGCGGGCTTAGGGCGTGCCACCGAGCTGGGCACCGGCTCATCTGAGCACCCCTTAGGGGGAACCGAAGCTAGATCGGCCGCATCCAAGGCCCCATGGAACTCAACCTGAGCATCACCCGCCGGACCGCGGTGACGGTCACCGGGTATCAGGCCTCGGAGAAGAGAACATGACCGTGACGCTGCGCGATACCAAGTCCGCCGGGGCCGCGGCTGCCGTCGGGGGGTCCACGGTGAACCCGGTGCCGATCCAGGTGGGCGGCACGGGTGTGACGGTTCAGGTGACCGCGGTGTTCAGCTTCGGGTGAGCGGCGGTTCAGTCGTTCAGCCGAGTGCGGGGGCTCGGCCTCACCTCCGCCTCACTTCCGCTCGGCCAGCACCCGCAGCAACCCGACCAGCGAGGACGACGTCGCGATCTGCCCGGCGTCGATCAGCCCGAGTACTTCGTCCAGCGGTACCCAAGCCACCTTCTCCGCCTCGTTCTCCTCGGTCGGCTCCCCGATGTACTCCGCCCCGTGCGCGCGGAACAGCCGGTACTGCGTCCGCAGCATCCCGCCGACCGGGTGAAAGCCGAGCAGCGGTGTGACTTCGCCCACCCGCCAGCCGGTCTCCTCCTCGACCTCGCGGCGCGCGGTGTCGGCGGGGTCCTCACCCTCCTCGATCAGGCCGGAGGGGATCTCCCACACCCACTTGTCGATCGCGAAGCGGTGCCGCCAGATCAGCAGCACCTCCTCGCCTCCGGCGGCGGTCCTGGTGACCACGCAGCTGGCGGCCTCGCGGGTGCGCACGATGTGGTGCTCGAAGCGGGTTCCGTCCCCGAGTTCGACGTCGGCCATTAGGACGTCCACCCACGGGTTCTCATACACCGGCCACTCGCGGTGCACGGTCCACTGGCTTCGGCTGCGGGGTGTGGGCGTGGACGCGGGCATGGACGCGGGCGTGCTCTCCCCGGCCGTCTGGTGAGACGGCCCCGACTCAGGCTCTGACATGCGGCCGAGCGTAGTGGACCCGGGGGGCGACACGGCTCGCGCAAACCCGATTTCGCACCGGGCCCAAGACCGTGTAACTTATTCCCTGCTCGCCCCTTTAGCTCAGTCGGCAGAGCGTCTCCATGGTAAGGAGAAGGTCTACGGTTCGATTCCGTAAAGGGGCTCAGATCACACCGGGGGTCCGGTGGACACGAAAGGGTTAAAGCCCGTGTCCACCGGACCACTCCGATCGTTGATCGAGTGGCGGTGTAGCTCAGCCTGGTAGAGCAAGCGGCTCATAATCGCTGTGTCGCCGGTTCAAGTCCGGCCACCGCTACGCATCTGTGTTTGTGTAAGACGTGGCGCAACACCCCTAGCCCTGCAAGGTATCCTTGCAGGGTTGTCCATCGTGAGGGCCGACCTGGGAAGGTCCGGAGCCCTCGAAGAAAGAAAGAGGCACCCCAGTGGCTGCTGTCGACGTCCGCCCGAAGATCACCCTGGCCTGCACCGAGTGCAAGCGGCGTAACTACATCACCAAGAAGAACCGCCGCAACGACCCGGACCGCCTGGAGCTGAAGAAGCACTGCCGCTGGTGCAACAAGCACACCCCGCACCGCGAGACCCGCTAGTCCGGCGGCCCGCACTGCCGGGCCACGCCTCGCGGCCTGTAGCTTTGGACCGCCCCGCCGACTCCCTCTCCGGAGCTGGCGCGGGCGGTTTCTTCGTATCCGATGCTCCGCATCCAAGCTCGGTATCCGCTTCGTATCCAAGGAGGCACAGGGACGATGGCGCTGGACCCCGGTTTCGCCGGCCGCACCTATCCGCCCACCGCGGTGTATGAGGTCGGCCGGGAGAAGATCCGCGAGTTCGCCGACGCGATCGGCGACCCGAACCCGGTCTACCGCGACCCGGCGGTGGCGCAGGACCTCGGGCACCGCGACGTCCTGGCCCCGCCGACGTTCCCGATCGCCATCACCTGGCCGGCCGCCCTGGTCATCATCGACGACCCGGAGCTGGGCCTGGACTTCAGCCGGGTGCTGCACGCCGAGCAGCGCTTCGTCTACGCCCGGCCGATCTACGCCGACGACCAGCTGACCGCGACGGTGGTCATCGAGGACGTCAGCGAGCGCATGGGCCAGGGCTTCCTGAGCACCCGCACCGACCTGGTCACCGTGGACGGCGAGCACGTGGTGTCGGGCTACTCCAAGCTGGTCGTCGTCGGGGCCGGCCAGGAGGCGCAGTCATGATCAAGTTCGCCGACGTCGCCAAGGGCGACGTGCTGCCCGCCCAGACCTTCCCGATCCGGCGCGTGGACCTGGTCAAGTACGCCGGCGCCTCCGGCGACTTCAACCCGATCCACTGGAACGAGCGCTTCGCCCAGTCCGTGGGGCTGCCGGACGTGATCGCGCACGGCATGTTCACCATGGCCGAGGCGATCCGCGTGGTCACCGACTGGTGCGGCGACCCGGGGATGATCGTGGAGTACCAGGTGCGGTTCACCAAGCCGGTCGTGGTGCCGGACGGGGTGGCCGAGGACTCCGGCGCCCGGCTGACCGTCACCGGCAAGGTCAGCGCGGTGAACGAGGACGGCACGGTACGCGTCGACCTGACCGCGATGAGCGGTCCGGAGGGCGCCGAGAAGGTGCTCGGCCTGGCGCGGGCCGTCGTCCGGCTGCCCTGACCTGCCCGGTACCGGCCCGGTCCGAACAGTTCGGACCCCGTGATGATCGTTCGGAGACTGAGATGACACGCCCGCCGGGCCCGGCACCCGGTAGCGTGTCCTCCATGCTCGAACAGGCCTCGGCACCCCTCGCGCCCCTGACCACCCTGCGTGTGGGCGGACCGGCGCGGCGCATGGTGACCGCGACCACGGAGCAGGAGATCGTCGACACCGTCAAGGACTGCGACGGTCGCGGCGAACCGCTGCTCATCCTGGCCGGCGGCTCCAACCTGGTGATCGGCGACGAGGGCTTCGACGGCACCGTCCTGAAGATCGCCAGCACCGGCGTCACGAAGCAGAAGACCTGCTCGGGCCTGCGCCTCGGAGTGGCCGCGGGCCACGACTGGGACGCCTTCGTCGCCGAAGCGGTGGACCTGGGCGCGGTCGGCGTCGAGGCGCTGTCCGGCATCCCCGGCTCGGCCGGCGCGACCCCGGTCCAGAACGTCAGTGCCTACGGCCAGGAAGTCGGCCACAGCATCGCGTGGATCCGCGCCCTGGACCGCGAGACCGGCGAGATCCGCGGCATGCAGTCCCGCTGTCTGGACTTCAGCTACCGCGACTCGATCTTCAAGCAGAACCCGGGCAAGTACGTGGTCCTCACCGTCTGGTTCGGCTTCGACCCACCCGCGCCCTCCGAAGCAGACCGTCTGTCGGCCCCCATCCGCTACCCGGAACTGGCGCGGGCCCTCGGCGTCGCAGAAGGCGAACGCGCACCACTGACCCAGGTCCGCGAGACCGTGCTGAAGGTGCGCGCGTCGAAGGGCATGGTCCTCAACGCGGACGACCACGACACCTGGTCCGCGGGCTCATTCTTCATCAACCCGGTCCTGGACACGGCGGCCTTCGAAGCACTCGCCGCCCGCGCCACGGCCGAACCCCCGCGCTTCCCGGCCCCGGACAACCACGTGAAAACCTCGGCCGCCTGGCTGATCGAGCAGGCCGGCTACCCGAAGGGCTACGGCGCGGGCCCCGCCACCTTGTCGACGAAGCACACCCTGGCCCTGACGAACCGCGGCGACGCGATCGCGGCCGACGTCCTGGGCCTGGCACGGGAGATCCGCGACGGGGTGCGGGACCGGTTCGGGGTGGAGCTGGTGCCCGAGCCGGTTCTCGTGGGCGCCGCTCTGTAGCTTGATTAGTAGGGGCGAATCGCAAGTAAGCGATCGATCACTGCATATCGGGTGTTATCGGGCATAGTCGAACAACCCACGCCGCGCACACAAGTCGGCGGGTGAGTGGGCCGTACCCCACTCACCCGCCGAGTCTGTGTTGTTTCTCCTTAGGCGATCGTCACGACGTGGGGGAAGTCAGGTCGTAGACGGTCACGTTGTCGATGGTCTGCGCCTTGTAGTGGGTTTCGATCCAGGTGGTGATGGCGCTGCCTTCGTCGGCGCCGCCGTTGGCGCGCATGCCGATGCCGCCTCCGATGAAGTAGTGGATCTTGTGGTCGGCGACGTCCTTTTGGAACTGGGCCAGGGTGGGGGAGGGGTCGGAGCCGTTGAAGCCGCCGATGGCCATGACGGCGTCGCCGGTGCCCAGTTGGTAGCCGGAGGCGTTCTGGGCGCCGATGGCCGCCGCGACCCAGGTGTAGCTGGACGCGTCCTGCTTCAGCAGGGCCAGGATCTGGGCGCCGGGCTTGCTGCCGTCGAGGAAGTTGTTCATGCCGCCGCCTCGGGTGAACGGGCTGGTCGTGTCGCCCTGGGTGCCGGTGCCGCCGGTTCCGCCGGTGCCGCCGGTTCCGCCGCCGAACCCGCCACGGCCGCCGAAGCCGCCTTGGCCGGTCTGGCCGCCGCCCTGGCCGGTCGTGCCGCCTTGGCCGGTCTGGCCGCCGCCGAAGAAGCCCTGGCCGCCGTTCGGCATCGTGAAGTGCCGACCGCCCTTGCCGCCGCCGCCGAACCCGCCGCCGGGGCCGCCGAAGCCCGCGCCGGCCGGACCGGCCGACGGGATCGAGCCGCTGTGTCCCTGGCTGGTCGTGGCCACGGCATACGCCGCCGGCCCGAGCAGTGCCGAGCCCACGCCGATCGCCACGGCGGCGATCCGCAGAGCCCTGTTACGCGAGCCGGCACGATCCGCGGCCTGGGCCTCCGCGTTGACCGCAGTGCCGGCACCGGCACCAGCACCAGCAGGAGCGCCAGCGACCGCAGCCGCATCAGTACCCTGCTCAGCCCCGGCCGGCACCCAACCCGGCTGCTCAATCGCAGCCGCGCCCGCGGCACCGGCACCGGCACCAACACCCGCCGCATCGCCAGCCGCAGCACCAGCACCAGCACCAGCCTCAGCACCGGCACCAGTCCGAAGCCACCCGGGCCCGGCCAACAACAGCACCGTCCCGACAACTCCGGCGATCGCGACCAGATACCGCACCCACGAGTACCAATCAGGCGTCTGCCCCAGCAGGTGGAACGACCACCAAGCAGTGACACCGACCGCGCCCGCGAGCCCGATCCGCGCCAGCGGCTCCTTCCGCCGGGCCCACACCAACCCGCCGCCGATGCCGATGGTCACCGCGATGAGCGGAGCCAGCGCGATCGTGTAGTACGGGTGGAAGATGCCCTGCATGTAGCTGAAGACCGCGGCCGTGCTCAGCAGCGAAAGCCCCCAGGCCAGCAGCGCGGAGCGCGCGTGGTCGGCGCGCCGGGCCCGGCCGGCGGCCCACAGCCCGAAGACGAACAACACCAGCGCGGCCGGGATCAGCCAGCTGATCTGGCTGCCGAGCTCGGAGTCGAACATCCGCCCGACGCCGGTGCCCGAGCTGAAGCCGCCGAAGCCGCCGCCGCCCCGTCGGCCGCCGAAGCCCTCGGTGCCGCCGGGGAAGGCCAGGCCGCCGGGAGCGGTCGCGCCGGTACCGGTGCCCGTGGCACCCGCCGCACCGGTCAGGCCGGTCCCGCCGGTCAGCCCGGCGC
>NZ_JAAFYZ010000137.1 GCF_018274385.1 Catenulispora pinistramenti | reverse complement strand
CTCCCCTCCCGTCCCGGTCGCCCCTCGCCGCCCGTTCCCACCGAAAGGCCGCACCATGGTCGCGCATTTCGTGATGTCGATCGATCAGGGCACGACCTCCACCCGCTGCATCTTGTTCGACCGGGGCGGCCGGCTGGTCTCGGTGGCCCAGCGCGAGCACAAGCAGTACTTCCCGAAGCCGGGCTGGGTCGAGCACGACGCCGCCGAGATCTGGCGCAACCTGGAGCACCTGGCGCCCGAGGCGCTGGCCAAGGTCGGGGTGAGCGCCGCGCAGGTGGCCGCGGTCGGCATCGCCAACCAGCGGGAGACCACCGTGGTCTGGGACCGCCACACCGGCCACCCGCTGGGCCGGGCCATCGTCTGGCAGGACACCCGCACCGACGCGATGGTCACCGAGTACGCACGCCGGCCGGACGCGGCGATCGTCCAGGAACGCTCCGGTCTGCCGCTGGCCACCTACTTCTCCGCGCCGCGCATCCGGTGGATGCTCGACCACACGCCGGGGCTGCGCGAGCGGGCCGAACGCGGCGAGGTGCTGTTCGGCACCATGGAGAGCTGGCTGATCTGGAACCTGACCGGCGGGGTCGACGGCGGGGTGCACGTCACCGACGTCACCAACGCCAGCCGCACGATGCTGATGAACATCAAGACCCTGGACTGGGACCCGGAACTGCTGGAGTTCTTCGGGGTCCCGGCCGCGATGCTGCCGCAGATCCGGTCCTCGTCCGAGGTCTACGGGACCGCCGACCGCGCGCTGCCCGGCGTCCGGATCGCCGCGGCGCTCGGCGACCAGCAGGCGGCGCTGTTCGGCCAGACCTGCTTCGCCCGCGGCGAGGCCAAGTGCACCTACGGCACCGGGAGCTTCCTGCTGCTCAACACCGGCGACACCCCGGTGCACTCGACCCACGGCCTGCTCACCACGGTCGGGTACCGCATCGGGACCGAACCGGCGGTCTATGCCCTCGAGGGCTCCATCGCGGTGACCGGTTCGCTGGTCCAGTGGTTCCGGGACAGCCTCGGGCTGATCAGCACCGCACCCGAAATCGAGACCCTGGCCCGGTCGGTCGAGGACAACGGCGGCTGCTACATCGTGCCGGCCTTCTCCGGGCTCTACGCGCCGCACTGGCGCAGCGAGGCGCGCGGCATCATCGTCGGGCTGACGTCGTACATCACCAAGGGCCACCTGGCCCGGGCCGTCCTGGAGGCGACCGGCTGGCAGACCCGCGAGGTGGTGGACGCGATGAACGCCGACTCGGGGCTGGCCCTGACCACGCTGAAGGTCGACGGCGGGATGACCTCCGACAACCTGCTGATGCAGTTCATCGCCGACGTGCTCGCGGCGCCGGTGGTCCGGCCGATGGTGGCCGAGACGGTGTCGCTGGGGGCCGCGTACGCGGCGGGGCTGGCCGTCGGGTACTGGCCGGACCTGGACGGGCTGCGCCGGAACTGGCACCGCGCGGCGCAGTGGACGCCGTCGATGGACCCGGCGCGCCGGGAGAGCGAGTACGCGAACTGGCACCGGGCGGTCGAGCGGACTTTCGACTGGTTGCAGCCGGCGCCGGACCCGGCGGACTGATCGGCCGAGCCCGTCAGCCTGATCAAGCGAACTCGTCGGTCTGATCACCCGTCGGCGAGCCGTTGGATGGTGGCGGCCAGCCAGGCCTGAAGCTCGGCGGGGTCGCCGAGTTCAGACCGCAGCACGCGGCGCCGGGTCGAGACGCCGAGCACGAAGGCGTCGATGGCTGCGGCGCGCTCGCGGGCGACCGCGTCGTCCAGGCCGCTGTCCCGCAGGGAGTGGTACAGCGGTCCCAACGAGTTCGTGTCCAGGAAGACGGCCAGCGCTTCGGCGGCTTCGGGCCGCTCGCCGGACGCCCGTTGCAGGACCAACAGCGGGTCCTCCCCCGGCGCGCCGAACCAGCGCCGGACGATGCTCGCCGCCAGGCGGGAGCCCAGCTCGGAACGGTCGCCGCCGACAGAGTCGGTGACTGGGATCTCCACCCGGGTCGCGGCCAGGAACAGGCCGTCCTTGCCGCCGAAGTAGCGGGTGATGAGGTTCGGCGACACACCGGCCGCGTCGGCGACGCCCTTGACCGTGACCGCGGCGAAACCGTGCCGGGCGAACAGCGGTCGGGCGTGCTCCAGGATCCGTTGCCGGGTCGCGGCGGCGTTGCGCGAGGTCATGTGTACGAGCATACACATCGGTGTGTATGCTCGTACACATGGACGACGAAATGCGGGAACGGCTCCGGCGGACGCGACGTGTCACGATCCCGTGGAGCGCGGACGGAACGCGCGGCATCACCGCCGCGCGCCTCGATGAACTGCTCGACCGCTGGACGGACGGCTACGACTGGGACGTCCACGAGCGCCGCATCAGTGCGTTGCCGTGGGTGAAGGTGCGGACCGGCGACACCGAGCTGCGGATGATCCACCAGCGGTCGACGAACCCTGACGCCCCGGTCGTGGTACTGCTGCACGGCTGGCCGGACTCGGTGCTGCGGTACCAGCGGGTGCTGCCGCTGCTCACGGACCTGCACGTGGTCGTCCCGGCACTGCCGGGCTTCCCGTTCGCGGCCCCGCTCACGGCTCCCGGCATGTCGGCCAACCGGATCGCCGGGATGGTCGCGGACGCGCTCGCCGAGCTCGGCTACCCGCGGTACACGCCCTCCGGCGGCGACGTGGGTGCGGCCATCGCGGAGATCCTGGCGGCGGACCATCCGGACCGGGTGGCCGGCCTGCACCTGACGAACGTCTCACCGCAGCACGGATTCATGGCGGACCCGGCCAAACTCGCGCCGGACGCGGCTGCCTACGTCAGTCAGGCGGCGGAGTGGCGCCGGACGGAGGGCGGGTACATCGCCGAGCAGTCGACGCGGCCGAACACACTCGCCGTCGCGCTCGGCGATTCGCCGGCCGGGTTGGCGGCGTGGCTCGTCGAGAAGCTGGAGGCGTGGTCCGACGAAGGCGCGTTCACCACGGACGAGTTGCTCACCTGGGTCAGCGCGTATTGGGTCACCGGGACGATCGGCAGCTCGTTCGCCATGTACGTGGAACCCACCGCGCTGCCCGAGCGGGTCCAGACTCCGACGGTGCTCTCGGTGTTCCCGCACGACATCAAGCCGGCGCCGCGCAGCTACGCCGAGGCGTTCCTGAACATCCGCGAGTTCGTGGAACACCAGGCCGGCGGCCACTTCGCGGCTTGGGAGCAGCCTGCGGCGTTCGTCGCCGACCTGCGGCGCGCGGTCGAGCTGGGCGGCTCAGAGTAGGGGCGAGCCTGGTGGTGCCGGGGCGAGCCTGGTGGTGCCAAACCCAGCATGAACCGGCACTCCTGTCCCGGCGCGCCGCATTGCCAGAATGATCGTCATGAGCAATGAGCGCACGCAGATGAGGGCAGTGGTCATCCCCGAGTTCGGGGAGGCGGAAGTGTTGCGGGAAGCGGCGATCGCGGTGCCCGAGCCCGGCGCCGGGCAGGTGTCGATCGACGTGGCGTACGCCGGGGCCAACTTCGCGGAGGTGTTGTACCGGCAGGGTGTGGTGGACGTGCCGCTGCCGTTCGTGCCCGGCATCGAGGTGTCGGGGCGGATCCGCGCGGTCGGGGCCGGGGTCGAGGGTTTCGTGGTCGGGCAGCCGGTGGCCGCGCTGACGATCGTCGACAGCGGCGGCTACGCCGAGGTCGCGGTCACCGACGCCCGGCTCGTCGCGCCGCTGGCCGACGGGACGGCCGACCGGACCGGCTCGGATCCGGCGACCGGGACGGGCCTGGACCTGGCGACCGCGGCCGCGCTGCCGTCCAACAGCACCACGGCGTTCCTGGTGCTGGACCAGATCGCGCGGCTGGCCCCGGGCGAGAGCGTGCTCGTGCACGCGGCGGCCGGCGGCGTCGGCAGCCAGCTCGGCCAGGTGGCACGGCTGCTCGGCGCCGGGCGGGTGGTCGGGACGGTCGGCAGCGCGGCGAAGGTCGAGGTGGCGCGCGGCTTCGGCTACGACGAGGTGATCCTGCGCGCCGAGACCGGCACCGCGGGCGAGTTCGACGTCGTGGTCGACATGGTCGGCGGTCCGGCGCGGCAGGCCAGCCTGGACCGGCTCGCACCGCTGGGCCGCCTGGTGGTCATGGGCAACGCCTCCGGCGCGCAGGACGTCGGGATCTCCGCCAACGAGCTGTGGTTCAGCAACAAGACCGTCTCGGGCTTCAACCTCGCCGCCTACTCCGCGGTCCACCCCGACCGCGCCGGACAGGCGCTGCGCCGGGCCGCCCGGGCGGCGGGCGACGGCGAGCTGCGGATCCAGGTGGAGACACTGCCGCTGGATCAGGTCGTCGAGGCGCACCGGCGGATCGAGTCCGGTTCGACCACCGGCAAGCTGGTGCTCGACGTGGCGGGTTCCGCGCGGATCGGGGATTCCTGACGGACGGGGAGTGGTCCCCTGAAAAGAGGAATAGGGTGCCCTGATCGGTCGGTCGGAGGCAGTCGCATGATGCGTGGACCCGGCCGCGCGGGGCAAACGAGGGCGATTGATGTGGGCGGACACGATCAAGGCACTGCAAAGCGGGCAACCGAATTGGCCGGGCGTCCGGGATCCGGGCGACGGCGGACCGACAGGCACGCGTCCCTTGTCAGCCCCGGCCGGTACCTGACATAAAACTTGCATAGCCGCATAAGAGCTCCACACGGGGAAAAATCATGGCGGATCTGGTCATCGACACGGGGATGCTCGCCGACCTGGCGAAGCAACTCTCAGGGATCAAGGACCAGGTGGACAACGCGACCAAGTTCGTCGACGGCTACCGCGGCGGGATGGGCTCGGGCCCGGTCTCCGACGCCGTCCACGGCATGGCGGACATCTGGAGCAAGAAGCGCGACGAGCTCGACAGCCAGTTGGACACGCTCTCACAGATCGCGGCCAACGCCTCGCAGACGTACGAGAAGACGGACCGCGACCTCGCCACCTGCATTGAGAAGGCGATGTCACAGACGAAGTCAGGGGGCTGAGCGTGACTGACTGGACCGCATTCGACTGGGACGGCGCGACAGTCGACCAGTTCGTCCCGGGCGACCCGACGGCGCCGGCCGGACTGGGCAAGCAGATGCGCGACGCCACGGACAACATCCACGCGCAGATGGCGCGCCTGAAGTCGCTGTCGGACACCGGCCAGGGCTGGCAGTCGCCGGCCGGCAAGGAGTTCGTCAAGAAGGCCGGCGACACCTCCGACCTGCTGGAGAAGGTGGCCGGCCGGTTCGGGGAGACCTCGACGGCACTGGGCACCGACATCCGGGACATGCCGCCGACCGCCGACATCGCCTGGTCCTCGGGCACCCAGTGGGCCTCGACCCTGAACCTGGCGCAGAAGAAGGCCGCCGACGCCATCCGGCGCGGGCAGCAGGCCTACCACGACCACCAGGCCGCGCAGCGCCAGATCGACGCGGCCGACACCGCGGCCGCGCAGCACCCCGCGCCCGGCGCGGTGCCGACCCCGGCTCCGACCCCGGGGGCCAGCCCGACCCCGAGCCCGGACCCGGCGATGCAGCGGCTGAACAGCCAGAAGGCCAACGCCGCGGGCGACCTGACCAAGGCCGGCAACGACCTGGACGCGGCCGTGGACCTGCGCAACAGCGAGGAGAAGGCGGTCGCCGGCGCGATCAACAACGTCACCGACAACGACGGCCTGAAGGAGAGCTTCTGGGACTGGGTCGGCGACGTGGTGGCCGACATCGGCCACATCGCCGGGGTGATCGCGGCCATCGCCGGCGCCGCGCTGTTCGTCCTGGGCATGTTCACCGGCGTCTCCGAGTTGCTGATCGCGGTGGTGACCGTCATAGCGGCGGTCACGGCGGTGACCGCGCTGGTCTGCGATACCGTGTCCGCCACGGACGGCCGCGGCACCTGGCTGGACGTGGGCATCGACGTGCTGGGCGTGCTCTCGCTGGGCGCGGGCAAGCTGCTGGGCGCCGGGGTGAAGGCCGGGGCGACCGCGGCGCGGGCCGAGGCCGGCGCCAAGGCGATCTCCACCTTCAAGGAAGCCTGGATCAGCGGCGAGGACTGCGCCGGCGCCTGGGAGGTCGCGGCCAAGGCCAGCGGCGGCCTCAAGGGCGCGGACGCGTTCAAGGCGGTGGCCGAGGGCGCGGACAACCCGTGGTTCCCGAACGCGATGAAGACGCTGTTCAACCCGGCCGCCCTGCACGCCGCCGGTCCGGCGGACATCCTGGCCGGGATGCGGGGCGCGGCCGGCTGAGCCGGGCGACGAGGGAACTGGACGGACACGAGGGCGATGGCGCACACACCGGCTGACATCACAGGGCTGCTCGACGGACTGGGGTCCGCCGACCTGGCGGCCCTGGCGGCTGCGGGGTTCCGGATCGAGGAGCTGCGCACCCTGGCGGCGACGCCCTACGGCGCGTCGCAGGTCGAGGCGGTGCTGGCGTGCCACACCTCCGCCGTCGGCCGGGAGCCGACCGACGTCGAGCGGGCCACGGCGCAAACCGCGTTCCGCCGGATCGGACACGGCCCGCGGCCCGAGGGGGCGCGGGACATGCAGGCCGAGCGGGCCGCGGCGAAGACCAAGCCGCGGCCGGCCGGCGGCCCGGGCGGCGGGAAGACCCGCCCGGAGCGCTCGCCTGTCGGGGCGTGGGGCACGGCGTTCGCCGTGCTCGTGGTCGCGGTGGCGGTCACCCTCGTGGTGGCGATGTACGTCGGCCGCCCGGCCGCGCTCGGCGTCGGTTTCCTCGGCCTGCTGGCCATCGGCGGCACCGCCATCCGGTTCCCCAACTCCACCCGCAGCGGTGTGAACATCGCCGCCGGGCTGACCGTGGCCGGGCTCGTCGCCCTGGTGGTCGCCGCCGTCGGCGGTCCCGCGCTGGGACTGCGCTACAACGGCAAGCAGGCGTCGGCGACCACGGTCACCGCCTCCGCCCACACCAGCAGCCACGGCGGCGGCCGCACCCTGGAGTGCGCAGTGCAGGCCCCCGACGGCAAGACCGTCGATCTGAAGTCCTGCCCGGACTCCGTCACGAACGTCGGCAGCAGCACGGTGGCCGCGTTCAGCTACGTGTACGACCCGAACGGCCACTCGGACCCGGCGCTGGGCGCCAAGTCCGATCAGGGGACCGGTTCGCAGTACGCGCTCATCGCCGCGATCGTCGTGGCCGCCGCGCTGGCGGGCCTGGGCATCGCGCGCTCTCGCCCGCAAAGCTAAGGCTTCTGTGATGAACGGCCCTGAAACCGGCGCCCAACAGCCCGAGGCCGGCGCCACGCCGGACCCCGGCGCACCCCCCATACCCCGCGACTACCGCATGGCCGTCCCGACCGGCTGGCACCGCGTCGTGCTGGACCCGCAGTTCTGGGACCGGCAGATCGCCAAGGTGGTCGACACCCAGACCGCGGGACGCGATGACCTCCCGCTGGTCAAGGCCCGGCTCACCGAGTTGATCCGGGAGCAGGCGCAGGCCGCCTACGACAACGGCGGCGTGGCGATGTACCTGTCGACGATGCGGATCGGCGACGTACCGCTGTCCGCGTCGGCGATCATCACCTACGTCCCGGCCCTCGGCCGGATCCTGCCCGCCCTGGACCAGCTGGCGATCAACTACGCCGCCGCCGGCCACGAGGCGACGATGGTCGAGCTGCCGGCCGCCGGCCTGGCGCTGCGCCGCCGGTACCGGGAGGAACTGGTCTCCGATCCCAAGGACGGCAAGGGAGTGCGGACCCTGGTCACCACGGTGGTGGAGTACCGGCTGAACATCCCCGACACCCCCAACCAGGTGGTCGTCACCTTCTCCACCCCGGTCGAACCCATCGCCGACGTCATGGCCGAGCTGTTCGACACCATCGTCGGCACCTTCGGATGGACTTTCTGACCATGAGCATCGCGATCACCGACCTGAACGTGGACATCGGCGTCCCCGGCGGCGCGATCCAGCTGCCCGTCGAGGCCTCGCTGTCCCCGGCCGACCTGGAAAGCTGGGCCGAGTCCGTGGCGTTCAGCCGCCTGGCCCCGAACACGCCCCGGGACGTCGTGGCTGCGCTGTCCGAAGCGCTGCTGACGGCCGCGGCCGACTCCCGCACCCGGAGCCCCGCGCTCGCGTTCTCGTTCTGCCCGCAGCCCGAACACGGCGAGCTGGCCCGGATCGAGGTCCGGGGTCTGAAGGCGGACGCCGGCCTCACCGTGGAGGAACTGGCCGACTACTTCGGGACGGCCTTGTCGATCTCGCTGGAGCAGCCGGAGACCACCCGCGGCGAGCTGCCGATCGGGCAGGCGGTCCGGGCCCGGCACCGCTTCCAGGGCAGCATCGACGAGTTCGGCGACGGCCCGGTCCTGCAGACCGTCGCCTACGCGATCCGGACCGAGGGCGTGGACGGCGTGCTGCTGTTCACCATGACCTGGCAGGCGCTGTTCTTCAGCGACGAGCTGTTCGAGCTGGCCGACAAGCTCGCCGCGACATTGCAGTACACGCGGCCGAGACGCTGACGGTACGCGAGCGCTCGCCGTGCGCCGCCCAGCCTGATCCCGCGAGGTTCGCCGAGCTGGAACAACGGAAAACGGTGTGACCAGGCCCCCGGCACGCTGATGCGGTCGGGGCAGGCCGACCCCGACCGAGCAGCCGAACAGCCGAGCTCAGCGCCCCTGCTCGATGACCTTCTCCAGCGTCGCGAGGCACTCCTCGATGCAGGCGCTCATATCGCCGACGTCGCTGCGCACCCACTGCGCGAACGCCGAGCGGAACACGGCGATGCCGGCGTCCGCGGTCAGCCGCGCGTCCGGGTCCGGCACGCCCCGCGCGCGCAGCGCCTCGGTCAGGGCCCCGGCGATCCTGTCCATCTTGGCGCCTTCCCGCTCCTGGAGCTCGGGGTGCGCGTCGATGATGACCTGGCGGGCCTGGGACAGGGGGTGCCGCTCGTCGAAGAACTCGGTGACCGCGGACAGCGCCGCCTCGATCGCGCCGAGCGGGGTGGCCTCCGGCGGGGCGGACCTGAGCGCCGCGACCATCATCGCCTCCAGCTGTTCCCCGCCGAAGAACAGGACCTCGCGCTTGTCGCTGAAGTGACGGAAGAAGGTGCGCTCGGTCAGACCGGCGCGTTCGGCGATCCCGGCGACCGTGGTCTGGTCGTAGCCGTGCTCGGTGAACAGTTCCATGGCGGCTTGTTGGAGACGTCCTCGGGGGTTCGACGGCCAGCGACTCATGGCCCCATGGTAGTTGATGACAGTGGCTGACATCAGTGCTAGCCTGATTGATGTCAGCAACTGTCATCAATGGCCCGGGAGGCCACCATGCGTGTTTTCGTCACCGGCGCGTCCGGACACATCGGTTCGGCCGTCGTCCCCGAACTGCTCCAAGCCGGGCACCAGGTCGTCGGGCTGGCCCGCAACGACGCCGCGGCCGAGCGGATAGCCGCCCGCGGCGCCGAGGTGCACCGCGGCGACGTCTTCGACCCGGACACCTACCTGGACGCCGCGGCCGCCGCCGACGGCGTCATCCACCTCGCCTACGACCACTCCTTCACCGACGTGGCGGACGCCGCCGCCAAGGACCTGCGCGTCATCCAGGCCGTCGGCGAGCGGCTGGCCGGCACCGGCAAGCCCTTCGTCGGCACCGGCGGCAGCCTGATGCTGGCCATGCGGGCCCCGGGCGAACTCGGTCTGGAGCGGCAGACGCTGCCGGCCGGCCCGCGAGTCGCCTCCGAGAACACGATGATCGCGCTGGCCGAAAGCGGCGTCCGCTCCTCATGGATCCGGCTGGCCCCGCTGGTCCACAGCGACCTGGACCACCACGGCTTCGGCCCGATCATGATCGGCATCGCGCGGCGGAAGGGCTTCGCGGCCTACCTCGGCGACGGCGGCAACCGCTGGACCGGGCTCAACACCCGGGACGCGGGCCGGCTCTACCGGCTGGCGCTGGAGAAGGCGCCGGCGGGCACCCGGCTGCACGGCGTCGAGAACGAGGGCTACGCCTTCCGCGAGATCGCCGAGGCCTACGGCAAGCGGCTCGGCCTGCCGACCAAGTCGATCGGCGCCGACGAGGCCGCCGAGCACTTCGGCTTCCTCGGCGGACTGGTCGGCCTGGACAACCCGATGTCGAACGACTTCACCCGCGAGGTCGTCGGCTGGGAGCCGGAGCACGCCGGTCTGATCGAGGACCTGGAGCAGGACCACTACTTCGTGGAGCAGTGAATCCGGTAGAAGACCCGGAGCAGAACAGGCACCGGCCCCGACGCCTCCCTCAAAGCGCCGGGGCCGGTGCCGCCCCTTTTCGGTCAGGTTCAGGAATCGGTCAGGTTCAGGAAGTGGTCACCGCGGTGTCGTCGATGACAGAGTTCGTGGTTCCGCCGCTGGTGTCGGTCTCGGAGCCGGTGAACTTCAGCGTGATCGTCTGTCCCGCGTAGGACGAGAGGTCGGCGGTCTGCTGGGAGTAGCCCGAGGCCGCGTTCAGGTTGGAGAACGAGCCGACGGTCGCCAGCACGGTCCCGGAGGAGTTCAGGACCTGCGCCTTGAACGTGTCCGGCTTCGCGGTCGTCGTGTTCTCCGTGGTGTCGATGTGCAGCCAGTAGGTCAGGGTCGCCGTGCAGCCGGCCGGGATGGTCACCGTCTGCGCGACGGTGTCGGTGTCCTTGCTGCTGTTGCCGTTGAACCAGGCGACCCACGAACCGGAGTGCGCCGGTTCAGCCGACGTCGCCTTGGTGATCGGGGTGAAGCCCAGCGTCGAGGACTGGGTCCAGGAGGTCGCGCCGGACTCGAAGCCCGGGTTGGCCAGCAACTGCGCGCCGGTGCACGTCCCGCCGCCGGAGCCGGTGACGGTCAACGAGTACGACGCTGTGTGCGATCCCGAAGACGCGGTCCCGGTGATGGTGATCGGATACGTGCCCGCCGGGGTCGTCGCGGCCGTGGAGACGGTCAGCGTCGAGGACGCCCCCGAGCTCACCGAGGCAGGACTGAAGGCGGCGGTGGCACCGGACGGGAGCCCAGAGGCGGTCAGCGCGACCGACTCCGCCGATCCGGACGTGACCGACGTCCCGACCGAGACCGTCGCCGCGGAACCCTGACTCACCGAGCCGGACGCCGGCGACGCCGAGACCGAGAAGTCGTCGGCCGGCGGCGGGGTGGACACCGAGGCCGGGCTCCAGTAGTCACCGGCCATGACGATCATGACCAGGGTCTTGATGGTCTCGCCGTAGTAGCCGTCGCCGTAGGGGTTGGTCTGGAGGTAGCTCCAGATCTTGTCGGTCCACGCCTGGTCCCCGGCGGCCATCGCCGACGGACCGATCGAGTCCCCGGCCTCCTCGGCGACATCCGAGGTGTTGTAGCCGGTGCAATTCAGGTTCAGGTGCGGGTAGACGTTCGCCGGGTTGTCGCCGGAGACCTGCTTGGCGCACGCCTCCCACTTCTTCGCGTCGCCGAGCTCGAACGAGGCCACCGAAGAGCCGTTCAGCAGCGCGTCGGTCCCCATGTGCCAGGGCACCCGGATCGAGTTGTAGCCGACGATGTTGTCCGGCTGGTCCTCCTGGTAGTTCGCCGGGGCGGGCTTGGGGCTGCTGCCGTCGGCGCCGACCACGAAGTCCGACAACAGGCCGGCGGAGGAGGAGTAGTTGCTCACCAGCGAGCTGTCGACCGCCTCGGTCCGCGAGATGACCTTGCTCCAGTCGTGCGAGGTGTCATACGCCGCGAACGCCCGCAGGTGGTCGATCATGTGGTCCGAGGGCCGGGTGTCGGTGTTCGGACCGTCGTCCTCGCACTTGAGATGGCCGTCCGGGGCCACGTCGTGGTTCCAGAAGTTGGTCAGCCAGGTCTTGGCGTCGCTGGTATATCCGCCCCACTGCTCGTCGGCGAGGATCAGGCCGTAGCCGATGTCCAGGTCGCCGTCGGTGGCGCCGTCCGGCGTGCCGGAGCTGTAGTACTTGCAGCTCTTGCCGTCCAGCTGCCACTGCATCAGGCCGTACTGGTCCTCGTGGTCCTTGACCAGCTGCCACAGTCCGTTGAACTCGGTCTGCGCACTGGCGTCGTACCCGGCCATCAGCGGCACGATGTTCATGCCGTAGCCCTGGCCCTCGGAGACCGGGCCGTTGTTGGTGGCGTCGCCGTCGCCCTTGGTGGAGACGTAGTACTCGTTGCTGGCGCAGCCGTGGACGAGATAGGTGGACTTCCAGGAGTCGTACTGCTTCTCCACGGCGGCGTCCCGGGTGGCCTGCGAGGCCGACGGCATGACGCCGACCTTGTAGGTCTGGTGCTGGGGGAACGCGTAGTTCGGTCCGGCGGCGTGGACGGCGGCCGTCTGGGTGGCGGCGAGCGCCACGCATCCGGCCAGGGTGCTGATTCCGGTCGCCAGGCTGAGCACCCGCTGCGTGCGGCGTTTCACAGTGCTCGATCCTTTCTGCGGTGGGGGTGTGGGGATTCAGCTGGTCTGCAGGGCGGTGTCGTCGGCCACGAAGGTGGTCGTGCCACCGCTGGTGTCGGTCTCCGCGCCGGTGAACTTCAGCGTGACGGTCTGACCGGCGTAGGCGGAGAGGTCGGCGGTGTGCTGGGTGTAGCCGTCGGCCGCGTCGAGGTTGGAGAACGAGCCGACGGTCGCGAGCACGGTTCCGGCGGAGTTCAGGACCTGCACCTTGAAGGTGTCCGGTTTCGCCGTGGTCGTGCTCTCGGTGGAATCGATGTGCAGCCAGTAGGACAGCGCCGCGGTGCAGCCGGCCGGGATCGTGACGGTCTGCGCGGCGGTGTCGGTGTCCTTGCTGCCGTTGCCGTTGAACCAGGCGACCCACGAACCGGAGTGCGCCGGTTCAGCCGACGTCGCCTTGGTGATCGGGGTGAAGCCCAGCGTGGAGGTCTGGGTCCAGTCGACGGCTCCGGACTCGAAGCCGGGATTGGCGAGCAGTTGGGCCGGTGTGCAGGAAGTCCCGCCCGAGGAGTTCACCGTCAGCGAATAGCTCGCGGTGTGCGTCGCGGATGGGGCGGTACCGGTGATGGTGATCGGGTAGGTCCCCGCCGGGGTGTTCGCCGCGGTCGCGACGGTCAGCGTGGCCGAGCCGCCGGCCGTCACCGAGGCCGGGCTGAACGTCGCGGTGGCGCCGGTCGGCAGGCCGGAGGCGGTCAGGGCGACCGATTCCGCGCTTCCGCTCACGACGGAGGTGGACACGGTCGCGGCCGTCGAAGAACCCTGCGTCACGGTCCCGGCGGCCGGGGAGTCGGCGAGCGAGAAGTCGTTCGTGACGCCGGTCCCGGTGCCCGCGACCACGTCGGTCTTCGCCGCGTTCCAGCCGTACAGGCTCACGACCGGCGTCGCGCCCTGGAGGTCGGCGGACTTGAAGGTGGCGGTCAGGGTCTGGGACTCCCCCGGCCACAGCGTGACGTCGTTGTCGCCCCAGACCGCCGAGGTCACCTCGTTGTCGCCGGACAGCTCCGAGCCCGAGGCCGTGCCGCGCCGCAGGTCCGCGCGGAGCAGGAAGCCGACGGTCGGTGTCGTGGACTTGTTGGTGACGGTCACGGTGACCAGACTGTCGGCACCGTTCGGGCCGGGCTGGCTCTTGGTCGAGGCGGTCGTGGACACCGTGGCGGACGGCAGGTTCTGCAGGGCACTGAGATTCGCGTAGGAGGTCATCGTCGCCTGCGGGTTGCCGCCGCCGGACGGGACGGTCTTGCCCCAGTTCACCGCGTCCGGCGTGGTCGAGTCCCAGTAGACGTTGCGGTCGACCACGCCGCCGTTCTGCTTGACCAGCAACTCAACGAAGTAGACCGTGTTGGAGCCGCTGGGCAGCTTCGGCGTGAGCACCTTGTTCTGGACCTTTTGCGAGGCCAGGGACAGTGAACCCGACGTCTGGTCGTCGAGCAGCGTGCCGGAGGTGTTGTAGACCTTCGACTCGACGGTCACGCCGGACTGGGTCTGGCCGGACAGGTTGTCGACCGTCACGGTGTGGTTGTCGAGCGTGTAGATCGCGTGCAGCGAGCGGTTCGCTTCCTGGGCGCCGAAGTAAGCGCCGGCCTGGTCGTAGTCGTTGTTGTAGAGCGACCAGAGCAGCGTCGGCCAGCCCTTGTTCATCTGCCAGTAGATGGTGCCGGTCGAGGGCTGCGTGGAGTTGGTGGAATGCGCGATGAAGGCCTCGAACTGCGCGCGGGTGTCTTCGTAGTTCTGGGCCTGCGCCTCCTGCACGTACTGCACCAGGCTCGACCAGGATCCGTAACGCTTGGAGATGGCCTGGTCCAGGTTGTAGAGCGTGCCGAACGAGTAGCCGCTGTGGCCGGTGCCCTCGTAGTTCGTGTGGTACTGGTTGGCGCCGGTGTTCTGCCACAGGGCGGACTGGTCCGAGGCCGACAGGAAGCGGTTGATCGAGTCCATCGTCGGCACGGTGTCGCCCGCGCTCTGTTCGGAGTCGAAACCCCAGGCGCCGCCGGCGTTGGTCAGCGTCGAGTCGCCGGACGGGTAGTGCGAGGTGTCGTACCAGTAGTTGGCCGGGACCCAGTCATAAGGACCCTCCTTCTCGCCAGACACTCCGAGCTGAGAGCTGGAGTTGTATTCGGCCGAGGAGACGAACGGACCGGGGTAGTCGGCGGCGGCGAAGCCGTTCAGCGCCTCGGATTCCTGGGTCGAGGACGGCGCGTTGTCACTCCATTGGAAGCTGAAGATGCTCGGGTGGTTGCGCCAGACGGCGCCCTGGGTCGTCGCGGTGTTCTGATACACCGTGCCGGCCGAGCCGCTGTTCTCCCACTCGTCGCAGCACTGGTAGCCGACGTTGACCAGGATCCCGGCGGCGTCCATCTGCTGATAGAAGTCCGGCGGCATGAAGTGGCCCTCCAGCCGGATGGCGTTCAGGCCCATGGACTTCATCAGGGCGATCTGTTGCGCGGTGTCCGCCGGGTCGTAGCGCAGGAACAGGTCCGGATCCCAGCCGCCGCCGCGGATCACCAGCGGCTGGCCGTTGATGCCGAACTGCCGGACCCCGGAGGAGGCGGCGCTGCCGGACCCGATCAGGTCCGAGCTGACGGTCCGGATGCCGAAGGTCTCAGAGGTCGAATTCAGGACGGTCGCGTTCTGCGCGACGGCGGTGGTGAGCGTGTAGAGCGGCTGCGCACCCATCTGGTACGGCCACCAGATCTGCGGCGCGGACAGGGTCAGCGCCGGATAGCTCGACGGCGTGAACGTGACGGTCGAGGTCGCGTTGGCGGCGACGGTGACGTTCTGCGTCACCGAGATCGGCGACCCGCCGCCGGGCGGGGTGAGGCTCACCGTGACCGCGCCGGTCTGGGACGAGCCGGTGACGTTGACCACCGACGCCTTCACGGTCAGTGCACTGCTGGACAGGTTGCCGGCGGTGTCCTGGTTCACGTGCGCGTCGTCCACGATCAACGGGCCGCCGGTCTCCAACTGCACCGGGAACTGGATGCCGGTGTTGTTGTCCGGCGGGATCTGGGTCCAGTCCACGTTGTCCAGCGTCAGCATCGAGTTCGGGTTGTTCGGGTGCATCTCGATGGCCAGCGAGTTGGTCCCGCTGACGAGCTTGGAGCCGATGTTGAAGACGTTCTGGACGTAGTCGCCGGTGACCGTCGAGGACGAGGCCACCTGTGAGCCGTTGACCCAGACGTCGGCCGAACCGACGACGCCGTTCAGGATCAATCGCGCGCCCTGGCCGCTCGGCGGCGCGGTGAAGTCGGTGCGGTACCACCACGGGACCGAGAACTGCGCGATGGTGTCCGCACCGATCTTGGTCATCTGCCCGAAGCAGCTCTTCATGTTGCTGGAGAAGTAGACGTTCGGGCACGCGCCGTTCTGGAGCAGGGCATTGATCTCGGTGCCCGGCGCTCCCCCGCCGTCGTTGGCGACGGTCAGCCACCCGGAGGTGGAGAAGCCCGGCGTGGAGATCTGCGAACCGCTCTGGGTGGCGGTCGCACTGGTGAGGACCTTCCAGCCGGTGGCCGCGCCGAGGTTCTGGATCGCCGTGGAGCCGGTGGCCGGATCGGCCGCGGCCCGCGGCGTCACGGCCGGTGGGCTCGGGGGGGCCGGCGAACTGCTGCCGGCCGTCGCGAGTTGGACGGTTCCGGCGAGGACCGCGCAGACGAGTGCGACGGCCCCGAACGCTCGGGTCGCGGTGCGGCGTGTGCGGAGCGTGTCTCTGGATCTCATGCCCGACTCCTCGTGGGCTTGGCGGATGACGCAGAGTGCAGCGGAGCTGGAACAGCGCACGACTGATTTAGGAAAGCTTCCTAACGAGATCGGGGCGTACGCTACTCACCCCCCGACCAGGTCGTCAAGAGTCTGTGAAAGGTCCTTAACCAGAAATGGGGGAAGCCGCCGCCGGATCGCCGGGATCCAGGAACTCCACGAGCGCCAGCGCCGCGAGGAGCAGAGCGGCGAACGTCAGGACAGCCGTACCGCTGGCGTCGTCATAGAGCAGGAACGCGATCAGCGCGACGCCGACCACGGCCGCGCTGACCGCGCGGCGGTGCCGGTTGACCCACGGCCCGACCGGCCCGGTGGACATGCCGACCCGCCGGGTCAGGGCCCTGCCGTGGCCGATCACGGCCTTGCACAGCGCACGGATGTGCCGGGCGAAGGCGGCCGGGCCGGTGAAGTACGCGCCGAGGGCGAGGACCAGCGCGAGCACGGCGATGGTGCGGACCGTCGTGCGCAGAAACCGGACGACCGTGTCGTACAGCAGCATCGCGGCATCAGCGTCCACGCCCGACGGCAGGTGGTCGCGGTAGACGTGGCGGCCGATCCACAGCCCGACGCCGACCAGCGCACAGGTGACGGCGATGGCGAGCTGGCCGTAGCCGAACGCGCGGCGGCGGCGCACCGCCAGCAGGACCCCGGCCACGAACAACACCACCACGATCAGCGGCAGCCAGTTCCCGAAAACCTGCACGACGTTGAACACGGTACGGGCCCTGTGCAACGCGTCGGTCTGGGCCACGACGAAGGTGGCGTTGATGTCGGGAATGTCGGCGGCGGCCGGGAATCCCGCGGCGGCCAGCTGCTGCTTGGCCGCGTCCTCGATCGGGGCCAGGCTGATCGTCACCTGGCCGTCGCCGGTGCCGATCACGCCGCTGGAGCCGGTGAGGGCGTCCATGAGGACGGTGTGCGCGGCGCGGTTGGCCTGGTTCCACAGGCTGGGGAAGGCGCTGGAGGTGACGACCTGGTGGACGGCCTGCTGCACGAAGTCGGTGATGCCACCGGTCAGCGCGCCGGAAAGGTTCTGGAGCGTCGATCCCAGCTTCGGCTGGCTCGGGGCCGCCGCAGTGAGCGCGCCGGTGACCGCGCCGACCAGACCTTTGACATCGAGCCGGCTGACGATCGCGGTGGTGACCTGGGTGGTGACGGCGTTCTGGACCACCGGGTCGGTGGCGAGCGGGGCGACGGTCGCGACGTAGCGGTCGGTGTCGCCGAGCTCGTCGGCCATCCAGACGGAGGCCACGGCGAGCGGGGCGAGGAGGGCCGCGAGGGTGAGGAGGAGGGCAGAGGCGATGGAGCGGATGCGGTGCGCCACTCCTTGCCTCCGGTCCCGTCGCTGAGGCGGGCGCCGCGTGGACCCGCGCCGGTCCAGTCGAAGGCTGATGGTGTCCGGCGGCCACCGGGGTTCGGCCGGCGGAGTGAGGCGGGACGCTGCACGCGGCCTCGTTCGGAGTAGCGGCAGGGCGGTTCCGGCGTGCCGGATCGGCGCTGAGCGCTGAGGGCCGCCGGACCGACTCCTTGAACTCATGTCAGGATTCCCATACAGTCAAGCGTAAGGAAATCCTGACATAAAAGGAGCGCGCGATGGGCTGGCTCTACGAAGGCGTCCCCGACGAGGAGCACGAGGGCCACGCGGTCGGGGTGCTGGCCAACGGCGTCATCCCGGCCTACGGCTCCGGCGGCCGCTGGTCCGAGCTGGAGTTCCGGGACGGCTGGTGGTCGGCGGGCGGCAGCGTGGACGACCCGGGCGTGGAACCGGCGTGGCTGCTCCCGGCGTGCGTGTGCGGGTGGCGCGGCGAGCGGGTCGGGTACGACCCGCAGGCCGAGGCGGCGGCGCGCGGACAGTGGGACATCCACATGGACGACGTCACCGTGTACTTCCTCGCCGCCGCCAAGGCCGCCGAGGGATTCGTCAGCGCGCTCCAGACGGCGCGCGAGGAAGGCGAGTACGACGCCCGCCCGCTGGCGGTCATCAAGGCTCTGCGGGTCACGCAGAGCCGCGTCGGCTCCGAGATCGCGACGGCCGTGGGGGCCGCTCGGGCCCGGGAGCTGAGCTGGGAACTGATCGGCGAGGCGCTGGGCGTGACCCGGCAGACCGCGCATGAACGGTATCGGGAGATCGAGGCCGTCGCGGCGCAGGAGTGAGCAGCAAGAACGAGCTCCGGACCGGCGTCCCCCGCGCCGATCCGGAGCTGGTCAGTACCCGGACTCAGCCGTGCTGCCGGTCCAGCGCCGGCGCGGAGCCGGGGCCCGGCTGCGTGTGCAGACCGCCGCCGTCACCGCTCACGGCGCCGTTCGGCGGCACGACCGGCAGGCTCACGCACGCCGGCACCGGGCCGGTGGTCAGCACCATGCCGACCTGGCCCTTGACACCGTCGAAGCCGAACGCGATCAGCATGGTCTCGTTCTTCGGCAGGCCCTGGGCCTGGATGGTGACCGTGTCCTTGCCGCCGGGACCCGCCTGCATGCGCAGGCCCGTCTTGCCGACGTTCGGGGTGGGGGTGGCGAAGGAATCGAGCGACGGGCAACCGGGCGTCGCCTTGAGCACGACCGCGCTGGCCCCCATCTTGTGCAGCTTGGCGTTCGCACCGGAGATGCCCTCGGCCTTGGTGACCGAGACCGTCACGGTGCCGTCGTGGTTGTCGGTCACGGCGTAGGCCGAGGCGGTGCCGCTGAAGACGGTGAAGCCGACGACCGCGGCGCCGGCCGCCGCGACGGTGCCGGCACTGGCCCAGGCCGGGCGGGTGTACCGGCGGCGGGCGGGGGTCGGCGCGGCAGTGGCCGAGGTCAGCTCGGCCCCGTGCTCGGCCATCAGGTCCTCGAAGAGGCTGTCGGCGAAGTCGGTCATGATGTCACTCCGGATTCCGGGCGCGGGTCGTGCGCCCTTCGTAGACGGGTTCGGGCGCGCATGAGCCGCATGCGGAGCGCGCCCGCGGAGATGCCGAGCACTCTCGCCGCCTCCTTGGCCTTCAGGCCCGCGAGGTCGACCAGTTCGACGGCTTGGCGGTCCAGCTCCGGCAGCCTGGTCAGCTCGGTGACCAGGGCCCGGCCGGCCCGCTCGGCGTCGATGCGGTCGAGGAGTTCTTCGACGTGGTCCGCCGCCAGATCGCGGCGCCCGGCCAGCCGCACCGCGCGTTCGCGCTGGCGCGCGTCGGTCTCGCAGTGCTTGGCGAAGACCCGGCGCGCTATGCCGAACAGCCAGGCGCGCGCGGTGCCGCGGCGGGGGTCGAAGGTCGAGTAGGAGGTGATCGCCTCGACGAAGGTGTCCGCGGTCAGGTCGGCGACCGTCTGCGGGTCCGTGGTGCGTCGGGCGAAATAGGCGGTGACCGCGTCGATGGTGGCGCGGTACAACTGCTCGAAACCGGCGGCGGGGTCGTGGTCCGGGGCCGGCCGCCGGGGGCCCGGCGGATGCGTGGGCTCCGTTCGCGGCTGATCTCGAGGGCGCTTGGGTCGCTGCGTCGTCGTCTCGCTCACACCTGTAGTTGCCGTCCGCGCCGGATTCTGTCACACCCGGCGGTTCACACGTCCGGCGCTGGCGACGTTTGCGCAGGCCCCGGGGCGCGCAAACCAGCGGGTGACCGTTGCCCCCGACTCAGCGAGGTCACCGTTGAACCAGCGTGCGAACAAGGGTGCGGCCGCGGCCGCCGCGGTGTCCGTGCTCCTGCTGGCCGCCGCCGGCTGCGGATCGTCGAAGGCGAAGTCGTCGGACTCGGCGCCGGCCGCGGCGTCCTCCAGCTCCCCGACGCCGTCCGCCTCGGCCTCGGCGCAGACCGCCGACCAGTTGCAGTCGGACTACGAGCAGGTGGTCTCGAACGTGCTGCCCTCGGTGGTGCAGATCAGCACCAGCAGCGGACTGGGCTCCGGCGTGGTCTACGACGCCAAGGGCGACATCGTCACCAACGCCCACGTCGTCTCCGGCGCCACCAGCTTCCAGGTCACCCAGCCCACCGGCGGCCAGCCGCTGACCGCCTCGCTGGTCGGCAGCTACCCGGCCGGTGACATCGCGGTGATCCGGGTCGGCAGCGGCGGGGGCACCCTGAAGCCGGCCAAGTTCGGCGACTCCACCAAGCTGCGGGTCGGGCAGGTCGTGCTGGCGATGGGCAGTCCGCTCGGGCTGACCGGCACCGTGACCGAGGGCATCGTCTCGGCGCTGGGCCGGACCGTCACCTCCAACGACGGCTCCAGCGGCGGCGGCGCGGCGATCACCGTCGGCGACGCCATCCAGACCTCGGCGGCGATCAACAACGGCAACAGCGGCGGCGCGCTGGTCGACCTGTCCAGCGAGGTGGTCGGCATCCCGTCGGCCGCGGCGCTGAACCCGGAGCTGGGCAACAGCGCCGCACCGGGCATCGGCTTCGCGATCCCGACCGCCACCGCCACCCAGATCGCCGACCAGCTGATCGCCTCCGGGAAGGTGACCGACTCCGGGCGCGCCGGGCTCGGGGTGAAGGTGATCGGCGTGGTCGACAACAACGGGCAGCCGGCCGGCGTGGGCATCGCCGAACTCGAGCCGAACAGCGCCGCTGGGAACGCGGGGTTGAAGGTCGGGGACGTGATCACCGCGGTGAACGGCTCCTCGACGCCGGACCTGACGACGCTGTCCCAGGTGCTGGTGTCCCTCAAGCCGGGACAGCAGGTCCCGGTCGCCTACACGGCGCCGGACGGGTCGAAGCACACTGCGACGGTCACGCTGGGGACTTTGAACGGGTAGGGCGGTCGGTCTGGCTTCACCGAGTCACGCGGTTCAGGCGGTCAGGCGATCAGGCGGTCAGGCGATCAGGCGGTCCACGGCGGCACGACGCCGTCGCCCTCCCGCGGCAGCATCCACGCGCGGCCCCCGACCGGAGCGGTCACGATCGCGCTGAACCCGGTCGCGGCGTCCGGGACGACCTGGCGCTCGGCGTCGGCCGGGACCACGACGGTGTCCCCGGCCCGCACGGTGTGGGTCTCCCCGTCCACGGTCACCTCGGCACCGCCCTCGGTGAAGACCCAGATCTGCTCGACATTGATGACGTGCAGCGGACCGGCCGGCGCGGTGGCGGCGACGTCCACCCGCCAGATCGGCCGCTCCGCCGCCCCGAGGGTCGGCGAGGCGAGGGTGGTCATGGTGCCCGCCGGGGTCTGGGCCTGGCGGTTCTCGGAAGTACGGATGACAGGCATGGTCGCTCCTGGGATCACATCGACTAGAATCGACAACAGTGTTGTCCTTAATAGACAATGGGGTTGTCGATTGTGTCAAGCACTCTTCCGCCGCGCGGCTCCGACCTGCCGTTACTCCTGCTGCTCGGATTCCGCGCCCTGATCGACGACGTGCACGCCGAGCTCGCCGAGGCCGGGCACGCCGGCTTCCGGCCGCTGCACGGCGTCACGTTCAAGGCCATCGGCGACGGGGTCACCGCCTCCGAGCTGGGGCGGCGGCTCGGAGTGTCCAAGCAGGCGGCCGGAAAGACGATCGAGGGGCTGGAGCGCGAGGGGTACGTGGAGCGGGTCGCGGACCCGGAGGACGCGCGCAGCAAGATCATCCGACTCACGTCGCGCGGGGTGGACGTGCAGCAGCAGGCGTTCAAGGTGATGGCGGACCTGCGGGCGCGCTGGGCTGAGCGGCTCGGCGAGGAACGGATGGCCGCGATCGAGGAAGCGCTGCGGGAGATGACGGCCGACCGGGAGACGCGGTTCGACATTCCGGGGTGGTTCAACGGGTAGGGCACGGCCGGTCGCTATGGTCGGGATGCGTGCGGATCATTCGGGTTTGGGTAGCTGCGGCAGTGGCCTTCGGTTGCGTGGCCGGCTGTGCGGGCGGGCCTCGTTCGGGAGTACCGGCGCGGTCTTTGCGGCCGGTGGCCGTGGCTTCTAGTGCGGCTCCGGCTCCGCCGGCACCTGCACCGCCTACGCCGTCGGCATCGTCCACGACTCTCTCGTCCGACGGCATCCCGACCCTGCTGACCATTCCCGCGCTCGGCATCAAAGCCCCGATCGTCGTCACCGGCACCGATCCCGACGGCGTTCCCGAGACCCCGCCCTTCGACCGGCCGGACGAGGTGGGTTGGTACGGCCGCACGGCGTCGCCGGGCAGCCAGGGCGCGTCGGTGATCTGGGGCCATCTGGACACCCCGAAGCAGACAGCTGTCTTCCTCTATCTCAGAGATCTGCGTCCCGGCGCACAGATCCAGGTGGCGCGTGACGACGACACCGAGGCGACGTTCACGGTGGAGCGGGTGGCCACCTACCCGGACGACAGCTTCCCCAGCGACCTCGTCTACAACGACCCCGGCTACCCCGCCCTCCGCCTCATCACCTGCGGCGGCGGCTTCGACCGGGCGACCCACGCCTACCTCAGCACCGTGATCGTCTTCGCCCGGCTGACCGCGATCGGGTCCTCGGCGAACGGCTCCGGCACCGGCCCGAGCTGATCATCGGTCTTATACCGCCCCCAGCCGATCCGGCCCGTGTCGGTCCGGCCCCTCGGGGCCCGGACCGTCTCGACTGTGATCATGAAACATCGACTGCTCACCGGCCTCGCCGTAGCACCTTTGACCCTTGCCGTCCTGACCGCCGGGCCCGCTGGCGCGGTCGCCGGCGTCCGCGTCACCACCCTGTCCGGAGCCCAGGGCTGGCGCGTCTCGCCGTCCAACACCGGCGAGGTGGCCATCTCCGGCGCCGTGGACGACCCGGTCCGCAAGGACGGCAGCCTGCGCCTGGACAACCTGGCCGGCGGCGCCCGCGCCCAGGCGCAGTTGCCGCTGGTCGCCCCGCTGGGCAAGGTGGCCGGCAGCCGGATCGCGTACAGCGCCTACGTCGCCTCCGGCGCCGACCCGCAGTACGGGGTGAACCTGCAGCTGGAGATCGCCGGCGGCAACTTCTACACGACCCTGAGCTACCAGCCGCACCTCGACGGCGGCTTGGGCACCGGCACATGGCGCACGTTCGCCAACCGCCGCGGCGCGGCCGTCTGGTGGTCCTCCCGCGCCTTCGGCGCCATCCCGGCGAACAAGCCGGTGACGCTGGCCGACGTGGTCGCCGCCGAGGGGCCGAACGCGCACGTGATCAACGTCTACCTGAACGTCAGCGCGGCCCTGGACGCCTACGCCGACAACGTGGCGGTGGACGGGGTGCGCTACAACTTCGCGGCGACCCCGAAGCCGCTGACGGTCACATACGACATGCGCTGTGAGGAGGGCGGCGGCGGCACAGTCGCGATCAGCGCGGCCAACAACACCGCCTCGACGCAGCGGCTGGACGTCCAGGGCGCGGGCCTGACGCCGCACACGCTGCGCATCAGCGTCCCGCCGAACGGCAAGGCCACCAAGAGCGCGCGCATCGGCACTGCGCCGACTGTGGTGACCGCGCGCCGCGTGGGGGGCGGCTCCAAGTCGGCGACCCTGCGCGGCTGTCCCGAGGCGGGCAAGGGCACCGCGCCGGAGCAGAGCGGCGACCTGACGCCCGGCGTGCCGGGCAAGGCCGGCGGCGGCTTCGCGGCCGAGAGCGGACGGGCCGAGAGCGGACGGGCCCAGAGCGGACGGCCGGTACTGGCCGCGGCGGTGACGGAGCCGGCGAAGCAGGCTGCTCATTCGGTCGGGACGCTCGCCGGGAGCATGGTCGCCGGGGCGGGAGTCGCGTTCGCGGGGACGGCGATGGTGCGGCGGCGCAAGGGCGCTCGGCGCTGAGGATCGTCGTCAATGGCGGTGCGGCGGCGGGACAGGACTCGGCGCCGCACCGACTTGTTGGCGGCACGGCAAACGGAACTTGCTTCGCGATATTGACGACGTCGGCCGCGACTCGGCTCAACTCGGCTCGGCTCGGCTCGGCTCGGCGGCGGCTCGGCGGCGAGAGCCGTCTTCGCAGTCGACAGCCCGGCAAACACCCAGCTCGTAGCCCTAGCCCTCCGGCGCCAAATAGATCCGCACCCTCGCGGGCAACCCATCCGCCGCGATCCAGCCGCCGGTGTCCTTCCGAACAAAGCGCCAGCCCGCCCGCTCGTAGAGCGCGATCGGCCCCGGCGCGTTGGCGTCCACTTCCAGCACCGCTTGACGCGCCTCGTCAACCGCCGCCCGCACCGCACGGTCGAGCAGGTCGGCGGCCAGTCCTCCGCGCCGCGCCTCCACCGCCACGTAGAGCCGCCCCACCAGAGCCAGCTTCTCCGCTGGCAGGCCGATTCCGTCGGCGAAGGTGTCGCTGGGCTGGGTGAGTAGCACGTTCCCCAGCACCGTCTCGGCGTCGGCCGCGATCCAGGCGCCGAGCATGCGGTCGGGCGTCAGCCAGTGCTGCGGGTCGGCGGGCCAGTGGACCGGGTAGCCGTCCTTCTCGTGCACGCCTCGCAGTGCCTGCACGCAGCCCGGCAGGTCCTCGTCGCGCCGGGGTCTGATCACTGGTGCGGCCATGGCGCCCAGGATAGCCAGCGTGGTTGAGCGGCGGGCGGCCCGTCCGAGCCCCTCCTGAAGATGACACCTTCAGATGACAACACCAGATGGCAACACACGGAGAAAAGCGATTCAGTTCCCGGTGACTGCCGCACCGTGAAACTCCTCAGTCAATGGCCTGCCTCGTGATGTAGGCTCTCCCGGCGCCCGGGATCTGGGCGCCGGGAAATCGGGTTATCCGGGGGGATAGACCATGTACGCACAGCTTCCGTGCTCTGATCCGGTCTGCCGGACCGTCGCCGGCGTGCCGTCCAGCCTGCTGCCGTTGCAACTGCGGGTCGTCGTGCAGCCGGCCGGCGCGCCGCTGGGGGACGACGCGTTCACCGTCGCCTTCCACCCGGATCTGATCGGCGCGGTCGTGGTGAAGGGGCGCCAGGACGAGGCGCTGGTGCTGACCCGGCATCTGGCCGCGACGTGGCAGGTGCCCGCCGCGCGGCTGTGGGAGGACGCGCTTCGCGCGCTGAGCGTCGAACCGCTGGACGTGCGGCAGTTCACCCTGCCCGCCTCCCGCACCGAGGCCTACTCGGTGACCGGCATGGGCTGGCCCGGCGCCGCGCACATGTTCCGGCTGGAGCCGGTGCTCAGCCGCCGGCTGCCGCTCGGCGCGCTGGTGATGCTGATGGACGGCAACTCGTTCGTCGCGCTGCCGCTGGAGTCGAACGCGACCCTGCACGCCGCCTCCGCGCTCTGGGATCTGAACGAGACGCTGGGCCGGCACGCGCTGGAGCCGCTGCCGCCGCGGCTGTTGTGGGTGCGCGGGTGGACGGTGCGCGATCTCAACGCGGCGGTGGTCGACGGGACGTTCACTGCCACGCTGCCTCGGGAGCTCGGCGCTCCTTTGGCGGAGCTGAACTGATCTAGTCGCTGATCTGGTTCGCTAACTCAGTTCTCTGATCCAGCCCACTGATCCAGTCCTAAGACCCGCCCTCGTCCGAACCGGCGGCCACCAGGCCGGATTCGTAGGCGAAGACGACGGCCTGGGCCCGGTCACGCAGGCCGAGTTTGGCCAGCAGGTTGCTGACGTGACTCTTCACCGTGTGCTCGCTGACCACCAGCGCCGCGGCGATCTCGGCGTTGGAGTGCCCGCGCGCCACCTGGCGCAGCGTGTCGAGCTCGCGCTCGGTCAGCTTGTCCAGCTCCCTGCGCAGCGCCGCCCGGGGTGTGCCGCGACTCAGGGCGTCCTGGATCAGCCGCCGGGTGACGCTCGGGGCCAGCAGGGACTCCCCGGCCATGACGAGCCGGACCGCGCGGACCAGGTCGTCGCGCCGGACGTCCTTGAGCAGGAACCCGCTGGCCCCGGCGCGCAGCGCGTCGTAGACGTAGGCGTCGATGTCATACATGGTCAGCACCAGGACCTTCGCCGACGTGCGGCGGCAGATCTGCGCGGTGGCCGCCACACCGTCGACGCCGGGCATCCGGATGTCCATCAGCACCAGGTCCGGATCGAGGGCCACCGCCTTCTCGACCGCCTCTCGGCCGTCGGCCGCCTCACCGACGACGACGATGTCCTCGTGGGCGTCCAGGATCATGGCGAAGCCGCTGCGGAACAACTCCTGGTCGTCGGCTACGAGTACGCGCATGGGGCTATCCGATCGGCAAGGTGACGGTGACGGTGAAACCGCGCGGTTCGATGGCGATGGTCCCTCCGCATGCTTCCACGCGTTCGCGCATCCCGGTCAGGCCATGCCCCTCACGCGAACCGGCCGAGCCGTGCCCGTCGTCGCTCACCTCGATGCCCAGCGTGTGATCCTGCCAGCACAGGCGCAGCCGGGCGGTGCGGGCTCCGGCGTGGCGCACCGTGTTGGTCAGGCATTCCTGGATGACGCGGTAGGCGGCGATGTCCACCGTGGCCGAGGTGCGCCGCCGGGTACCGGTCTCCTCGGCGTGGACGGCGAGACCGGCTTGCTGCACGCGCCCGATCAGGGCGGGCAGCGCGTCGAGCCCGGGCCCATCGTCACCGCGCAGCGTGCCCAGTAGCACCCGAAGCTGCCCGATGGCCTCCCGGCCGGTCGCGGAGATCGCCTCGAAGGCCGCTTCGGCCTTCGCCGGGTCGTCCCGCACGACCAGCGGCCCGGCCTCGGCCTGCACGGTCATGAGCCCGACCGAGTGCGTGACGATGTCGTGCATGTCGCGCGCGATGCGGGTGCGCTCCTCCGCGGCCGCCAACGCGCGTTCCTCCGCCGTCCGCCGGGTGCGTTCGGCCTCTGCGTCGGCATGGGTACGCCGGGCGCGGGTGCCGACGCCCAGCGCGTAGGCCGCCACGAACTCGGTCGTGACGGCCCGGAAGACGTCCAGATCGTTGTGCTTCGGCACCACCAGCGAGACGACGACGCCGACGGACAGCACGACGATGCCTGCCGTACGCCACACCGGCCGGGCGAGCTCGGCGAACGTGTAGGTGCAGACCAGCGGCCCGTAGGGGGCCAGTAGCAACGGTTCGGACGAGGCCGGGTTGTATGCCAGTTCCAGCACGGTGATGGCCAGACCGACCACGATGCACACTTGGATGAGCCAGACACGGCGCCACAGCACCGGGACCGAGCTCAGGACGGTCAGCACCATGGCCCACCACGGCTGGGGGTGCGGTACGAGCGCGGGCACGAGCGCGGCGGCGGTGACCACGGCCGCGAGTACCGCGTCCGCGCGCGGTACTCGGCCGAAGGCTTCTGCCCACCATGGCCCCAGTCCCACCTGGGTCAACTTAGTGCCCGGTGGGCTGTGTCGTCCGGGTGGGCTGTGTCATCGTGGCGCCCGGCTTCTTCGTGGCGTTCCTGTCGGAATACGCGACGCCGAGGCCCGCGAACAGCAGGATGACGCACGACCACGCGAACCAGTCACCGAAACGCGTATACAGCGTGGACGCCGCGCGGGCCGGCAGTGCGGCGGTCATCGAGACCATTGCCGCGCCGGAGGTCCGGCCCTCGGCGATCACGCGGCCGTACGGATCGCTGACTGTCAGGGCACCCTGGCGTGCGGCACGCACCACAGTCATGCCGTTCTCGACGCCCCGGGTGACCGCCATCCTGCTGTGCAGCCACGCGTCGTCGGAGAAGTCCCATGCCGGGACGAACAACGTGGTGGCGCCGTGGTCGCGGTAGTCGCGCACCAGGCTGGGGAAGTCGAGGTCGAAGCAGACGGCGATGGCCCACTGGTCCTGCCGGGCCGGGGCATAGGCCGGGACGTAAGCCCGGCTGTGTCCAGCAGTCAGGTCGCTTTCCACACCGGTGACGAGATGCCGCTTGAAGTAGGTGACCGGGGCGCCCCCTGCCGCCGGCAGATCGATCGCCGCGTTGAAGGACTCGTTGCCCCGGTTCAGAATCAGCCCGACGACGATGTCGCTGTGCTGCTTCCGGGCAAGCCGCGCAAGCGGGCCGGTCAGGGCGGGAAGGCTCGCGTCGTCGGCGACGAACACCTTCTCCGGCAGGACGATGACACGCAGATCCTGACCGGATAGCGCCTGAACGCCGCCAAGGTAGGCGTTGAGCAGATCCCGGCTGGCGGTCGAATCGACCGGCGTCGGATCGATGGCGCGGTCACTGGCCAGCAGAGCCACGTGCTCGCTCGATGGCGCGTGCGAGGAGTGAAGCCGCGCCACGCCGTAGCCCAACACCACCACCAGAGCCGCCATCGCGACGACGGCCGGCCGCCGACGTCGCCACCGCACCTGACCTCGCGCCTGCGGAACGACCAGCGCGGCAGCCGCCGCCGGTACCAGCAGCACGAGAAAGGTGACGCCCCAGATCCCGGTGACCGAGACGAGCTGCAACACCGGCAGCACACCGGCCTGGGTGTAGGCCAGACTCCACCACGCGCCGAACGGCGCCGCGTGCGACATCACCAGCTCCACCGTGACCCACGCCGCCGGAAACACAACGGTCGCCAACAGCAGCCGCCGCTGCCGCATCAGGGCACGTACCAGCAACACCACAAGCCCGAACAACAACGCCGACCCCACAATGATCAGCGCCGCCACCACCACCGGGATCCCGACGGTACTGATGAAGTAGCGCCACATCGCCGACTCCCCACCCAGCCACGCCGCACCGGCGAGGCCGAAGGCGGCACGCTTGCCTACCCGGGGTGCCATCAGCAGCACTGGGAATGGCGCGAGCCAGATGAGCCAGGGCACTGGGCTCAGGCCTGTGCTCAGGTAGAACAGGGTTGCCGACGCTACTGCGGCACCGATTGCCGCAGCCGTTAGCCGTTTGTCAGTGCGCATTGATTTATCAGCGTTCACCGAGACGTCTCCTCTGCCTAGGAACCGCCTCAGTGAACTGCGCAGAAACCGGTAGGCACATCGCCGCCGCGAGCGAACTTCGGCTCGTTCGTGGGGACTAGGGG
>NZ_JAAFYZ010000136.1 GCF_018274385.1 Catenulispora pinistramenti | reverse complement strand
ACAGACGCGAACACGTCCGACACGAAACCGGCCAACTCGGCTCGCAGGCCCTCCACCTGCCGCATCTCCACACACTCAACGTGCTACCGGAAACCGTGACCGGCAAGACCTAACGAAGTCCTACTAGTACGTCGGCTTCTCCGGCTCGATCTGGTTCACCCAGGCCAGCACCCCGCCGCCGACGTGCACCGCGTCCTTGTACCCGGCGGCGTGCACCACGGCCAGGGCCTCGGCCGAGCGGGCGCCGCTCTTACAGTGCAGGACGATGCGCTTGGTCGGGTCCAGCTTCTCCAGGGCGCCGCCCATCAGGAACTCGCCCTTGGGGATCAGGGTGGCGCCGGGGATGTTGACGATCTCGTACTCGTTCGGCTCGCGGACGTCGATCAGCTGGATCTTCTCGTCGGTGTCCAGCCACTCCTTGAGCTGCTTCACGGTGATCGTCGAGTCCTTCGCCGCGTCGGCCGCCTCCTCGGAGATGGCACCGCAGAAGGCCTCGTAGTCGATCAGCTCGGTGACGGTCGGGTGCTCGCCGCAGATCGCGCAGTCCGGGTCCTTGCGGACCTTGACCTGGCGGTAGGTCATCTCCAGGGCATCGTAGATCATCAGGCGGCCGACCAGCGGTTCGCCGATGCCGGCCAGCAGCTTGATGGCCTCGTTGACCTGGATCGAGCCGATCGAGGCGCACAGCACGCCCAGCACGCCGCCCTCGGCGCAGCTGGGGACCATGCCCGGCGGCGGGGGCTCGGGGTACAGGCAGCGGTAGCAGGGGCCGTACTCGGACCAGAAGACCGAGGCCTGGCCGTCGAAGCGGTAGATCGAGCCCCAGACGTACGGCTTGTTCAGCAGCACGCAGGCGTCGTTGACCAGGTAGCGGGTCGCGAAGTTGTCCGTGCCGTCGACGATCAGGTCGTACTGCGCGAACAGCTCCATCACATTCGTGGAGTCCAGCCGCTCCTCGTGCAGATCGACCTGCACCAGCGGGTTGATCTCCTTGATCGAGTCGCGGGCCGACTCGGCCTTGGAGCGGCCGATGTCGCTCTGCCCGTGGATGACCTGGCGCTGCAGGTTGGACTCGTCGACCACGTCGAACTCGACGATGCCCAGCGTGCCCACACCGGCCGCGGCCAGGTACAGCAGCGTCGGGGAGCCCAGGCCGCCGGCGCCGACACACAGCACCTTGGCGTTCTTCAGCCGCTTCTGGCCGTCCATGCCGACGTCGGGGATGATCAGGTGGCGCGAATAGCGGCGCACCTCTTCCACGGTCAGATCCGCGGCCGGCTCGACCAGCGGGGGTAGGTTGCTCACAACATCTCCCAGAGAAGTCTTCGAGGCGCCTGGGGGTAATCCGCGGCATTCAACGACAACCGTCGCATGCCCGGCTCGATTCCCGGACCCGTCGTCCACTTTCCGAGACCGCGGCCGGGCTGCGACACGAGCACGGCCGGACGCGCCGAGCCGGTACCGGGACTGCGCGGGACCTGCCGCTGCGCGCCCGGCGGGCTTCCGGTGTCCAGATCCGGACCGTCCGGGTGGAAACAACCTACTCGCGCGTAGACTGCTGACCATGACCAGTACCGACGCCGCCTACGCGGACACCGGCACGTCCCGGCAACGGTCCGCCAGGCTGCCTCGGAGCGCCCGCCGCAACCAACTCCTGGGTGCCGCCGAAGAGGTCTTCGTCGCGCAGGGCTACCACGCCGCCGCGATGGACGACATCGCCGAGCGCGCCGGGGTCAGCAAGCCGGTGCTCTACCAGCACTTCCCGGGCAAGCTCGAGCTCTACCTGGCGCTGCTGGACAAGCACTGCGACGCGCTGGTCGCGCAGGTGCGCGGGGCCCTGGACTCCACCAGCGACAACAAACTGCGGGTGGCGGCCACCATCGGCGCCTACTTCGACTACGTCGAGCACGAGAGCGGCGCCTTCCGACTGGTCTTCGAGTCGGACCTGAACAACGAGGGCGCGGTCCGCGAGCGCACCCACCGCGTCACCCAGGAGTGCGCCGAGGCGATCCGCGACGTCATCGCCACCGACACCGGCCTGTCGGACGAGGAGTCGATGCTGCTGGCCGTCGGGCTGACCGGGATCGCGCACGTCACCGCCCGGTACTGGCTCTCCAGCGAGGGCGGCCGGATCCCCCGGGACGCCGCGGCGCGGATCGTGTCGCAGCTGGCGTGGCGCGGTATCGGGAACTTCCCGCGCAAGGATTCTGTCTAGATGATTGATTCCTGGGGGTTCCGGCATACGGAACCGCCGCTGACACGTGAAATTGCGAAACGGCTCAGCAGCAAGCATGGGCGACCCGGACGGCCGCCCTCAGCCTGGTTGGCTTCGGGTGGCCGGCCGGGGCGGCCAGGCGCCGCTACTGCGCCCTTGGCAGCCAGAGGCTGCGTGTCGTTTCGCGCCGGTACCCCCAGGAATCAATCATCTAGATAGCTGGCACGCTTGGATCGTCGGCGAACCCTCGCCGGCCTCCGGCATGCCCGCTACGAGCACTCGAGCACCTAAGGAAGCCTTCGTGGAAATCAAGATCGGCATCCAGCACACGGCCCGCGAGCTGAACCTGGAGTCCAACCTGTCCGCCGAAGAAGTGGAGGCGGCGGTGGCCGCCGCGCTCAAGGACGGCGGCGTGCTGGCCCTGACCGACGACAAGGACCGCAAGGTCCTGATCCCGGGCGAGAAGATCGCCTACGTCGAGCTGGGCGAGCCGACCGGACGCAAGGTCGGTTTCGGGGCGATCTGACCCGATTCGGGAGTTGACAGTGGGGTAAAAGGGACGTATGTCCTTTTTCGCACTGCTCTGGCTGGCGGCCCTGGGGCTGGGCATCGGCGCCCTGGGCCGCGCCGTCGTCAAGAAAGGCAGCCCGATGGCTACCTGGATGACGACGGGGGTCGGCGTGATCGGGGCCGTCGGCGGCGGATCCATCATCCACGCGATCCTCGGCAACGGGCACACCTTCGTGGCCACCCTGCTCGGCGTCGCCCTGGCCGCACTGCTGGTCATGGCCATCACGAGCTGGCAGCGGACCAGGGGCGAAGACTCCTGAACCCGCTGATCGAACACGCCGCTCCCCCGAGCGGCGTTTTTCACGCGCCGAAGCGCCCGCCGGACCGCGCACGCCGAACCTCAAGTTCGGACCTCAAGTGCTCCGGCCCCAATTGCCGACCCGGGAGAAGTGCCCGTGCCCAGCCTCGAGAAGGGCCCGGCATCGAGCGCTGACGCCGAAGCGCCAAGCCCTGGGCACCAGAGCCGCGAGCACCGGTGCTCACCCGCCGAGCCTCAAGCGCTGAGTCCGAGCGTCGCCATCCGCGCCCCGTGCGCCTCGGTCAGCCGGGTCAGCATCTTCCCGACCTCGGCCAGGTCGACCGTGGTGTCGCAGTCCGGCGCGGCCAGCATCCCGGCCAGCAGCGCCGCGAGCGCCGCGCGCCGGGCCGCGATGTGCTGCGCCTGCGTCAGCGCCTCGCCCATGATCCGGCGGCCCCACAAGGCCAGCCGCCCGGCGATCTTCGGGTCCGCGTCGATGGCCGCCCGCACGTGCTCCACGACGAACGCGCTGTGTCCCAGATCCTCCAGCACGCCCTCGACCACGGCGCGCGAGGCCGGGTCCAGGTGCCGCGCCGCCTCGCGATAGAAATCCGCGGTGAGCGTGTCGCCGATATAGGCCTTGACCAGCGACTCCAGCCAGCCCGACGGCTTGGTGTGCTCGTGGAAGGCGTCCACCGGCCCGGCGAACGGCACCATCGCCTCGGTCGGGTCCGCGCCGAGCTCCGCCAGCCGGTCCCGGACCCGCCGGAAGTGGTCGAACTCCGCCGCCGCCATGCCCGCGACCTGCGCCTTACCGTCGAGCGTGGGGGCCAGGCCGGAGTCGGCGGCCAGCCGCTCGAAGGCCGTGAGCTCTCCGTAGGCGACCAACCCCAGGAAGTCAGTGAGCGCTACCTCGTAGGACATGGCTGTCGCCGGAGAAGTCATAGGGGCAGTTTATTCAGGTCTTTTCCGTCGGGTACACTGTCTGTGACTAGCAGGATGCCCGGTCGGTGGCCCGATCGGCTCCGACCCACTGCGGCAGACCGGATCCACCGCGGATCCCCACAAAGCCGCGAGGTCGCTCGCTCCTCCAGAAGTCTGATCACTGGGGTCGACGCGAGCACGTACGCAGATAGCACACATAGCACCGTGCTAGCCCCTCGCGCAGTGCCGCTCAACAGAAGAGGCATACATCATCAGCGCTGTCACGCACGACACCGAAACGCACGAGACCGAGACGCAGGACACCGAAGAGGGCTCCGGCACCGCCGAGAGCACCCCCGAGATCGTCGAGAAGACCTTCCGCGACCTGGGCGTCGACGAGCGGATCGCCGAGGCCCTGGCGGCCGGCGGCATCATCACCCCGTTCCCGATCCAGTCCGCGACCATCCCGGTCGCCCTCACCGGCGCCGACGTGATCGGGCAGGCGAAGACCGGCACCGGCAAGACGCTGGCGTTCGGCATCCCGGTCCTGCAGCGGATGGTGCGCGAGATCGCCGCCGCCGCTTCGGCCGCGGAGAACGCCGCCGTCGGAGCCCTGGACGAGGGCGCCGCCGCCGCGACGGACCCCGACACCACGGCCATCGCCGCCGACACCGCCGCCGCGGCTGAGGCCGCGACCGCCGCCGCCCAGCGTGGCCGCCGTCCCCGAGGCCGAGGCCGCAAGCCCTCCGGCGCGCCGGCCCCCACCGGCAACCCGGGCCGTCCGCTCGGCCTGGTGGTCGTGCCGACCCGCGAGCTGGCCGTGCAGGTCACCGAGGACCTGGCGGCGGCCGGCAAGGTCATGGCCGCCCGCGTGCAGTCCGTCTACGGCGGGCGCGCGTACGAGCCGCAGATCGCCGCGCTGTCGGCCGGCGTCGACGTGGTCGTCGGCACCCCGGGCCGGCTCCTGGACCTGGCCAAGCAGGGACACCTGGACCTGTCCGGCGTCCGCATGCTGGTGCTGGACGAGGCCGACGAGATGCTGGACCTGGGCTTCCTGCCGGACGTCGAGCGGATCGTCACCCAGGTCCCGGACGACCGCCAGACCCTGCTGTTCTCGGCGACGATGCCCGGCCAGGTCATCGGGCTGGCCCGGCAGTACATGAGCCGCCCGACGCACATCCGCGCGGCCGACCCGCACGACACCGGCACCACCGTCGCCAACACCACCCAGCGCGTCTACCGGGCCCACGCCCTGGACAAGACCGAGATGCTGGCCCGCATGCTCCAGGCCGAGGGCCGTGGCCTGACCATGGTGTTCTGCCGCACCAAGCGCACCGCGGCCAAGGTCGCCGAGGAAATGGACTCCCGCGGCTTCGCCGCCGCGGCGGTGCACGGCGACCTCGGCCAGGGCGCCCGCGAGCAGGCCCTGCGCGCCTTCCGCAACGGCAAGGTCGACGTCCTGGTGGCCACCGACGTGGCGGCCCGAGGGATCGACGTCGAGGGCGTCACCCACGTGGTGAACTTCCAGTGCCCCGAGGACGACAAGACCTACCTGCACCGCATCGGCCGCACCGGCCGCGCCGGCGCCTCCGGCACCGCGGTCACCTTCGTGGACTGGGACGAAGTCCCGCGCTGGAACCTGATCAACAAGACCCTCGGCCTGGACTTCCACGAACCCCGCGAGACCTACTCCACCTCGGACTGGTTCTTCGAGGAGCTCAGCATCCCGGCCGACTCCAAGGGCCGGCTGCTGAAGTCCGAGCAGACCCGCGCCGGCCTGGCCGCCGAAGAGGTCGAAGACCTCGGCGAGACCGGCCGCGGCGCCGGGGTCCGGGCCCGGGCCACCGCAACCGCCACCCGCACCGAGCGGCCCGCCCGCCCGAAGCGGGAGCGCGAGCGCGTGCGCACCCGCGGCGGACGGCGCTCCGAGGACCTGGTGGCGGGCCCCGAGGATGCGCTGGTGGTTTCCGACTCGGCCGAGGACGGCGACAAGCCGAAGCGCGGCCGGACCCGGACGCGGAGCCGGGGCGGGGCGAAGGTCGAGGCCCTGCCGGCCGAGACCGGCGCGATCGCCGACGAGACGAGTGCCGCCACGGTCGTGACCGACACGGCAGCGGTCGGCACCGCGACGGCCGAGCCGGCCACCGAGAAGGCACCGGCCGGCGTCGCCGTGGCCGAGTCGGGCACCGACGAGGCCGACAGGCCGAAGCGCGCGCGGACTCGCAGCCGGAAGACCGTCGAGCCGAGCGAGATCGCCGCCGACGCCGCCGAGGCCGGTGCCACGCCGGTCCTCGACGTCGCCGAGCCGGGCTCCGACGAGGCCGACAGGCCGAAGCGGACTCGCGCCCGGAGCCGGGCCAAGGCGGAGACCACCGAGGTCAGCCCGATCGCCACCGAAGCGGTCGAGCCGGTCGCCGAGACCAAGCCCCGCACCCGTACCCGGGCGAAGGCCGTTGCCGAGCCCGTCGCCGTTGAGGCCGAGAAGCCGAAGCGCACGCGCACCCGCGCGGCCGCCGAGGCGCCGGCAGCGGCGATCCCGGCCCAGTCGGCGAAGCGCACCCGCCGGGCCATGGCCGACACCGAGGGCCTGACCGCCACCGGCGTCGCGGTGACCGGCAACTACAACTCGTAGTCACCCCGGCCGACGGCCCGAGACCTCCACCGAGGCTCGGGCCGTCGGCTTTTTCCGGCACCGGTTCTCCGGCACCGGTGTCGAGAACGCCTGCGCGACTCCGACCACTTCAGCCACGCCCGGGAACCGTCAACTACGCTCATCCCCATGAGCACGCCGCCCTTCGTCGACCTGCCGCCCCACACCCAGGCGATCCAGCTGCCGACCGCGGGCGGGCCGCTCGCCGCGCTGCGCGCCACACCGCCCGAGGGGGTGTCCAGGCAAGGGATCGCGGTGCTCGTCCCCGGCTACACGGGGTCGAAGGAAGACTTCATCGCGGTGCTGGCGCCGTTGGCGCAGGCCGGGTACGAGGCCGTCGCGATCGACCAGCGGGGGCAGAACGAGTCGGCGGGCCCTGAGGATCCCAAGGCCTACACGCTCCCACGGCTCGCCGCAGACCTCGGCGATGTCCTCGACGCGCTCAGCGACACCACCGGCCACGCCAACGCCGCCACGGACGCCGACACTGGCACTGGCACTGGCACAGACACCGGCACCAACGCAGACGGCGCCGCCCGCATCCACATCATGGGCCACTCCTTCGGCGGTCTCGTAGCCCGCGAATACGCCCTGGCCCGCCCGACTCGCGTCCGCACCCTCGCGATCCTCGACTCCGGCCCCGCCGCGATCCCGGGCCGCTCCGCCGAGCAGGCGAAGCTCCTGGTGGCCGCCGCCAGCTTCATGACCTCGGCCGAGATCTGGGCCGAGATGCAGAAGATGGCCGCGGCCGAGGGCGCCCCTGGGCACCCGGACGAGTGCGTGCGCGACTTCCTCCAGCGGCGCTTCGAGCACAACGACACCGGCATGCTGGTCGGCATGGGCACCGCCATCCTGTCGGCCACCGACCGGACCGCCGAACTCGCCGCCGCCGGGCTGCCGATCCTGGTCGCGGCCGGGGCCGGCGACGACGCGTGGCCGGTCGGGCTCCAGAAGGAGATGGCCACGCGTCTGGGCGCGGACTTCGTCGTGATCGAGGACGCCGCGCACTCCCCCGCCGCCGAGAACCCGGCGGTCACTGCGAAGGTGCTCGCCGACTTCTGGGCCCAGAACGGCTGAAGCCAAAACAGCTGCCGAGCCAGAGCCGCTGACTCGGAACCCCCGAACCAGAACCGCGAATCAGTACTGCCGAATCAGAACGGCCGAGTCCCACTCGACCGCGCCACCAACTCCTCGTAGACCTCCGGCTCGGTGGTCTCGTCGCCGAGCCGGATCGTCGGCTTGCGCGCTCCGTGCCAGTCCGACGAGCCGGTGGTCAGCAGCCCCAGCTCCTTGGCCATCGCGCGGACCTGGTCCCGTTCCTTCGGCCCGTGGTCGGGGTGGTTCATCTCGATGCCGGTCATCCCGGCCTCGGCGAACGCCGCGATGTCCGCCTCCGACACCACCGGGCCGCGCCGCCAGGCCAGCGGATGCGCCATCACGGTGACCCCGCCCGCGGCCTTGACCAGCGTGATCGCCCGGATCGGGTCCATGTCCAGTTTCTCCACCCGGGCCCGGCCGCCCTCGCCGAGCCAGTCCGGGGTGAACGCGGCGTCGACCGAGGCCACCACGCCGGCCTCGACGAGCGCCGTCGCCACGTGCGGCCGCCCCACCACGCCAGCCCCGGCGATCTCCTGGACCTGCTCCCAGGTGATCGGCGCGCCCAGCTCCCGCGCCTTCCGCACCATCGCCTCGGCCCGGTGCGTCCGCGACTCGCGGATCTCGGCCAGCGCGGCGGCCAGGTCCGGGTTCTCGGGGTCGAACATGTACCCGAGCATGTGCAGACCGATCCCGTGGATCTTGCACGATATCTCGGCCCCGGGCACCACGGTCTGGATGTGCGACCAGACCCCGGCTTCCCGCCCGTACCGCAGCGCTCGCCGTGCCTCGGACCAGCCGGACGTCCCGTCGTGGTCGGTGATCGCCACCACGTTCAGGCCGGCCGCCTCGGCCATGCCGACCAGCTCGGCCGGCTCGAAGGTCCCGTCGGAGGCGGTGGTGTGGGCGTGCAGGTCTATGCGCATGCCCACACGCTACCCACCGCGCCAGGCTCCCGCCTTACCGCGTGATCGTCCCGCCGTCCACGACCATCGACTCCCCGTTGACGAACGACGCCTCGTCCGAGCACAGCCACACCGCGGCCGCCGCGATCTGCTCCGGCTGTCCCACGAATCCTCCGGTGTTCTCCCGGGCCTGCATGTTCACCGCCGGCCGCTCCTCGGCCGAGTTCCGGATCATCGGGGTGTCGACCACCCCGGGGCAGATCGCGTTGATCCGCAGCCCGGAGTTCCGGTACTCGCGCGCCGCGGTCTTGGTCAGCCCGAGCACCCCGTGCTTGGACGAGCAGTACGGCGACAGGTACGGCACCGCCACCAGCCCGGCCGCCGAGGCGATGTTCACGATCGTCCCGGACTTGTTCGGCAGCATCGCCCGGATCTCATGCTTCAGGGACAGGAACACGCCGGTCAGGTTGACGCCCAGAATCCGGTTCCAGTCCGCCAGCTCGGTATCCGCGATCTTGGCCCCGGTCCCGGCCACCCCGGCGCAGTTCACCGCCGCGTCCAGCCGGCCGTATTCGGCGAGCGCCGTGGCCAGCGCCGCCTCGACCTCGGCCTCCATCGCCACGTCGGCGTGCACGAACAACGCGGTGCCACCGGCCTTGCGGATCAGGTCGACGGTCTCCGGTCCCGAATTCTCCCCGGTGTCCGTCCGGTCCACCACCACGATCGCCGCCGCGCCGCGCGCCGCGAACATCTCCGCGGTCGCCCGGCCGATCCCGCTGCCGCCGCCGGTCACCATCACGACCTTGCCCTCAGCTGCCATGCGCGCACCGTAGGTCAGACCGCGCCAAGCGTCCATGCCCGCCTCGGTAATAGGCTGGCCGCCGTGGAACAGGACCTTCCCACGTGGGATGACGCCGGGGCCGCGCAGGTCTTCAACGACCACCGCAGGCTGCTGACCTCGGTGGCCTACCGCGTGCTCGGGCGCTGGAGCGACGCCGAGGACGTGGTGCAGGACGCCTGGCTGCGCTGGAGCGGATCGGACTACACAGCGGTCGAGGACCCGAAGGCGTTCCTGGTCACGGTGACCACCCGGCTGGCCATCGACCAGCTCCGCAAGGCCCAGACCCGCAAGGAGTCCTACGTCGGCCCCTGGCTCCCGGAGCCGGTGCTGACCCGGGACGGCGCCGACACCGCCCCGGACACCGCCGACCGCGTGGTCCTGGACGACACCGTCTCGCTGGCCATGCTGCTGGTGATGGAGACCCTGTCGCCGCTGGAGCGCGCCGTGTTCGTGCTGCGCGAGGCCTTCGACTACAGCTTCGCCGAGATCGCCGCGATGCTGGACCGCACCGAGGCCGCGGTGCGCCAGCTGCTGGTCCGGGCCCGCAACCACGTGCAGGACAAGCGGCCGCGCTACCCGCTGGACGACGTCAAACGGCAGAGCATCGCCGAGCGTTTCCTGTCGGCCTGCGTCGGCGGCGACATCGCGCCGCTGCTGGAGCTGCTCTCGCCGGAGATCACGGTGATCTCCGACGGCGGCGGGGTGGTCACGGCGGCGACCCGGCCGGTGGTCGGCCTGGACCACGTCTCCCGGTTCCTGCTGGGCATCGCCCAGAAATACGCGAAGTACCTCGACGACGGCATGGATCTGCGCATCGAGATCGCACCGGTCGGGGTCAACGGCGACCCGGCGATCATCGCTTTCGCCGACGGCAAGGTGCTCTACGTCTACACGCTGGACATGGACGAGGACGGCCGGATCCGCACCGTCTTCGCGATGGCCAACCCGGAGAAGCTGAGCGGGGTGCGCGCGCTGGAGGGCGACACCGGCTGACACCGACCGAGCGGGAGTCACGCGGGTCACACGGACCCGTGTCACAGATCCCGGTCGGCGCCCGTCCTTGCGATCGAACCCGGCGGACAGCCCCGCCGAGCCGATCCCAAGGAGCTCACGATGCGTATCCTGCTCGCCGGTGCCAGCGGCGTCTTCGGCCGCGTCCTCACCCCGGCCCTGATCGACGCCGGCCATGAGGTGGTCGGCCTCACCCGCACCCAGGACGGCGTCCGCGTGATCGAGGGCATGGGCGCCACCGCGGTGGTGGCCGACGTCATGGACCGTGACCAAGTGCTCGCCGCGGTGCGCGGCCACCGCTTCGACGCCGTCATCAGCCAGCTGACCGCCCTGAAGAAGGCGCCGATGCGCAACAAGGACATGGACGTCACCAACGTCCTGCGCACGGTCGGCACCGAGAACCTGATGACGGCGGCCAAGGCCACGGGCGCCACCCGCTTCCTCACCCAGTCGATGATCTTCGGCTACGGCTACGGCGACCTCGGTCCCGGCCCGATCACCGAGGACGCGTTCTTCGGGCCCTCGCCGCGCAGGATGTTCGCCCGGCACGGCCAGGCGATGCTGCGCAACGAGCAGATCGCCTTCTGCGAGCCCGGCATCGACGGCATCTCGCTGCGCTACGGCCTGTTCTACGGCGGCCCGGCGACCACCGCCTACGTGGAGTTCCTCCAGGCCGGCAAGCTGCCGATCGTCAAGGCCGGCACCAACTCCTTCATCCACCTGGCCGACGCGGCCGGCGCGACCGTGGCCGCGCTGGAGCGGGGCAAGGGCGGCGAGGCGTACAACGTCGTGGACGACACCCCGGCCCCGTTCGCGGACGTGGCGCTGGAGATCGCGAAGGACTTCAAGACGAAGACCCCGCGCACCGTCCCGGCCTGGTTCACCAAGCCGCTGCCCTACCTGAACTGCTTCATCACCGGCCGCTGGGTGATCAGCAACGCCAAGGCCAAGGACGAGCTGGGCTGGCAGCCGCGGTACCAGTCCTTCCGCACGGGCGTGAAGGCGGACGCCGAAGCCGCCGGGATGTGACCGGGTCCGGGGGACACACCCCGACCTTTCCGGCAGGAACCTCAGCGGACACATCGAATGATCGCGACAGCGATGGAAAAAGCAATATCGTCACGAAGGAGGAGAAGCGCAGCAGGGGAGGACGCGATGTCGGGCAACGCCGGAACGACGGGCGAACCCGATCCGGAACACGCCGCCGACCTGGTGGAATTCATCGAGCTCTTGGATCAGCTGCGGATGTGGGCCGGCTCGCCGTCGACCCGTGCGCTGGCCAAGCGGGTGGGCCCGTTGCTGCGTCCGCCGCGGACGATCTCGCACTCCACGGTCGCGGAGGTGTTCCAGACCTCGCGGCGCCGACTCGACCTCGACCTGGTGGCGGGCATCGTCCGGGCGCTCGGCGCGGACGACGCCACGGTCGCCCGGTGGCGCACGGCGTATCTCCGGGTCCTGCGCGACACCAAGGCGGCCGATTTCGGCGGCGTCCTGCGGCAACTGCCGGTCGACCTGCCCACGTTCATCGGCCGCGAGAAGGAACTCGCCGCCTTGATGGACGCGGCCACCGAAGGCTCGCGCACCCTGGTGATCTCGGCGATCGAGGGCATGGCCGGCATCGGGAAGACCCAGCTCGCCCTGCACGCCGCCCATCGCCTGGTGCGGGCCGGGCGGTATGCCGACCTCCAGCTCTACGCCAACCTCCGCGGCTTCGACCCGTATCACGAGCCGTCTGACCCCGCCGCCATCCTGGACGTGTTCCTCCGGCAGCTCCAGGTGCCGGCCGCGCGCGTCCCGGCCGGGCTGGACGAGCGGGCCGCGATGTTCCGCGACCGCATCCACGGCCGCCAGGCACTGCTCCTGCTCGACAACGCCGCGGACGACAACCAGCTCAGACCCCTGCTTCCGGCGTCATCGAGCTGCCTGGTGCTGATCACCAGCCGGCGCACTCTGGCCAGCCTGGAGGGCGCCCGCACCGTCGCCCTCGACGTCCTCGACCCGTCGGAGTCGATCGAGATGCTCTCCCGCATCGTCGGCCCCGAGCGCGTCGCCGCCGAGCCGCGGGCCGCGGCGCGGATCGCCGAGCTGTGCGGCGGCCTGCCGCTGGCCGTCTCACTCGCGGCGGCGCGCCTGCGGTCCCGCCCGGTCTGGACCCTGCGGTATCTGGCCGACCGGCTGGCCACCACGCTGGACCAGATGACCACCGGCGGCCGGGGACTGTCCCAGGTCTTCGACCTGTCGTATCAGGGCCTCCCGACGGCCGCGCAACGCGTCTTCCGGCTGCTCGGCATCCATCCCGCCGGAGACTTCACCGCCTCCTCGATCACCGCGCTGACCGGGATGGACCTCGGCGAGGCCGAGCGGATCCTGGAGCTGCTCCAGGACGAGAAGCTGATCCAGCAGAAAGTCCTGAACCGTTTCGAGCTCCACGACCTGCTCCGCGCCTACGCGGCCGAGCGCGCCGCGGCCGAGATCAGCGAGCAGGAGCGCTCCGAGGCCATCGCCGCGGTCCTGAACTGGTACGTGGCGACCGCTTCGGCAGCGGTCCAGTTGGCGAACCGCCAGCCTCCCCTGCCCTTCCCCACCGGCGACGTGCGGGGCGAGAGCGTGCGGTTCGTCGACGCCAAACAGGCGCTCGCCTGGTACGACCTCGAGCGGCCGAACCTGCTGCGCGCCTTCTCGGCGGCCGCGGCGTTCGGTCACGATCGCACAGCGGTGAACCTGGCCCTGGCGATGAAGCCGTTCGAGGACATCGCCCGCAGCTGGCGGGAGTCCGAACGGCTGCTCCGCGCCGCCCTGCCGCACGCCCGGCGGTGGGCGGCGCCCGACGTCGAGGCGACCGTGCTCCAGCAGCTCGGGTTCACCCTCTTCCAGGACAACAGGTTCGAGCAGGCACTCGATCCCCTGGAAGAAGCACTGGCCCTGAGCCGGGAAAACGGGGACCTGCTGAACGAACACCTCGCACTGAACGTCAAAGCCTTGGCCTATACCGGCTTCGGCGACCACCGACAGGGCTTGGAGATCGCGCTCCAAGCCCTGGCTCTGCGGGAGCACGACGAAGTGCGCCAGACGCCCCGCACGACAGGCGTGTACAACACCGTGGCCACCTGCCTGCACGGGCTGGGCCGGCCGGCCGAAGCCGTGGCCCACATCATCACGGGCACCGCTGAGGCACAGGCCCAGAACGACTGGCTGATGGTCGCGGTGGCCAAGCACAACCTCGGCTTCACCTATCTCGTCCTGGAGCGCTTCGCCGACGCGATCACCGCCTTCGAGGAGTCGGTGCCCCTCTCGCACGATCTGGGCTTCCTCTACCTGCACGCCGACGACCTCAACGGCATCGCCCGGGCACTGCACGCCCAAGGGCGCGTGTCAGAGGCGGAAGAGTCCCACCGGAAAGCACTGGCCGTCCTCGACGACCTTCCCGAAGCCGCTCTCGCCCACTACCTGAGCCGGCTCGACGAGTCACCGCTGCGGTACCCGCCGCCTCCGGCGGACGAACCGGGTGAACGAAACGGCCCCTTGACCCGATGAGGGAATCGGATCAAGGGGCCGAGCAGGTACCGGTCTGCGAAACCAGGGATCGCTACAGGTCGATCCCGGTCAGCACCAGCACCCGCTCATATGTGTAGTCCTCCATGGCGTACTTGACGCCTTCGCGGCCCACGCCGGAGCCCTTCACACCACCGTACGGCATCTGGTCGGCGCGGAAACTCGGGGCGTCGCCGATGATGACGCCGCCGACCTCCAGATCGCGGTGCACCCGGAAGGCGGTGTGCAGGTCGTTGGTGAAGACGCCGGCCTGCAGGCCGAACTGCGAGTCGTTGACCAGGCGCACCGCCTCGTCCACGCCGTCGAAGGCGTGCAGCACCAACACCGGGCCGAACACCTCCTCGACCACCACCTTGGAGTGCGCCGGAGCGCCGGCGATCACGGTCGGCTCGTAGCTGGCGCCGTCCCGGCCGCCGCCGGTGAGCAGCGTGGCGCCGGCGCCGACCGCCTCCTCGACCCAGGCCTGGACCCGCTCGGCGGCGGCGGTGCTGATCATCGGGCCGACGTCGGTGGCGCCGTCCGCCGGGTCGCCGGTCTTCTGCGCCTCGACCGCCGCGACCACCTTCTCGACCAGCCGGTCGTAGACCGCGCGGTCGGCGTACACCCGCTGCACCGAGATGCAGGACTGGCCGGCCTGGTAGTTGGCGAAGGTGGCGATCCGCTGCGCGGCCCAGTCCAGGTCCTTCTCCGCGGAGTAGTCGGCCGTCACCACGGCCGCGGCGTTGCCGCCGAGTTCCAGCGTGACGTGCTTGTGCGGCACCTCGGCCTGGATCATCGCGCCGACCGGGCCGGAGCCGGTGAAGCTGACCACCGGCAGCCGCGGGTCGGCGGTCAGAGCGGCCATCCGGTCGTTCGGCACCGGCAGCACCGACCAGGAGCCGGCCGGCAGGTCGGTCTCGGCCAGCAGCTCACCGAGCAGCAGCGCGGTCAGCGGGGTGGCCGGGGCCGGCTTCAGGACGATCGGCGCGCCGACCGCGATCGCCGGGGCCACCTTGTGCGCGACCAGGTTCAGCGGGAAGTTGAACGGCGAGATGCCCAGCACCGGCCCGCGCGGGAAGCGCCGGGTGATCGCGGTGCGGCCGGCGGCGTTGGCGTCGGTGTCCAGCCGCTGCAACTCGCCGTTGAACCGGCGCGCCTCCTCGGCGGCCCAGCGGAACACCGAGACCGCCCGGCCGACCTCGGCCTTGGCCCACTTGAGCGGCTTGCCGTTCTCGGCGGTGATGAGCGCCGCGATCTCCTCGGCCCGCTCGGCGATCCGCCGCGAGACGTGGTCCAGCGCGGCTGCCCGGCGATAAGCGGGCTGGTCGGCGGTCTCCTTGGCGACCGCGGCGGCCGCCGCCACCGCCTGCTCCACCTGCTCCTCGGTGGGCACCGACACGGTCGCCACCAGACGGCCGTCGTACGGCGAGCGCACCTCGTAGCTGTCGGTCCCCGTGACCTGCTTACCCGCGATCCAGAACGGCGTTGCCTGCTCAGTCATGGCACTCAGCGTAGGCGCGCTCGGGCTCGCGCGCCGGTGTACGCGGTGGCCAGTCGGCGGGGACGGCTGCGCCGTTCGGGCCAGCGTGTGGTCAGACCAGCCACAGGGTGAACTCGTTGCCGTCGGGGTCGGTCAGCTCCACCTCGCCGGATCGGCCGGGAGCGGTGTCGGTGCGGGCGGCCCCGAGCGCGACCAGCCGGTCGATCTCCTTGTCGCCCTCGCTCGTCACGAGCTGGAAGCGCAGCCGGTTCCGATCGGTTTTCCGGGTGAAGGGCGGCCCACCCCAAGTGATCTTCGGACCACCGTACGGAGAGCGGATCGCCGTCTCCTGATCCTGATCCCACACCAGCGGCCAGCCCAACGCCCGGCTCCAGAAGTACCCGACCTCCTGCGACCCGTCGCTCGCGAGCGCCCCGATGAATCCGCACTCTGCGAGGAACTTGTTCCCGGCCGCGATCACGCAGAACTCGTTGCCCTCCGGATCGGCGAGCACGACGTGCGTCGCATCGGGCCCCTGCCCCACGTCATGGTGCCGTCCGCCGAGTGCGAGCGCACGCGCCACAGTCTCCTGCTGGCCTTCCGGCGACACGCTCGTCAGGTCGAAGTGCATCTGGTTCTGCCGGGTCTTCTCGGCCTCCGACGGCAGGAACCGGATTTGGAACCCGGTGTCGTCGTCGGGAATCAGCCCGACGCCGTCGCCGATGCCATCGGTTTGCTCCCAGCCGAGGACTCCGCCCCAGAACCGGGCCAACAGCACGGGGTCGTGTGCGTCGATGGACAAGCCGGCGAGTTTGGCGGTCATCCCCCGAGCCAACCATTCCTCCACCTGCGCTGCGACTTCTTTTCAGCCCGCCTACTGCCCCTCGCGCACCCGCAGCGCGAACCACAATTCCATCCGCGCGTCAGCCGAATCGGCAGCCGTCAGGTCCTTCCCCAGCAGCTCCCCCGCTCGCGCGATGCGAGCCCGCACGGTGTGCCGGTGCACCCCGAGTTCCGCAGCCGCCGAGTCCCACTGCCCGTTGTGCGCCAGCCACGCGCGCAGCGTCGGCACCAGCGCCGAGCGGTCCGCCTCGGTCAGCGGGGCCAGCACCGCGGCGGCGAAGTCGCGGACCGCCTGGTCCGCGAACAGCGTCGACAGGCCCGAACCGGCCTCGGCGAAGGACACCGTGGGCCGTCCGGTCCGGCGCGCCGTCGCCAGCGCCTCGCCGGCCTGGCGGTAGCCGCGGCCGAAGTCCGCGTAGCCGATCGCGTCCGACACGCCGCCGGCGAAGTCCGGATAGTCGGCCGGGGCTACCAGCACGCGCTCGTTGCCCTCTTCGAGCACGAACATCCGCTCCGGCACGGCCTCGTCGCGCACCGAGTCCCGGGCGATCCGCACCGGCTCCGGCGGCAACGGCACGCGCAGCTCCCCGGCGGCCTCGCGCGCCGCGTCCACGTGACCGGCCAGCAGCAGCCGCACCACCGCGCGGCGCAGCGTCAGCTCGGCGACCGTCACGTCCTTGGTCGGCAGCTCGACGCCGAGGGTGAGCAGGGTGAGCGCCACGGCCAGGATCTGGCGGCCGGTGATGTCCGGCCCGCTGTCGCGGCCCAGCAGGCCGACCGCCAGGAAGCCCGAGACCCGCTTGCCGACGCCGAGCGCGTGCACCTCGACGTGCCCTGAGTCGGTCATGATCGAGGCGCTGCTGGGCAGCATCCGGCCGCGCAGCCGGGCCAGCTCCGGCGCCAGGTCCAGGCCGGCCGGCATCGGGCCCGCGCTGTGCAGGACCGAACCGTCGGCCCCGAGCAGCACCGCCCACGCCCCGGGCCCGAGCCCGCGCACCAACGACCGCACCAGGGACCGCTGCGGCTCGTGGGCCAGCGCCGACTTCACCAAGTCCTGCTGCGTCCGGTACCCCTCGGTGATGGCGCGGTACTCCTCGGCCGCCAGCGCCTTCGACACCGACTTCGCGATCGCGATGAACGGTGTGGCCTTGGGAACCTCCAGCACCGGCAGACCGTGCGCGGCGGCCGCGGCGACGAACCGCTCCGGCACCGCCGCGTTGTTCAGCCCGACGCCGAACCCCAGGCCCGCGACCCCGGCCCGGACCAGCCCGGACAGGAAGGCCTCCAGGTCGAAGCCCGGATCGGCCAGGCGCAGCCCGGTGGTCAGCAGCAGCTCACCGCCCTCCAGGAACGGCGCCGGGTCGTTCAGCTCGGTCGTGTGCACCCACCGCACCTCGCGCGAGGTGTCCCCGGCCGGCCCCTCGGAGGTGAGCAGACGCAGCCCCAGAGGTCGGTCGGCGAGCAGGGAGGCGATCGTCGGCGGCACAGCCCCAGCCTACGTCGCCGCCGCCCGCCGCCGGGGCCGGCGATCGCCCTTCGAACAGCGGTGCGCGCGCCCCGTACGATGGTGCACGCCATGACGACCACCACGCCGGCCGCCGCCGCTCCCGCCGAGGCCCCGCTGCTCCTCACCACCGAGGCCCCGCGCGTCCTCTCTTTCAGCGACCAGGCCGCGTTCTGGGCGAACCTGGGCGTCAGCCTGATCGGGTTCTCCTCCGCCGCGGTCGTGTTACTGCCCACCGGCTACTCGCCGCTGCCGATCCCGGCCTCGCTGCTGGCGATCGCGCTGGGCACTGTGGCCGGAATGGTGATGACCGCCATCGCCGGCGTGGTCGGCACCCGCACCGGGGCCCCGGCGATGGCCGTGCTGCGCGGCCTGTTCGGCACCCGGCTGTCCTGGCTGCCGAGCCTGGCGAACATCTTCCAGATGGTCGGCTGGGGCGTGTACGAGATCACGGTCATCGTGCAGGGCGTGGACGCCATGCCCCACACCCACGGCATCCCGCGTCCGCTGTTGGTGCTCGCGGCCGGGGCGCTGTGCACATCGATGGCGATCTGGCCGCTGTCGGTGCTGCGCGCCCTGCGCAAGTACGTGACCGGCGCGGTCGCCGTCGCCATGCTCTACTTCACGGTCCAGCTGCTGCGGAACCCGATCCCGCACCAGACCGGCACCTCCTGGAACGGCTTCTTCCCGGCCGTCGACGCCGCGCTCGCGCTGTCGGTGTCGTTCCTGCCCATGGCCGCCGACTACATGCGGCACGCCCGCAGCTCCAACCAGGCCGGCGGCGCGGCCGTCGTCGGCTACAGCATCACGCAGTTCTGGTGCTACGCGATCGGCATCGTGGCGCTGCTCCAGGCCGGACCGAACGGCGACGTCTTCCACACCATGCTCGGCGTGACCGCGGGCTGGGTCTTCTTCCTGGTGCTGGTGCTGCGCGAGTCGGACCAGTCGTTCGCGAACGTGTACTCGACCGCGATGTCGATCCAGAACCTGCTGCCCCGGGTGGACCGGCGGATCCTGGCCGGCGGGGTCGGCGCCCTGGTGACGGTGATCGCGCTGTTCGTCCACGACCTCGGCGGCTTCGCGAACTTCCTCGGGCTGATCGGCTCGGTCTTCGTGCCGCTGGCCGCGGTGGTCGGCGTCGACTACTTCCTGGGCCGGGGCCGGCAGGGCCGCTGGGACCTGTCCGAGCGCTCCCCGGCGCGGCCGGCGATGCTGCTGCCCTGGGCCCTGGGCTTCGTGGTCTACCAAGTGCTGAACCCGGGCTCGGTGGACTGGTGGGCGCACGGCTGGATGCACGTCCAGGACTGGATCCACGTCCACCCGGGCTGGTGGGCCTCGGCCTCGCTGTACTCGTTCGCGGCGGCGGCGCTGGCCACCGGCGCGATCGTGGCGCTGGACCGGCGGCGCGCGCCGAGGACGGAACAGGCGACACCCGCGGAAGCCACCGCATGAGCGGGACCGCCGAAGATGATCTCGTCTTCGGCATGGGGGCGGAGTCGGTCGTGCAGCGCGACTGGCCGAGCCTTACCGCGGCGGAAGTCGAGGAAGTGCTCGGCACGCAGATCGCCGAGATCGAGTGGCGCAGCCCGCGCCCCCTGTCCACGACAGCCCGCATCCGCACGCCCGACGGCCGCCGCCTGATCGTGAAGCGCCTGCCGTTGGCCTTGCGCACCCCCGAGGCCCTGGCCGAGGAACACGGCTTCATGGACCACATCCGCGAGCGCGGCATCCCGGTCCCCCCGGCGCGCGCTGCCGGCCTGCGCGGCGACTTCATCTACGAGATCCAAGATCTCGGCGTCGGCGAAGACCTGTATCGAGACGTCTTCTCGTGGTCGCCTTACAAACCGGGTCACCCCGGATACGCCGGCGCGATGCTGGCCCGCCTGCACACCGCCGCAGAGGGCTACGGGGCCCCGGCCCGACCCTGGCGACCGTTGAAGTCCGGCTTCTCGCTCTTCAGCGCGGCCGACCCGATCGCGGCCATCGAGCAGATCGCCGCACGCCGCCCACAACTCGCGGACTTCCTGGCCGCCCGCGACTGGCGCTCCGACGTCGAACGGCTCCTGCTCCCGTTCCACCAGCGGCTGACCGACGACCTCGCCCCGTTGTGGACCCACAACGACTGGCATGGCACCAACCTGCTCTGGTCCGGCGACCGCCGAGAGCCGGCCATCACCTCGGTCCTGGACTTCGGCTTGTCCGACCGCACCACCGCCGCCTACGACCTGGCCATCGCGATCGAGCGGTTCGCCGTGGACTGGGTCGGGCTGCGCGACGGCGGGCCCGCGAACTTCCAAAAGCGCCAACTCCAGTCGTTCCTGCACGGCTACACCGCGATCCGGCCGCTCAGTGCCGCCGAGTCCGCCGCCCTGCCGAACCTCTTCCCGCTGTGCCACGCCGAATACGAGCTCTCAGAGATCGACTACTTCCTGTCGGTCGTCCCCGGCGGCAGCGAGAAGAACGCCGAAATCGCCTACCGCGACTGGTTCCTCGGACACGCAAAATATGCGGAGTCCGAGGAAGGACAAGCCTTCCTCGGACTCCTCGGAGGGGACACGCCGGTGTGAAACCGGCCCTCCTCAGTGCCCCTCAGCCTCCTGGGTGTGCTTCGACATCGTGAAGGCGACGGCCCACGCGACCACCAGAATCGCGGCGCTGATCACGAAGACCAGGGTCGCGGCGGTCGGGACGCTGGTCATCATCGCCCCCGCCTTGTCGAAGAACACCGTGCCCAGCGCGGCGATCCCGAAGGCGCCGGCCAGCTGCTGCATCGCGTTCAGCAGGCCCGAAGCCGAGCCCACCTCGGCATCGTCCAGGTCGCCCAGGACGGTGCCGAAGATCGGGCCGAAGATCAGGCCCATGCCCATCCCGGAGACCAGCAGCGGGGCGACGAGCGTCCAGCTGGTGGTGGTCGCGCCGTAGTTGTGCACCAGCAGCGCGGCGATCACGGTACCGAGCGACATGACCAACATGCCGGCCTGCAGGGTGCGGCGCGGGCCGATCTTCGGCATCAGCCCCTGCGAGGCGCCCATCGAGAGCATGGTGCCGATCGACCAGGGCAGCATCGTCAGACCGGCGTGCAGCGCGCTGAAGTGCAGACCGACCTGCATGAACAGGGTGTAGACGAAGAACACGCCGCTCATCGCCGCCGCGAAGGAGAACAGCACGGCGATGCCGCTGACGAAGGAGCGCTTGCGGAACACGGTCGGCACCACGAACGGGTCGCGGCCGGCCGCGCTGCGGTGGCGCTGGTGCAGGGCGAAGACGCCGAAGGTGGGGACGGCGGCGGCCATCAGGGCGAACATCCACGCCGGCCAGCCCGCCTCGCGGCCCTGGACCAGCGGGTAGACCAGCATCATGATGCCGGCGGTGGCCAGCAGCATGCCGATCAGGTCCAGCTTGGGCTTGGTGCCGTCGGCGGCATGCTCGTCCCGGGGCAGCACCTTGCTGCCGAAGGCCAGCGCGGCGATCCCGACCGGCACGTTGACCAGGAAGATGGCCCGCCAGCTGAGCCCGAACAGGTTCGCGCCGACCAGCCAGCCGCCCAGGATGGGGCCGAGGGTCGCGGCCAGGCCCATCATCGGGCCGAAGATGCCGAAGACCGAGTTCATCTTCTCCGGCGGGACCATCGCCCGCAGCATGCCCAGGCCCTGCGGGATCATCACCGCGGCGAAGGCGCCCTGCAGGATGCGCGCGCCGATCAGCTCGCCCGAGGTCTGGGCCAGTGAGCACAGGATCGAGCCGGCCAGGAAGCCGGAGATGCCGACCTGGAACATCCGCTTGCGGCCGAAGACGTCGCCGAGCCGGCCGCCGGTGGTCAGCATGACCGCGAAGGCCAGCGTGTAGCCGGCGACGATCCACTGCAGCGCCGAGGTCGAGGCCCCGAGGTCGGTCCGCAGGACCGGGCTGGCGATGTTCATGATCGTGGTGTCCAGCAGGTCCATGATGTCGGCGCCGATGATGGCGAACAACGCCAGGATCACGGCGCGGCCGAGCTTGGACTTGGCCGGACTCGGCGCTTCGGCGGAGTCGGGAGGCCCGCTCTCGGAGTGGTCGATGGTCTGGTTCGAGGTGTCGACGGTGCTGGTCATGATGGTCCCCCTCCGGGACGGCTGCGGAAGAACGCCGTTCGAGCGATCGAACGCCGTTCGGTGGTGACATGCTTACGATATATCTCGTGTTCGGGATGTCAAGCTATATCGCGAATCTCGCTCGTGCCGCACGATCAGCGCGGCCTACCCGGGTCCCACGCGGGATCAGACGACCCGCGACGCTCGGACTCATCGACGCGAACGCCGTTCGAGTGGCTACGAACACCGTTCTACATCCGAACACCGTTCGAGTCAAACGGTGTTCGCCTTTACGAACGTCGTTCGAGAGGCGTACAGTGTTCGTGAAGGAAGGAGCCATTCCCGATGGCCGAGCCAGTAGCCCCGAATCCGCCGGAGAGTGCACCCCCGGCGCCGGTCCCCCCGTGGGAGCGCACGCGCAAAGCCAAGGCCCCCGCGCGCACTCCGCTGAGCCAGGAGGCGATCGTCGAGGCCGCGCTGCGGATCCTGGAGACCGACGGCTACGACGCGCTGTCCATGCGCCGCGTCGCCGCGGACCTGGGCACGGGAGCCGCGTCCCTGTACGCGCACGTCGCGAACAAGGACGAGCTGGTGAAGCTGGCCCTGGACCGGGTGTTCGTCGACGTCAGCTTCCCCGAGCCGGACCCGGAGCGCTGGATGGAACAGGTGCGCGAGATGATGCGCGGCACCCGGAAGATCCTGCAAAGCCACCCCGGCCTGGCCCGCGCCATGCTGGGCCGGGTCCCCATGGGCCCGAACGGGATCCACATCATCGAGGGCTTCATGGGACTGCTGCGGGCCGGCGATCTGCCGGACCGGGTGGCCGCCTGGGCCGGCGACGTGATCGCCCTCTACGTGGTGGCGAACGTCTTCGAGGAGGACATCCGCTTCTCGATCCACGGCGAGGCCTCGCAAGAGGACGTCGAGGCCTGGGCCGGGGAGATGAAGGGCTACATCAGGTCCCTACCACCGGAACAGTTCCCGAATATGCTGGCCCTGGCGGACCCGATGTTCGAGACCGGCGGTCCGGACGGCCGCTTCGAGTTCGGCCTGGATCTGATGCTGCGCGGCCTGGCCTCCCACTCTCGGCGCTGATCCGGCACTGACCGGGCACTGACCGGGCACTGATCCGACACGGAGGCGGCGCGGAGGCGTCCCCGGCGGCAGCGCGGAGGCGGCGAACGGCTGCGCGGCCTGGCGAATCGGGCTTTCGTCCCTTTTAGGGCAGACATCTTCAAAAGGGTTACCTAGTCTCCATCTCAGAACATAGAGATTGGAGACGCCGGATGTCTTCTTCCCGCCGCCGGCCGGCCGCCGCCGTGGCGCTCACCGGAGCGATATCCGCGGCCCTCATCACCACCCCGGCCGCGTCCGCGGCGAACGGCGGCGACCCCGCCCGGACGATCACCCACGACCGGGCGATCGGCCCCGATCTGCGCCACAGCGCCTCCGCGAACTGGGCCGGCTACGCCGCGTCCGGCGGCGGGTACCACTCGGTCAGCGCCACCTGGACCGAACCCCGCGTCAGCTGTCGGTCGCAGAACACGTACTCCTCGTTCTGGATCGGCCTGGACGGCGACGGCAGCAGCTCGGTCGAGCAGATCGGCACCGAGGCCGACTGCGCCAAAGGCTCGGCGGCCTACTCCTCCTGGTACGAGATGTACCCCGGCGGCCCGGTGAACCTCTCCGGTGCGATCTCCCCCGGCGACGTCATCCGCGCCTCGGTCATCTACAACGGCTCCGGCCGCTTCACCCTGAACATCGGCGACCAGACCAAGGGGTGGTCCCACTCGATCGACGCGCACCTCGACAACCCGGCCCTGGCCTCGGCCGAGGTCATCGCCGAGGCGCCGTCCGACGCCACCGGCGTCCTGCCGCTGTCCGACTTCGGCACCGCCTCGTTCGGCGCGGCCAGCGCGAACGGCACCGGGCTGGGCTCGTTCAACCCGGAGCCGATCACGATGACGAGCGGCGGCACCACGAAGGCGGCGCCCTCGCCGATCTCGCCGTCCGGGGACTTCACCGTAACGTGGCACTCCGGCTGAGGCGCCGGGCGACCTGCTGCCCGCGCACCCGCCGCCATCCGGGCCGCCGGCGCCTCGACGACCGCCTCGCCAACCGCCTCGCCAACCGCCGCGACTACCCCCGCAGGTCCACCAGCACCGGCGGCGTCCGGAACCCCTCGGCCGTGGACAGCGACACCAGCGCGTGCCCGGTCGGGATCTCGTTGATGATCTCCGACGGCGACCACACGTAGCGCTCCACCGGCCGGGTCGCCACCGAGCGCTGCTGCGTCACCGACGATCCGCCGGTCAGCGCCAGCAGCTGGCCGGGGCGCCGGACGTTGCGCACCCGGCCCATCGACTGCACGCTGCGGCGGCGCTCCGGGGGCCCGGTGATGGTGCCGCTGCGGGTGGTGTTCTCCTGGCCGGTGGTCACCGTGGTCTCGGCCACCCACTGCTTGCCCCAGAAATCGGCGATGTAGGCCGCGTCCTGCGGGTCGATCCCGGCGAACACCGCCTTGCAGCCGGTGTTCGCGAAGACCGTGGCCCGCAGGTCCTCGGGGAACTCGCGCATCGACTGGGCCAGCAGGATCAGGCCGGCGTTGGCCGCGCGGGCCCGTTGCAGGCCCTGGACCACGTACTCGTCGACGAAGCGGCCGGCGTCGTCGACGATCAGGCCCTTGAAGACCGAGCGGTCGACGTCCGGCGCCGACACGGTCTGCACGAACTGCGAGACCGCCAGCCGGGCCAGGATCCGCGCGGCCTGCGGGTAGGCGGCCTCCGGAAGCGCGATCCGGACCCGCATCGGCCGGTCGATCTGCCGCATCGAGAACTTCTGCTCCGACCGGCCGTCGAACAGCTCGACCAGCGCCGGCCGGTCCAGCAGCCGCAGCCGCTCCACCAGCAGCCGCGGGCCGCCCTCGACCAGCTCGACGATCAGTTCCTTGAGCGTCGGGTAGCGGCCCTCCCGCTCGCGGAACCAGCTCAGCGCGGCGTCCAGCCCGTTGTGCGCGGCCGCGTCGGCCTCCGGCTCGACGCCCGGCGGCAGCAGCGCGCCGGCCAGCCGGTCGGCGGCCTCGGCCGGGTTGCGCGCGCCGCCGTAGAGGTCGAAACCCCACTGCGAGTCCGGGTCCAGGGGGTCGATGTCGACGTCGAAGAAGCCGGGCAGGCTGTAGTCGCCGTGCGGGTCGATGACCACGACCGAGGCCATGTTGGTCAGCGTCTGCAGGCCGAGCAGTTCCACGATCGGCCGGGCGAAGCTGCGGGTCTTGCCGCTGCCGGTGGGCCCTATCACCAGCAGCGAGGTGCGCAGGACCTCGGCGTCCAGGGCGAAGGTCTGGCCGGAGTGGGTCGCCGGGTTCTTCGCGGTGTCCGAGGCGACGCCGAGCCGCACCTGGCCGGTCATCAGGTCGTGCTCGCCGAGCCGGGCCGGCAGGTCGCGCTGGCCGGAGGGGTGCAGCCAGGAGTGCGGGCCGGAGTCCTCGATCTCGGCGGCCACCAGCGCCAGCCGGTCCTGGTCGCCGCGGGCCTGCCGGATCACCCGGACCATGCGGACGTAGTCGACGTCGGTGAGCTCGCCGTGGTCGGCCGCGACATCCAGCCGGCTGGCGGCCGCGACATGCCCGGCCTCGCGCAGGTCGACCCACATGTCCGGCCTCGGCGGCGGGGGCACCTCACGCTTCTTGCCCAGCCCGGTCAGACCGGCCAGCCGGTCGCCGTGCTGCGCCCACAGCACCCGGCCCACCGGCAGCCAGCCCCCGGCCCAGCCGCAGACGCCGAGCAGCGCGACCAGGTAGACCACCCACACCGCGGCGCCGCTCAGGCCGATCGAGGTGAGGATGATGGACGCCGGCACCGCCAACACCACCCCGGCCAGCGGCGCGTAGAGCAGGTATCGCAGGGCACGTTGGCGGGACTCGCGACTGACCCGCACCGCGGCCGCCGCCTCCGGGTCCCGGCCGTAGGCGAACACCCCCGGCACGTCCACCAGCCGCGGCCCGTGTACCCAGGACTGCACGTCAGGCCGGGTGCGCTCGGTCCATCTGGTTCCGGTCCAGTAGCGCACCTGCGGTTCCCCGGAGGGGTCGGCGTACCAGCCGGGCGGCAGCGGGCCGGGGCCCTGGCCTTCAGTCGTCACACGTTCTGTGTATCAGAACTACGACGCAGCGAAAGGGACGTCCGCGGCACGCACATCCGGCCGCGGGCACCCCACTCGCCAATTCGGCTCAACCCCACCCCCGCACCCGCCACCGCGTCCTGTGCCGGGCCGTCACGGCGCGCTTAGGCTGCGAGGGAACCGCGCGACCAACCCCGCATCCAGGAGGCAGAGGGTCCATGACCGAGCTCAAGCAGGAACGGCGTCTCGTCACCGAGATCCCCGGCCCGAAGTCCCGCGAGCTGTTCGAGCGCCGCAACAAGGTGGTCGCGCGCGGTATTTCCACGACCCTGCCGGTCTTCATCACCGACGCCGACCGCGCGGTGCTGCAGGACGCCGATGGGAACCAGCTGCTCGACTTCGGCTCCGGCATCGCGGTGACCTCGGTCGGGCACGCCGACTCCAACGTCGTGCACAGGGCCTCCGAGCAGCTGGCGAAGTTCACGCACACCTGCTTCATGGTCACCCCCTACGAGTCCTACGTGGCGGTCTGCGAGGCCCTGGCCGAGCTCACCCCCGGCGACTTCGAGAAGCGCTCGGCGCTGTTCAACTCCGGGGCCGAGGCCGTGGAGAACGCGGTCAAGATCGCCCGCGCCTACACCAAGCGCCAGGCGGTCGTCGTCTTCGACCACGGCTACCACGGCCGGACCAACCTCACGATGGCGCTGACCGCCAAGGTCGCCCCCTACAAGGACGGCTTCGGCCCGTTCGCCCCCGAGGTCTACCGGGTCCCGATGGCCTACCCCTTCCGCTGGCCCACCGGCCCGGACAACGCCGCGGCCGAGGCCCTGGAGCAGACCAAGATCCTGATCGAGAAGCAGGTCGGCGCGCACAACGTGGCCGCGGTGCTGATCGAGCCGATCCAGGGCGAGGGCGGCTTCATCGTCCCGCCGGACGGCTTCCTGCCCGGCCTGGCCGCCTGGTGCCGGGAGAAGGGCATCGTCTTCATCGCCGACGAGATCCAGTCCGGCTTCTGCCGCACCGGCGACTGGTTCGCGGTCGACCACGAGGGCGTGGTCCCGGACCTGATCACCACCGCCAAGGGCATCGCCGGCGGCCTGCCGCTGGCCGCGGTCACCGGCCGCGCCGAGATCATGGACGCCGCCGGCCCCGGAGGCCTGGGCGGCACCTACGGCGGCAACCCGGTGGCCTGCGAGGGCGCGCTCGGCGCCATCCAGACCATGCGCGAGCAGGACCTGCCGGCCAAGGCCCGCAGGATCGAGACCCAGATGGTGGGCCGGCTCACCAAGCTGGCCGCCGCCGACCCCCGGATCGGCGAGGTCCGCGGCCGCGGCGCGATGATCGCGGTCGAGCTGGTCCAGCCCGGCACCAAGGAGCCGGACGCCGCCCTGGCCGCCGCGGTGGCGAAGAAGTGCCACAGCGAAGGCGTCGTGATCCTGACCTGCGGGACGTTCGGCAACGTGCTGCGGTTCCTGCCCTCGCTGGTGATGAGCGAGGCGCTGCTGGACGAGGGCCTGACGGTGATCGAGGGCGCTTTCGCCGCGGTCTGAGATCTTCGCGGATACGCAGATCACGGCATGACTTCGCTGCGGCCGGTATGGGATTTCCCGTACCGGCCGCCTTGGTGAGTGGGGAAGTCCTGGGCCGGCGACAGCGCCGCTTCGGAGCCGCGGGAGCCGCCCAGCACGAGAATGTGCGACCGGTCGACACCCGGCTATCTCTCCAGCCAGGTCACGGCCTTCGCGAACGGTGCCATCGCCCGTGTTCCCCCACTACCCCTCCGGACCACCCAGCGCGCGATGCCCGATTCGCGGCGTTACGGTCGCGGTGTCCCGCTGCGCGATGAGGGAGCCCTGCGATGCCCGACCCCGACCCCGGTTCCGGCCGTGGTTCCGACCCCGGTGCCGGTGCCGGTCCTGGTGCCAGCCGTCGTCCGGGTTCCCGGTCCCGGCTCGCGCCGGTGCGGGAAGACGTGTGGCTGGCGACGACGCCGGACGGCGTGGAGCTGTTCCTGCGGGAGTGGACGCCCACGGTGGAGGTCGAGCGGGGCGCGATCCTGCTGGTCCACGGCCTCGGCGAGCACAGCGGCCGCTACCGGCGGCTGGCCGAGTTCCTGACCGAAGCCGGGTATCGGGTGCGGGCCTACGACCACGCGGGGTTCGGTCGCTCGGGCGGCCAACGCGGGCACATCCGACGCCCGCTGGCTTTGCTCGACGATCTGTCGACGGTGTTCGAGGACTTCGATGCCGCGGTACGTCTCGACGATCCGGGCGCTCCACCGCCGCTGATACTGGGGCACAGCATGGGCGGCTGCATCGTGGCGCGGGCGTTGAGCGGCGGCGTAGTGCACCCGACGGCGGCGGTACTGGCGTCACCGGCGGTAGGGCAGCGCGCGGCGGGAGTGCAGAACGCAGCGCTGCGCCTGGCGGAGTTCCTACCTGACCGCCTCACCGTCCCGAACGGCCTGCCGAAGAGCGCACTGTCGCACGACCCGGCGACCGCGGCGGCGATGCGCGAGGACCCGTTCTGCCACGACCGCATCTCGGCGGCGCTGGCCCACTTCGTCTTCGACGAGGGCGAACGCGCGGTCGCCGACGCGGGCCGCGTCCCCTGCCCGGTACTGCTGCTGATCGCGGGCGGCGACCGGGTGATCGACCCGGCCGGCGAGCGCCGCCTGGCCGCGGCGCTCCCGACCGCGACCACCCGCGTCGAGGAGTTCCCCGAGGCGTACCACGAACTGTTCAACGAGGCGGAGCCAACGCGGGCATTCGCGCTGGACGCGCTGCGGGGCTGGTTGGAGGGGCTGAAGTGAGTGTGAGAGAGACGGAGGCAAGCTGGTGAGGGTTCTGATGGCGACGGCGAGCGCGGTACTGGTGGCGATGGCTATAGCGGACGCGGGCTCCATATCCACGGCAGCAGCGGCAGCAGCCACCCCCCTACCGACCACGCGCACAACACCGGCCCCGACCGCGGAAAAACCGGCGAACCCCACAGTCCGCCCCAACC
>NZ_JAAFYZ010000135.1 GCF_018274385.1 Catenulispora pinistramenti | reverse complement strand
CCCCCGCCCTGCGCTGGGCCCTCACCCACATGATCGAGGAAACCGGCCGGCACGCGGGCCACGCGGACATCCTGCGCGAACTCATCGACGGCACGACAGGCCGGTAGCGGGGCAGGTAGCGGGGTCGTAGCGGGGCAGGTAGCGCGGCCGGTCGCGGGGTCGGCAGCGAGTCGACGGCCGCTACTCGGCCTCCCGCGCGATGCGCAGGTCGATCTCGTGCTCATCAGGACACGGATTACCGTCCACCGGGCACAGCGTCGGAACGTTCGCGAAGCACCCGGGCAACATCTCCTCGGCCCGCTCGACACACATCGCACAGGCGACGGTCGCGGCCGGGTTGACCTCGGTCTCCTCCGAGCCGCAGAACGCCCGCGTCCAGGACGCGTCGCGGCAGCAGACCAGGTGCGTGATCTCGTCGGGCCGGGCGATGAGGGTGTAAGCGGGCTGAGTGCGCTGGCTCGTACCGGTGCCGGTGCCGGAATCGGAGTCGGTCATGGCGACAGGGTAGTAGGACCTTCACCGCCCGAGACAGCGGTAGCGGAGGTATACGACGCCGTTCCGGAATCGGCGCTCGTCAAGGAGCTCAAGGTCGGTGCGCATGCCGGTCGGCAGCCCCGGCTTGCCCCCGCCGACGACGACGGGCAGGACGAACAGGTGGCACTCGTCGACCAGCCCGGCTTGGAAAGCCTGCGTCGCGAGGTTGGCACCGCCCACGGTGAGATCGCTGCCGGCCGCGGCCTTCAGTTCGCGTACCGCGGCGGGGTCGAAACGGCGTTCGAGTCGGGTGTCGGCGGTCGACACCGCGGCGAGGGTCGTGGAGTACACGACTTTGCTCGCCGCCTGCCAGGCGCTCGCGAAGTCGGCCATGAGGTCGGAGTGCGCGGCCAGAGCGGCGTCGGTCTCCCACACGGACATCGCCTCGTACAGGCGCCGCCCGTAGAGCAACGTGCCCACAGACCGCAGGAGGCTGGTGTGGAACGCGAACACCTCGTCGTCGATCGGGAACCAGTCGAACGCGCCGTGTTCGTCCTCGATGTAGCCGTCAAGCGACATGTTCGTCACGTAAATCAGCTTTGCCATGCCTCTACCTCTCAATGAGCGTGGCGTCCAGCTTGGTGAACGCTTGGCGCCAACCTTCCTGGCTGGGGCCCGCCAGATGTTCGGGGAGCCACTGCCGGATCTCCAGCCGCGTGCGTCCGCCGGCCTCGTCGTGGAACTCGATCCGCAGTCTCGTCTCGAACGGCTCGACGCCCTCCGGCAGCCGGCCGCTGACGTGCATGACGCCTGCGAGGAGTTCGCCGTCGGCGACGTCGGTGAGGTCGAGGCGGACGTGCACGCGAAGCTCGGGTTCGGCCGCGTTGACCTCGGTCCACCGCTGAAAGCCGCCGGGGCGCACGTCGAACTCGATCTCCTCGCGCGGCAGTGAGTTGCCGACCGGGCCCCACCACGCCGCCAAGTGGTCGGGATCGGTGAAGGCCCGATAGACGAGCGCCCGCGGCGCGTCGAACACCCGCGAGATGGCGAGCTGCGGAGTCTCCGTTTTCATTCGTTCTCCCTGGGGTTCATTCGGTCTCCCTGGGGCCCTCGGCCATCCGGTCCCTCGACCGTCCGGTCCGTCGCCCGTTCGGCGGCCTGCACCGCGGCGAGGTGGGCATCGAGGCGGGTGAGAGACGTGTCCCAGAACCGCCGGTAGCGCTCGATCCACTCGGCCGCCTCGCGCAGCGGGGCGGCCTCCAGGCGGCTCGCGCGCCACTTGCCCGACCGCGACCGCGAGATGAGCGCGGCGCGCTCGAGCACCTTCAGGTGCCGTGACACCGCCGGCATCGAGATCGACAGCGGAGCGGTGAGCTCGGTGACCGTGGCGTCGCGTTCGGCCAGCTCGGCGAGGATCGCCCGCCGGGTCGGGTCGGACAGCGCCGAGAACACCGCGCTGAGCTGATCGGTGCCGGCCATCGGAAGCCCCCTTCACTTAACCAACATGTTAAGCGTATGGAGGCGCGGCTGATGGTGTCAACGGATGAGCCGCCGGGCGGGGCCACAAGTCTTGACACCGACCGCGCGCCCGATCGAAACTCATCACATGATGAATTATGCCGTCGAGGTCCGCGATCTGCGCGTCGTCCGGGGCGGCCAAGTGGTCCTGCCGTCGCTGTCCGCCCAGGTCGAGGCGGGTTCGGTCACCGGCCTGCTCGGCCCCTCCGGCTGCGGGAAGACCACCCTGCTGCGCTCGGTCGTCGGCGTGCAGCGGGTGGCCGGCGGCGAGGTGCGGGTGTTGGGGGCACCGGCGGGAAGCGCGGTGCTGCGCGATCGCATCGGCTACGTCACGCAAGCACCCTCCGTCTACGGCGACCTGTCCGTGATCGAGAACCTGCGCTACTTCGCGGCGGTGATCGGGGCGCCGCCGGATGATCCGGAGCGGGTGGTCGCGGCGGTCGGGCTGGCGGGGAAGGAGGCGGCGCGCGCCGATCGGCTCTCCGGCGGGCAGCGGGCGCGGGTGTCGCTGGCCGCGGCGTTGCTGGGGACGCCGAAGGTGCTGGTCCTGGACGAACCGACCGTCGGGCTGGATCCGGTGCTGCGGGCCGAGCTCTGGGCCCTGTTCCACCGGTTGGCGACGGCCGAGGATCCGGTGACGTTCCTCATCTCCAGCCACGTCATGGACGAGGCCTCGCGCTGCACCCGCCTGCTCCTCATGCGCCAGGGCCGCATCCTCGCCGCCGACACCCCGCGGGGGCTGCTGGCCAGCACCGGTGCCCGCGACGTCGAGGACGCCTTCCTTCGCCTGGTGGGAGCCGCATCATGAGCCTGCGACGCACCACCGCCACCGCGCGCCGGGTCCTGGAGCAGCTGCGGCACGATCCGCGCACCATCGCGCTGATGCTGGTCATGCCGTGTGTGCTGATCACACTGCTGAAGTGGACGTTCGACGCCTCGCCGCACGAGTTCCAGGCGATCGGCGCGGCGCTGCTGGGCATCTTCCCCTTCATCATCATGTTCCTGGTGACCTCCGTCAGCATGCTCCGCGAACGCACCAGCGGCACGCTGGAGCGCCTGCTCACCATGCCGCTGGCCAAGGGCGACCTGCTCGGCGGCTACGCCCTCGCCTTCGGCGCCGTCGCCCTGGTCCAGGCGCTGCTGGTCTCGGCGCTGACGATCGGGCCGCTCGGGCTGAGCGTGGCCGGGCCGGCGTGGGCCGTGGTGCTGGTCGCGGTCCTGGACGCGCTGCTGGGCACCGCCCTGGGACTGTTCACGAGCGCGTTCGCCCGCACCGAGTTCCAGGCCGTGCAGTTCCTGCCGGCCTTCGTCCTGCCGCAGTTGCTGCTCTGCGGCCTGTTCACCCCGCGCGACCAGATGCAGACCGCGCTGCACTGGGTCTCGGACGTGATGCCCTTGTCCTACGCCGTGGACGCCATGGACAAGATCACGTCGCGGTCCGCGGTGACCGGCGCCCTGATCGCCGACCTCGCTATCATCGCCGGTGCCGGGGTTCTCGCCCTGGCGCTGGGTGCCGTGACGCTTCGCCGCCGCACGGAGTAGCCCGGGCCGCCGGACGGACGCGACACGACACGAAGGGGCCGGGCGTGAGCGACACCATGCTGGTGCTGTGGGACATCGACCTGACCCTGATCAGGACCAACGGAGTCGCCACCGAGGCCTACATCGCAGCCGTCCAGGAGACCATCGGGAGCCCCTGGCGCGGTGACATGACCTTCAACGGCCTCACCGAACGCGCGATGGCCACCCGCATCCTGCGCATGCACGACGTCGAGCCCGACCCCGAACTCCTGGCGCGCTTCCTGGTCAACATCGAGCGCGCCCTGCTGGAGCGCGCCGAGGCCACCAAAGCCCGCGGCTTCGCGCTGCCCGGAGCGAGCGCCGCGCTCCAGGCCGTCGCCGCCGACCCCGGCATCCGCCAGTCGGTCCTGACCGGCAACATCCGCAGCGTCGCGGAGATGAAGCTCCGCGCCTTCGGCCTGGACCCGTGGATCGACTTCAGCGTCGGCGCCTACGGCGACGACGAGTTCGAACGCAATGCCCTGATCCCCCACGCCTGGCACCGCGCCGAGACCCGCTACGGCCAGACCTACGCCCCGGCCCGGACCGTCGTCCTCGGCGACACCGTCCGCGACGTGGAAGCCGCGCTCGCCCACGACGCCGCCGTCGTCGCCGTCGCCAGCGGCACCACCTCCGGCGCGGACCTGCGTGCGGCCGGGGCGAAGGTGGTGCTGGACGACCTCACGGACACCGGGCGGGTGATCGCGGCGATCGGGCAGGCCTCGGCGATCGCGGCCGAATCACCGGCTCAGAGCTGATCCGGCGCACTGATCCCCAGCAGCGCCAGCCCCAGCTTCAGCGTCTCCCCGGTGAGCTCCACCAACGCGGCCCGGTTCTCCCGCACCGCATCGGTCGGCGCCTTCAGTACCGGACAGTTCTCGTAGAAGTCTGAGAAGGTCTGCGCCAGCGCGTACAGGTACGACGCCAGCCGGTGCGGCTCGAAGTTCTCGATGACCGTGGCCACCGTCGCCCCGAAGTCGTCCAGGTGCAGCGCCAGCTTCCGCTCGGCCGGCTCCAGCGCCAGCTCGGGGTGCACGCGTGTCTCGGTACCCGCAGGCAGCTTGCGCAGGATCGAGTGGATCCTAGCGTGCGCGTACTGCAGATACACGCTGGTGTTGCCGTGCAGCGAGACCATCCGGTCCAGGTCGAAGATGTAGTCCTTGGTGCGGGAGGTCGACAGGTCCGCGTACTTCACCGCGCCGATCCCGACCACCTTCGCCTCGGCGCGGGTGTCGGCGGCGGGCAGGCCCGGGTTCTTCTCCTCGACGGTGGCCACCGCGTGGTCGACCGCGTTGTCCAGCAGCTCGATCAGGCGCACGGTCTTGCCGGCGCGGGTCTTGAACGGCTTGCCGTCGGTGCCGAGCACCGAGCCGAACTGGACGTGCACCGCCTCGACGTCCTCCGGCAGATAGCCGGCCCGGCGCGCGGCCTCGAACACCATCCGGAAGTGCAACGCCTGGCGGCTGTCGACCACGTAGAGGATCTGGTCGGCCTTCAGGGTGTTGACCCGGTAGCGGACGGCGGCCAAGTCGGTGGCGGCGTAGCCGAACCCGCCGTCGCTCTTGCGCACGATCAGCGGGACCGGGTCGCCGTCCGGACCCAGGATGTCCTCGAAGAACACGCACAGCGCGCCCTCGCTCCACACCGCGACGCCGCGCTTCTCCAGGTCGGCGGCGACCTCGGCGAGGTAGGGGTTGTAGAAGCTCTCGCCGACCGCGTCCGCGTCGACCAGGCGCACGTCCAGCCGGGCGTAGACGTCCTCGAAGTAGCGCTTGGACTCCGCGACCATCTCGCGCCACGCCGCCAGCGACTCCTCGTCGCCGCCCTGCAACGTCACCACGCGCTTGCGGGCCCGGTCGGCGAACTCGGTGTCGGACTCGAACAGCGCGCGGGCATCGCGGTAGAGGGTGGTCAGCCAGGAGATGGCGGCCTCGCCGGAGTGCTCGGCCTGGGCCGGCCGGGCCTCGGGGTGCTCGACCAGGTATTGGATCAGCATGCCGAACTGGGTGCCCCAGTCGCCGAGGTGGTTCTGCCGCAGCACGGTGCGGCCGTCGAACTCCAGCAGCCGGACCAGCGCGTCGCCGATGACCGTCGAGCGCAGGTGGCCGACGTGCATCTCCTTGGCGATGTTCGGCTGGGAGTAGTCGATGACGGTGGTCCGGCCGACGGCGGTCGGCGGGACGCCCAACCGCGGGTCGCCCAGGCGCTCGGCGGCCTGCGCGGCCAGGGCGGCGTCGGTGAGGGTGAGGTTCAGGAAGCCGGGGCCGGCCACCTCGACGGCGGCGATGACGCCGGAGGTCGGGACGGTTTCGGGCGCGGCAGCGGCAGAACCTGTGCCACCGGCTTCGGCTTCGGCGGAACCTGCGGCACCGGCTTCGGCACCCGCGGCCCCGGCACCGGCACCGGCTTCATCCGCAGCGTCGGCAATCGGCGCCAGCACCGCGGCGACCCGCGTCGCCAGCTCCCGGGGATTGCCCTTCACCGCCTTGGCCAGCGGCAGCACCCCGTTGGCCTGGAAGTCGGCGTGGTCCGAGGGCCGGATCAGCGGGTCGGCACCTCGCGCCGCGTCGCCCAGCACCGCGGTCAGCGCGGCGCGGACGTCGTCCGCCAGGATCTCCGACAGTGCCTTGGCCATGGGGTTCCTCGCTGGTCGGACCGGTTTTCCGGCGTGATGGTAGGGGTGCCATAAGCCTATCGCCTGGGCTGTTGCGACTAACTCAAACACTAGCGTTTGACTTATGCGGCACCGCGGGGCCATCGTAGAACTCGAACATCCATGTTTGATTTCTCTGATCGGAGGGGACCCCGATGAGGCCTGAACTCATCATCGAGCCCAAGCCAGGCGCCAAGCCCGAGCCCCATCCCAAGCCCGAACACAACCCCGACTCGCGCCGCTGGACCGCCCTGACCCTGCTCTGCCTGGCACAGTTCATGTTGATCATCGACATCACGGCCGTGAACCTGGCGCTGCCGTCCATGACCACCGGCCTGTCCCTCAGCCGCCAAGCCCTGACCTGGGTCCCGGCCGCGTACACGCTGTGCTTCGGCGGGCTGCTCCTGCTCGGCGGCCGACTCGCCGACGGACTGGGACGCCGCCGCGCGTTCCTGCTCGGCCTGGCCGCATTCACCGTCGCCTCCCTGGCCTCCGGACTCTCGCACTCAGCCGGGGAACTCATCGCCGGGCGCGCGGTGCAGGGTGTCGCCGCCGCACTGCTCTCCCCCGCGGCCCTGTCGATCCTCACCACGACCTTCCACGGACCCGAGCGGACCAAGGCGCTCGGCGTCTGGGGCGCGATCAGCGGAGCCGGGGCCGCGGTCGGGGTGCTGGTCGGCGGCGCGCTGACGTCGGGGCCGGGCTGGCGCTGGGTGTTCTTCGTGAACCTGCCGATCGGGCTCGTGGTCCTGACCCTGCTCCCCCGCCTGGTCCCGGCCGCGGCCCCGGCCCGCTCGCTCCGCGGCCTGGACCTGCCCGGCGCCCTCGCCGCGACCGCCACCGCCGCATTGCTCGTCTACGGCCTGATCCACGCCGGCAGCACCGGCTGGGCCACGGCCGCGACCCTGCTGCCGCTGGCCGGCGCCGTGGTGACCGCCGGGACGCTGGTGGTGCTGGAACGCTCGGTGAAGCAACCGCTGCTGCGGCCGGGCCTGCTCCGCGACCGCTCGGTGATCGCGGGAACCGCGGTGATGTTCGCGGCGACCATCATCCTGATCACCGGCTTCTTCCTCATCTCCTGGTACCTCCAGCACCGCGCGGGCTATTCGGCGCTGAAGACCGGCCTGGTCTACCTGCCGGTCGCGGTGGCAACCGGCCTCGGCGCACATCTGGCCTCCCACAGCGTCGGCCACCTCGGCTTCCGCAGCACCGCCTGCGCCGGATTCACACTCGCGGCGGTCGGCGCACTGCTGCTGACCCGACTGCCGGCGTCGGGAAACGCGGCGCTCGCCGTACTGCCCGGGTTCATTCTGCTCAGCGCCGGGGTCGGCATGGCCCTGGTGACGGCCACGACCGTCGCCCTGCACCAGGCCGACCAGCGCGAGGCCGGAGTGGTCTCCGCGCTGGTGAACACCGGGCACGAGCTCGGCTCGGCGCTCGGCGTGGCGCTGGCCTCGGTACTCGCCGCCTCCAGCCTCGGCACCGCGGCCACCGGCGTCGGCGGCTTCCGGACCGCCTTCGCGCTGGCCGCCGGGATCGCGCTGGCCGCTGCGGTCGCCGCGCTGGGCGCGCTGCCCGCGGGACGTCCGGATCCGGCGGCGCGGCCGGTGTTCGGGCGCTGAAGGGCTGCGGCGCTGATGGTCGCGGCACTGTTAGTCGTGGCGCTGTAGTCGTGGCACCGCGATCGGGCGGCCATGGCCCCAAGCCATACCCTGAGGCCATGGCCCCGAAGACCGACAAGCGCCCAGCCAAGCGCGCCGACGCCGAGCGCACCGTCACCGCCGTCCTGGACGCGGCCCTGCGGAGCTTCGCGAGCAGCCCGGACGCCACCGTCACCGAGATCGCCAAGGCGGCGGGCGTGGGCCGGGTGACGGTCTACGGCCACTTCGACTCGCTCCCGGCGATCGTCGATGCCCTGCTGATCCGCTCGCTCGCCGAGGCCGACGCCGGTTTCGCCGAGCTGGATCTGGAGTCGGGCACCGCCACCGGGGCCGTGGACCGGCTGCTGCACGCGCCGTGGCTGCTCGGCCGCTACCAGGGGCTGTTGGCCGCGGCCACCCGGCATCTGGGGCCGGAGAAGGTGCGGCAGCTGCATGAGCAGGTCTTCGCCCGGATCGAGGCGGTGATCGTCCGGGGCCGCCACCGCGGCGAGTTCCGCACCGATCTGCCGCTGCCGTGGGTGATGGCCTCGATCTACGCCCTCGCGCACGCCGCGGCCGCCGAGGCCGACGCGGAACGGCTGCCGCGCGCCGAAGCCGCCGACCTGCTGAGCACCACGTTGCTCGGGCTGCTTCGGGATCCGGCCGCGGGCTGTCCGAGCGAACCTGTACAAATGACGCCATGAGCAACACCAGCACAGCCACCGCCGCCTCGTCCTCCCCCGCGCTCCGCGAAGAGGCGGAAACCCTGCTGCGCCGCCTGGCCGGGGAGTCGGCGCGGCTGCGCGAAGATCAGTGGACGGCGATCCACGCGCTGGTGGCGGACCGGCGACGGGCCCTGGTGGTGCAGCGCACCGGATGGGGCAAGTCGGCGGTGTACTTCATCGCGACGGCGCTGCTGCGGGCCCGCGGCTCCGGGCCGACGGTGATCGTCTCGCCGCTGCTGGCCCTGATGCGCAACCAGATCGACGCCGCCGACCGGGCCGGGATCCGGGCCCGGACCATCAACTCGGCGAACCTGCACGAGTGGGAGGAGATCCGGGGCGAGGTCGCCGCCGGCGAGGTGGACGTCCTGCTGATCTCGCCGGAGCGGCTGAACAACCCCGACTTCCGCGACGAGGTGCTGCCGAAGCTGGCCTCGGAGGTCGGGCTGCTGGTCGTGGACGAGGCGCACACGGTCAGCGATTGGGGACACGATTTCAGACCCGATTATCGCCGTATTCATACGTTCTTGGCCGATCTACCGCCCGGCGTCCCGGTGCTGGCCACGACCGCGACGGCGAACGCCCGCGTGGTCGCCGACGTCGCCGAACAGCTCGGCACCCACAGCGACGGCGACACGCTGGTGCTGCGCGGGACGTTGGAGCGGGAGAGCCTGGCGCTGCACGTGGTCCGGCTCGGCAGCCCCGAGGAGCGGTTCGCGTACCTGGCCGAGCAGCTCCCCGAGCTGCCCGGCTCCGGGATCGTCTACACCCTGACGGTCGCCGCCGCCGACGAGCTGACCGCGTTCCTGCGGGGCCGCGGGTTCGAGGTGGCGGCCTACTCCGGACGCACCGAGGACGCCGAGCGCCGCGAGGCCGAGGCGGACCTGCTGGCCAACCGGGTCAAGGCCCTGGTCGCGACCTCGGCGCTGGGCATGGGCTTCGACAAGCCGGACCTGGGCTTCGTGGTGCACCTCGGCGCGCCGAACTCGCCGATCGCCTACTACCAGCAGGTCGGCCGGGCCGGCCGCGGCGTGGACCACGCCGAGGTGCTGCTGCTGCCGGGCTATGAGGACCAGGCGATCTGGCGGTACTTCGCCTCGCTGGCGTTCCCGCCGGAGGAGCAGGTGCGCCAGACGCTCGACGTGCTGGCCGACGCCGGGCGGCCGATGTCCACCGCCGCCTTGGAGTCGCGGGTGGACCTGCGCCGGTCGCGGCTGGAGTCGATGTTGAAGGTGCTGGACGTCGACGGGGCGGTGCGCCGGGTCAAGGGCGGCTGGGCGTCGACCGGGGAGCCGTGGGCGTACGACGCCGAGCGCTACCGACGCGTCGCCGCGGCCCGCGAGGACGAGCAGCGCGCGATGCTGACGTATGAGACCACTGACGAGTGCCGCATGGTGTTCCTGCGCCGCCAACTGGACGACCCGCACATCGAAGGACCCTGCGGACGCTGCGACAACTGCGCCGGCGTCCGCTTCGCACCGACCGTGTCCGGGGCGGACGCGCAGGCGGCGCGGGCGGCGCTGGCCAAACCCGGCGTGGTCATCGCGTCCCGCAAGATCTGGCCGACCGGCATGTCGGCGTTGGGCGTGCAGCTGTCCGGGAAGATCCCGCCGGCCGAGAACGCCGAGCCCGGGCGGGCCCTGGGCCGCCTGACCGACCTGGGCTGGGGCGCACGGCTGCGGGACCTGCTCACCGACGGGACGCCCGACCAGCCGCTGCCAGAGCCGATGGTGGACGGCATCGTGAAGGTGCTGGCCGCCTGGGACTGGAAGGAACGGCCGACCGCCGTGGTGTCGATCGGCTCGCGCAGCCGCCCGACCCTGATCACCGACACCGCACACCGCATCGCGGCCATCGGCCGCCTGGAATACCTCGGCTCGGCGGAGCCCGCCGGCACGCCGGGCCAGACCCGGCGCGGCAACAGCGCACAGCGGCTGAAGCAGGTGCACGACGCGTTCACGCTCAGCGCCGGACTCGCCGAGGCGGTCGCGGCGCATCAGGGCCCGATCCTGCTGGTCGACGACTCGGTCGACACCGGCTGGACCATGACCGTCGCCGCCGGCCTGCTCCGCCGGGCCGGAGCCGGAGCCGTGCTGCCTTTCGCGCTGGCGGTGCAGGGCTGAGATCGCGCCGTACCGCCCGGTTCGGCAGCAGGTCAGGCACCGGATCCTGACCTGCTGCCAAAGCTATCGCCGCGGTGGGGAACCGGGGCGCTTCACGTCAGCCGTTCCGGAGGCGCTACCGCCTCGGCATGATCCCCAGTGCGGGTTCAGAGGCCGGGCTCCGGTTCACAGCTCGGCCTCGATCTGTGCCAACTCCTCAGGCGTGCCGTAGCTGATCGGACCCTGGAAGCTGCGTCGGGCGGTGACGACCCACCAGAGCGCGGCGACCACCAGCACCACGCCGAGTGCGACCGGTGCGTAGTTGAAGGTCTTGGCGGTGATCGGGCTGACCTCCGGCAGCAGGAACAGAATGCTGCTGAAGACGACCCAGGTGATCGCGACGCGAGCCACCGGGACGCTGAACCGCCCGAGGTTCCACGGCCCGCGCTCGAAGTCCCCCCGCCGGCGCAGCCACAGCCAGATGGCGATGCCATAGGACCCGAACAACCCGATGACGTTGATCGACACGATCGCCGGGAACGCGGTGGTGCTCCACAGCGAGGGCACCGCGAGCACGAAGGCACCGACCGCGGCGAACCAGACGGCGTTGACGGGGGTGCCGTTGCGTACCTTGCGCCACCACTTGGAGCCGGGCATCGCCCCGTCGCGGGAGAAGGCGAAGATCTGGCGGGAGTTCGAGGTCAGGTTCGCCAGGCCGCAGAACAGCATCGAGCCGATCACCACCAGCATGAACAGCTTGGCCGTGGTCAGCCCGAGCGCGCCGGTGAAGATCACGAGCGGCGGCACCGAGGCGCTTGCCTGGGTGTCGTAGTCGGTCATCGAGAAGGTCATCGCGATGATGAGGATGAGCCCGACGATCCAGGAGAACGCGATGGAGCGCACCATACCCTTCGGCGCGGACACCGAGGCGTGCACCGTCTCCTCCGACATGTGCGCGGAGGCGTCGAACCCGGTGAAGGTGCCGGCGCTGAACAGCAGCCCGATCAACCCGGCATAGATCCCGGAGTGGAAGCCGGTGCCGTTGACGAAGTGGGTGAAGGCGAACGACGCCGAAGTGTGGTGTGAGGGGAACACGGCCAGCCAGCCGACGATCACCATGGTTCCGACCAGCAGCCACCACACCGCGACCTTGTTCAGGAACGCGACCAGCCGCACGGTGAAGGTGTTGAGCAGCCCGTGCACGGCCAGGGTGGCGGCGTAGATGGCCAGCGTGCCCTTGGTGGTGGGGCGGTAGGAGCTCCACTGGGCCGCGGCCAGAGCCTGGATGAAGGTGGCCGCGCCGAAGTCGGCCGAGGCGGTCCCGGCTATCTGGCCGGCGAAGTTCAGCCAACCGGTGTACCAGGACCAGGCCGCGTTGTGGCGTTTGGCGAGTTTGGCCGACCAGTAGTACAGCGCGCCGGACGTCGGCAGCGCCGAGTTGATCTCGGCCATCGAGGCGCCGACGAACAGCACCATCAGGCCGACCAGGACCCAGCCCCAGACCATGATCCGCGGGCCGCCGGAGGCCATCACGAGCGCGGTCGAGTACATGATCCCGGTGATGAAGTTGATGATCGTGGCGGACATCGCCAGGTTCCCGAAGGCGTTGACCCGCCTCGCGAGCTGTCTGGGGTATCCGAGTTCGTGCAGCCGCAGGTCGTCCTCGGTCAGCGACGATCTGTCACGACGCTTCAGGGAAGTCGCGTCGGTGTCTCTGGTCTGCGCCATGAGCGCACCTCCAAAGAATCGAATCGGTCAAGGGCCGGGGCGGACTGGCGGGCGGGCCGAGAGCGGACCACCGCCAGGCGGTTGCACGACGGTCCGCGACGACTGTGCGGAAGGTCGTGCTCCGGGTGCGGCATCGTGAGCGTGGGGGATGAGCTGAATGCCGTTTCCGGGGAGTTCAGAGGTTCGGTGGTGCTGAATCAGGAGCTTGGTGGTGCTGGAGTCCGCATACACCGTTCTCGTGCTCTGGAGAACACTTCGGCGGCCTGGCCGTGGAGCGACCACGGCATGGTCAGCGCGTAGCGACCGATCTCCTCGAACACCGGCTTGGCGTCAGTGAAATAACCTCCCTTCCACAGCGCGTGCGCCATCAGGTGCAGATCCGGCAGCAGCGTCGGCCCCGCGCGGGCCTTGCTGGCGAACCACGACTGGTACGCACGCTCGATATCCAGTCGCGCGTGGACGGCCGCCCACTGCCGGTCTCCGTTGATCAGGCGCGCCCGCGCGCTGTCACCGGATTCGCGCTGGAACCCGTCGACGTAGGCCACCAACGGCAGCACGTGCACCGGCGATCCGGCCGGCGCGTTGGACGAGGCCCACCTGGCCATGTCGAACACGTCCGATACGGCCCCGCCGGTCGCGGAGCCGATCGCCGCGAGCAGCCGGTGGAAGCCCTCGCGGTTCCACGGATCACGCCGCCGCACTTGCGCCATCAGCTCGCGCGGCTTCGCCTCGTCTGGAGCGCTGACGTACAACTGCAACCGCGCCACCCACGGGGTCGGATCCCCGGGCGCGAGTTCGGCAGCTTCCAGGCACGACTTCTCGGCGAGTCCGATGAGAGCCGGCGTGCTGTGGTGCTTCGCGCGCTGGGACCGGATGGCGCGGATGACCGCGGTCCTGGCTTGCAGGAGCACGGCATCCCGGTTCTCCGGCTCCTCGCTGCGCCACCGCTCGACGGCCGCACTCGCAGCGGCGGCCTGCGCGAGCAGCAACATCTGGTAGCACCGCAGATCCCAGTTCCGACCGGTCGTCGCCAACAAATCCTTGGCCGGCCGGAACCGCCCGGCGGCCAGGTCCTGACAAGCCGTGGCCAGATCGCGATCCGGTCCCGCCGGATTCCAGATCAGTCGTTCCGAGGCCGGCGGGGAGCCCTGTGATCCTCTCACCGGGCACCGCCGAACTCCGGCTGGGCGAACTGCGAGTCCGGATCACTGATATCACCGGACCCACGCATCCCCAGTTTGATCGTCACAAATTCCCTCCCCCGTCATCGCTGTCCGATCGCCTCCCGCCGTTGTCGGTTCCGGTCACATCCCGTGATCGTTCGGCGACACCGCCGGGGAGCGACCATATCAGGGGTCGATGTTCCGGGGCACACTGAGAAGGCGGGTCGGGGCTGCTGCCGCCCGCCTCGGAACACCCCCGCTCGGAAAAACCCCCGGCCCGAAAGCCCCCCCGTCCCCGCCAGCATGACCAGCACCAGCACAGACATCACGATCAGCCCCAAACGCCGGCGCTGTCCGGGGCGCGGCAACCGAGACCCCACAACTCAACCGCGCCCCGAACAGCTCCCCGGCGCGGCGCGGGCTTGGCGGATGCCCGCGCCGCGCCAGGTGCCGCCGCAGGCTCCCGGCGGAATCGCCGGCGGCGGCACGTCCCGCGTCGCCCGCTACTGGGCTTGCCAGAGCGACGGGGCGTTCGGGGGCTCCCAGCCGACCTGCGAGGTGTGCGGCTGGAGGCAGATGTAGGTCTTGCCGTCGTAGGTGACGGTGTCGCCGGTGTTGTAGGCGTGGCCGGCGAGCCAGCCGGCGCCGGGCGGCGGGGATCCGCCGCCGGGGTCCTGGTCCACGTTCAGCACGAACTCGAAGGTGGCGGCCTCGCCCGCGCCCTGCTGGGTCACGTCCATCAGCAGGCGCGCGTCGAAGATGCTGTCGGTGTCGTTCTGCGGCACGCCGGGGAAGTACAGCTGCGTGGTGAGGATCGGCTGGTTCGGCGCCTGTACCTTGACGTGGATGTGCTTGGTACGCCCCGGGTACAGGCCCGGCACGATCGTGGTGAGCGCGAAGTTGCCGTTGACGTCGGTGTACTGGTGGCCGCGGAAGTTGAAGCCGGTCATGTCGTAGTCGCCGCCGTCGTCGGCCTGCCAGAAGTCCAGCAGGGCGGCGGCGATCGGCAGGCACGACAGGCCGTAGACGACGCCGGTCACGGTCAGCGGCGTGCCGGGGGTGCTGGGCGTGGCCAGTACGGACCGCTCCGGGGAGTCCGGCTTGAAGTACGGGCCCTCGATCTGGTCGATGGTCGGCGCGTCGCCGTCCTGGCACGCCGGGGTGATGGCCCGCGGCCCGTTCGGCCCGGCGGCGACCGGCTCGCCCCGGCTCTCATCGGCGGCGGCGTCCTTGGCGAACGCGCCGCTGGCGACCACGAGCGGTGCCGCGAGCCCGGTGGCTACAGCGGCCTTCAACAACGTCTTGCGGGTGATTCCGGGCGGGTCTTCGGGGACGGACATGGCGACTCCTTCGGTGGCGGACGGAGACGAGGACCGGCAGTGACAGAGTTCTGATACTCGAACCCGTGCACAGCAGAATCTAGGCACCCCGGCCCGGCACCGAAATGGACTAGACCACGGGATCGTGGTGCATTCCTGCGACCCGGCGCCGAAACTCCCCCGGGCTGAACCCCGTCTCCCGCCGGAAGAACCGGCAGAAGTACGCCGGATCACCGAATCCCGCCTGCTCGGCGACCTGCCGCACCGCCAGATCGGTCCCCGTCAGCAGCCGCTTGGCCTCCACCACCCGCTGCCGCCGCGTCACCTGCCCCGGGGTCAGCCCGGTCTGCTGCCGCACCAACTCGTGCAGATAGCCCGGCGACACACCGATCTCCCGCGCGTAGGAGATCAGGGTCCTGTTCCCCTGCCCCGGCGCCGCGATCAGGCGCAGGAACCGGTCGACCAGGTCCCCGGCCTGCGCGACCGTGACCACACCCGCGATCGGCGCACGCGCCGGGCCAACCGCTCCGGCCGCTCCGGCCGCTCCGGTTGCCATGGTTGCCATGGTTGCCCCAGTCGATGCCGACACACCGCCCGACCCCGCCATCCGCGCCGCCCGCACGATCAGGATATGGAGATACGCGCGCAGCACCCCCTCATGCCCGCCGGCCCCCGCGCGCAACTCCCGCTCCATCTCCGCCGCCAACGCGACCAGCCCGGTCATCTGCGCACCGTCCGGACTCAACCACGTCAGCGGACGCAACGCCTGCAACACCGACACGTCCTCGGGATGCCGCACCAAAAAGTCCTCGTTGAACAACAGCACGAACCCGTCGACCCCCCGCGCCCCCTCCCAGTGATGCACCTGCCCCGGCACGATCACCCCGAAGTGCGGCGGCATGATCGGCAACGGCTGCGAGTCCACGACATGCAAGCCCCGACCGGCGGTCACGAGGACGATCTCGTAGAACGTGTGCCGATGCGGGAAGTCAGCCAGCGACAACGGGCCGATCCGCTCGAACGAGCCCACGGCGAACGGGAGCAGGGCCACTTCGGGGACTTCGAGCTCGTGCAGGTCCAGCGCGGTGCGGTTGGCGCGGCGGGCCGCGGGAGCGGACGGGACAGGTACGGGCGACAGACGAGCTGGCATGTTCGCATCCTGCGATGCGGGCGGCGGCGCGTCCAGTGGGAGGTGATTCGGGGGAGCCCCCTCACCCCCCGGTGGCCGCCTTGAAAATACTCGCGATCCGCGAACTGAAGTAGATGCTGTAAGAGACATCCGGCGAGTTCCCGCCCTGCTCATACCCGCCGAGTATCCCGACCAGCTTGTCCCCCGAGGCCATGAACGGGCTCCCGCTCGCCCCGTCCGGCAGCCCACCGCACGCCAGTTCCAGCTGGGTGTCGCTGAACTTCGCCGTCGACGCCTGGCAGCCCACCGGCTTAGCGGCCGTCAGCGGGTAGGAGACCACGCTGATCTTGTTCTCGTAGCCGGGCTTCTCGGTGAACTTGTTCGCGCCGGTGATGCTCTCCAGGGTCTGCGAGCCGCCGCCGACCTTGCGCACGTCGAGGAACGCTATATCCGCGTCCTGATCCTCGGAGGCGACCCACTTGGAGTCCACATACGCCTTCGTCGCGACCCACATCCCATACGGCGCTATGTCGTCGTGGTAGCCGGGGACGAAGACGATGTGGTCCTGCCAGCCGCCGAACAGGGTGTTGTGGACGCAGTGGCCGGCGGTGACGATCACGTTGCCGGAGGGGCTGTGAACGACGCTGCCGGTGCAGTAGTGCGCCGACACGACGCCGCCGACGCTGAAGAACACCGCGCCGACCTTGGGGATGCCGTCGAACGGCTGAGCCGTGAGCTTGCCGGCCTCGGTGGTGCCGGCGGGGATCGGCGCGGTGCCGACCGGGCCGGCGTGCAGGATGGTGTGCGGGTCGTCGAGGTTGGACTCCAGCACGTGCGTGAGCACCGTGGAGGCGACATCGGTGGTGGAGTCCGAGCCGCCGCCCTTCGCTGACGAACCGCCATGGCAGGCCGTCGCCGCCACCGAGAGGACGGCGGCGGTGGACGCGAGCAGGGCGGTGTGGCGGCGCTTCATGGCAGAGAGTATGCCTCCTGATTCAAATCGGTGACAGCCGCGCAGCATATCCGGGTGCGGCCGGGATCAGGATCTGGACGCCGGCGATCGCAGCACCGCCGCCCGGACGGACAGGGAGCCGCGATCATCCGTGGGGTTTGGCAAGCCGCTGACGAGCCCGGGCAGGAAAGCGCCGAACGGATCGACACCGAACACGAACTCTGATTCGTGGTTGTCCACGGCCAGGTCCACCCCGAGCGAACGAATCCCGGGGAAGTGCGCGGCCGTCCGCTCGGCCAGGCTCACCAGCCGCTGCCAGCGCTCATCGCCGAACCGCTCCAGGAAAGCCTCAAGCTCGCGGCGCCGGCCGCCGTACCACTCCCGCGCCACCGCCTGCCCACGGATCACCCCGGCGGCGTGCGTGGCCTTGCCGTCCAGCACGGCGAAGCGGATGTCGTAGTGGGTTCCAGACAGATAGACCCGAAGCAGCGAAGCGACCGTGTGGATCCCGTCGTCGGCGAGCAGCCCGGTGAGGTCGGCGGATTCGCGCGCGCCGGGAACGCGCCGGCCCGGACCGTGCCGGACTTCGTGACCAGTGCGGGTCCGATGCAGGAACAGGTGAGTCCACGAGCCGTCGATCAGCCATTCGTCGGAACCGGCGAAGCGGGGCCGCAGGATACCGTCGTCCGTGAGCGAGTCGTCGGACTCCAGCACCGGAAACCCGTTCAGCCGCAAGAACGCGTCCAGCCTCCTCCGATCCAGCGCCAACAACATCGGCTCGACCGCCACCGCCAACGTCGCCCCGGCCTTCGTGACCGCCGCCTCCAGCTGTCGCAACGCAACCCGAAGCTCTTCATAACGCGCGCGATGCCCGCCGACCGGGTTCTCAGCGTTCCGCGGATAGAGACGTTCGACGAACACCAACTCCCCCGCCCGGAACTCGGCCTCGGAGCTGAGCACCGCGGACCACGCCACGAACCGCGGCTCCGCGACCCCGGATTCCCCCGGTTCCCCCGATTCCCGCGCCTCCAGCGCCGCCCGCGTCCATTCAGCGCGCGCCGGCTCATCCGTCCCGGCGACGACCGCCCAATTCAGTGCACTCATTCGGTCACCGCGATGAACCGGTCGTCGTCGCGCTGCGACATCGCCTCGTCCACATTGACGTCCACCCCGGGAAGCGCCTGCCAAAGCCGCTGGATCATCTCCTCGCCGATCCAATGATGGTGCAGGTCCAACCGCCGCAAGTGGGTCAGCGGCTGCCCCGCGAGCAGCGCCGCCACCCCCTCGTCCCCCAGCATCCCGAGCGCCAGGTCCAGCGATTCCAGCTGGGCCACGACCGGCGCGTGGGCGAGCAACGCCGCCAGTGCGTCGGTGTCCTCGGCGTTACGCAGCCCGAGGTGCCGCAGCGCCGGGAAGGCCGCGCCGGACAGGATGTCGGCGAGGTCGTCCGCGCCGGCCCCGCCGCCATACATCTCAGTGCCCAGATAAAGATCGAGTCCGGTCAGTGCCGGGAGCTTGGAGCGGCCGACGGCGCGGACGATCCGCGGCGGCAGCCCGCCGGTCTGGATCGTCAGCTCCCGCAGCCGGTCGTGGACCAGCGGCTCCATCTCCAACTGCGAGGTGCCGCGCAGCCCGAACTCGACCAGGTTCGGGAAGGCCGCGAGCAGCGGGCCGGGATCCGCCTGCTCGATCCAGGAGACCTCGGTCAGCTCCGACGGCACGTCGCTGATGAACAGCGCCTCCAGGTTCGGGAACCGGTCGGCGGCGGCGAGCAGCGCGGCCTGGTACTCGTCCCAGCCCTCGCCCGACACGTCGGATATCCAGGCCCCGAGCGTCAGGGCCCGGACCCGGGTGGTGTCGACGCCGTCGAGGAACAGGGGCCAGATCACTTCGCCCTCGGTCCCGCCGTAGGAGTCGCTGCCGACGCGCCAGGCCCAGGCCTGGACGTCCTCGGGGATGCCCGCCAACTCCAGGTCGGACGGGTCGCTGTAGGCGAACGGGAAGATCGGCAGCCCGTGGAACGAGGTCAGGGCGTCGTAACGGAAATCCTGAATCACCCGGGCACGCTATCGCCAGCGCCTGACAGCGGAAGCACTGATGAACCGATTCAGTCTTGTATACAATCTAGTCTTCGGGGTCCGGGTCCATGGCGATCGCCTGCGGATCCGCCGGCCGATGAGCGCCCCGGCCCTTGCCGATGTGCCGGGTCACGACCCGCGCCGCCTTGTCCGGATCGCCGGATTCCAGGACCGCGACGATCTCCCGGTGCTCGCTCCAGGAATCCTGCGCGCGCCGCGGCAGCTTGGCCGTGTAGACCCACTCCATCTTCCACCTGAGCTGCGTGATCAGCTCGGTCAGCGTCCGGCTCCCGGAGGCCTGGGCCAGCACCTCGTGGAACCGGCTGTTCAACCGCGCCAGCTCCTCCAGCCGGCCGGCCGCCAGCGCGTCGTCAGCCAGCGCGACCAGCTCCTTCAACCGACCCAACTGCTCGGGCGTGTGCCGGACGGCGGCCCGCGCGGCCCCGAGCGGTTCCAGCAGCGACCGGATCTCGACCAGGTCCTCGGCTTCGGCGTCGTCCAGCGCGGCGACGACCACGCCGGCGTAGGGGCGCCGGGCGACGAAGCCCTCGGCCTCCAACGTGCGCAGGGCTTCGCGGACCGGGACGCGCGACACGCCGTAGCGGGCCGACAGCGCCTCCTCGGCCAGCCGGGCGCCGGGGGCGTGGACGCCGCGGATGATGTCGTCGCGGATGGCGCGGGTGACGCCACCGGCGCCGCCGTCCCTGCCGTCCTTGCCAACCCTGCTGTCCATCGGCCACCTTGATTGTATACAATCGTGCCCGACCAGGAGGAGGAAGGGCTGTGGCGAACGTACTACAGCGCGGAGCAAGCACCACGCGCGGCGCTCTGGCGAAGGTCGGGATCGATCCCTACCTGATGGCGATCCTCGGGACGGTGGGGCTGGCGAGCCTGCTGCCGGCCCGCGGCGGCGCGGCGACCGGGCTGAGCCACGCGACGGTGTTCGTCATCGGCTTGCTGTTCTTCCTCTATGGCGCGCGCCTGTCCCCGAAGGCCGCATGGGACGGTGTGAAGCAGTGGCGGCTGCACGCGGTGATCCTGGCCGCGAGCTTCGTCCTGTTCCCCTTGCTGGGGCTGGCGGCCGAGGCGGCGTCGAAACCGGTGCTCGGCCCGGAACTGGCCAAGGGCGTGCTGTTCCTGACGCTGCTGCCCTCGACCGTGCAGTCGTCGATAGCGTTCACGTCGCTGGCCCGCGGAAACGTCGCGGCGGCGGTGTGCGCGGCGTCGTTCTCCTCGCTCGCGGGCATCGTGGTGACCCCGGCGCTGGCCTCGGTGGTCCTCGGCGGCGCGGTGCGGGTGGACGGCAGCGCGGTGGCCTCGTTGACCGCGCAGCTCCTGCTCCCGTTCATCGCCGGCCAGGTAGCGCGGCGCTGGATCGCCGACTGGATCGGCGCGCACAAACCGTTCCTGACGCTTGTCGATCGCGGCTCGGTGCTACTGGTCGTGTACAGCGCGTTCAGCGAAGGCGTGGTCGCGGGGGTCTGGCATTCGGTGTCGGTTTCCCGGCTCGGCGCGCTGGCGCTGTGCTGCGCGGCACTGCTCGCGGCGGTGTTGGCGGCGACGAGTCTGGCCTCGGCGCGGCTGGGCTTCGCCCGGCCGGAGCGCGTGACGCTGGTGTTCTGCGGGTCGAAGAAGAGCCTGGCTTCCGGGTTGCCGATGGCCGCGGTGCTGTTCCCGGGGCACGAGCTGAGTCTGATGGTGTTGCCGCTGATGCTGTTCCACCAGATCCAGTTGATGGTGTGCACGGTGCTGGCCCGGCGGTGGGGGCGGGAGGCCGCCGGTGGTGAGGCGATCACCGAAGTGAGCAGTTCACCCGGGCCCCGCTACGCCGCCGCCGAGGCTTGACGAATTCATCTCCCCACCTCCCGCGTGCGACTCTTGATCGCGTGAACCCACCTCAGGCCAACCCGCCCCACACCAACCCGCCGCGGGTCATCGCCACCGACCTGGACCGCACCCTGCTGCGCGGCGACGGCACCACCTCCGCCCGCACCCGCGCCGCGCTCGATTTGGCCATGGCCCGCGGCGCGCACGTGATAGCCGTGACCGCCCGGCCGGTCCGGTGGCTGGACCGGCTCAAGCCGTGCTTCGGACGGCTGCCGCACGTCATCGCCTCCAACGGCGCGGTGTGCTACGACCTGGCCGCCGGGGCGGCCTACGACGCCCGGCCCTTCGACCCGGCGACCGTGGCGAAACTGCTGGCCGACGTGCGGGCCGCGTTGCCGGGGGCGCGGTTCGCGCTGGAGACGCCGCACGGGATGGTGCGCGAGGCCGACTACGAGCTGTCGCCCTTCGACCAGGACGACGCCGATGCCGGGCGCCGCGTGGTGTCGTATGAGGAGTTGCCCGCGGCGGTGGCGGAGGACCCGCTGCTGAAGATCCTGGCCGCCGACCGCACCCGCGACAGCGCCGCGATGTTCGTCGAGGCGCTGCCGGCGGTCGGGACGCTCGGCCAGCTCACCTACTCCACCAACCGCGGCGTGCTGGAGTTGGGGCCGCCCGGTGTGACCAAGGCCTCGACGCTGGCCGCGTGGTGCGCCGCCCGCGATATCGACGTCGCGGACGTGGTGACGTTCGGGGACATGCCGAACGACGTGCCGATGCTGCGCTGGGCCGGGCGTTCCTACGCGGTGGCGAACGCGCTCGACGAGGTCAAGGCGGCCGCCTCCGGGGTCACGGCGAGCAATGACGAGGACGGCGTGGCCCAGATCGTGGAAGAGCTCTTCCATCTATGATCTCGCCATGCGAGACACATCTTCTCGAATGGCGGTCGCGTCACTAGAGTCTCCGGCATGACGACGAGGCCGGAGACCCCGCAGAACACGTACACCCACGGCCACCACGAGACCGTTCTCCGTTCGCACCGCTGGCGCACCGCGGAGAACTCCGCCGCGTACCTCCTGCCGCATCTCTTCCCCGGTCAGAGCGTGCTGGACGTGGGCTGCGGGCCCGGCACCATCACCGCCGACCTCGCCGACCGGGTCGCCGGCGGCACGGTGACCGCCGTGGAGATCACCGCCGAGGCGCTGAAGCTGGCGCAGGACGAGGCGGCCCGGCGCGGCACCGAGAACGTCCGCTTCGCGGTCGCCGACGTCCACGCCCTGGACTTCCCGGACGACTCCTTCGACGTGGTCCACGCCCACCAGGTGCTCCAGCACGTGGCCGATCCGGTGCTGGCGCTCAAGGAGATGCGGCGGGTCTGCAAGCCCGGCGGCGTGGTCGCGGCACGGGACAGCGACTACGGCGGCTTCCGCTGGTTCCCGGAAGTCCCGGCGCTGGATGAGTGGCTGCGGCTGTATCAGGCCTTGGCGACGTCCAACGGCGGCCACCCGGATGCCGGGCGGCGGCTGCGCCATTGGGCACTGGCCGCCGGGTTCGCCGGGGACGCGATCACCTCGAGCGCGTCGTCGTGGGTCTTCGCCGAGGAGCCCGACCGCCGGTGGTGGGCCGAGATGTGGGCCGAGCGCACCACGAAGTCCTCCACGGCCACGCAGTACGTGGAAAAGGGCTTCGCCTATGTCGACGATCTGGACACGGTCGCCGCCGGTTGGCGCAAGTGGGCCGGACAGGACGACGGGTGGTTCAACGTCGTTCATGGCGAGATCGTATGTGTGGCCTGATATACGCCGAATAGCACTCGGCGCCGCCGTATACGCCGACGGACGGCGTTATTCGGGTCCCGAACCGTTTGGTGTCCCGATATTTCCGTGCACCGCCCGGTCCTCTCGTATCCCGAGAAGGCCGGGCGGTGTGTGCACAGTCAGGGGTTTACCGCTAAGGTTCCAGCCCATGGACCGCGCCGCGTTACTGACGACACGCAGCCACGTCGACTTCTGTCGCGTGGCCAGCGCGCTGTGTCCGCTTTCCCGATAAGGGTTCCGACCTCCCCCGACATCCGCATAGCGGCCTTTAGACGAGGGCTTTGCATATAAGCGGTGTTTCCCGGGTACCGATCGGTCCGAGAACCGCTCAGCTCCATGCCAAGTCCTTTCGCCACGCTTAAGCGTGCCCTGATACGGGAGTCTCGCGACGCCATGGGTGCATTCCTGCTGCGCAGGATCGTCAATTACCTGGTCCTGATCACCCTGGCGACCTGCCTGGGCTACCTGCTCGCGGCGTCCAGCCTCAGTCCGCGCGAGTACTTCGCGCAGCGCCAGCCCCCGCCGCCGGTCGCGTCCGTCAACGCCACGCTGAACCAGTTGAACCTCAACGACAAGACACCGTTGGAGGACCGGTTCGCGCACTGGGCCAAGGGCGTTGTGACCGGAGACCTGGGCAAGACCATCGACGACACCTCGGTCTCGGCGGAGATGGGGCGACGGATGGGGGTGACGCTGCGCCTGGTGCTGTTCGGCACCATCAGCGGCGCGCTGGTCGGGGTCGCGCTCGGCTTCATATCAGCCATCAGACAGTACCGACCATCGGACCACACCATCACTTTCCTATCCTTCCTGGTCCTGTCCACACCGGTGTTCCTGTTGGCGGTGCTGCTGAAGATCGGCACCGTGAAGATCAACCAGGCCGCGGGCACGACGCTGCTCCCCTACACCGGCGAGACGACGGCGGGGCTGGCCGGTGGGTGGTTCCGGCATCTGGTCGACCGGGGACAGCACCTGGTGGTGCCGACGCTGTCGCTGATGCTCGGGCAGGCGGCGCTGTTCAGCCGGTATCAGCGCTCGGCGATGCTCGACGTACTGGGCGCGGACTACATCCGCACCGCCCGGGCCACCGGCATGCGGCGCGGCCCGGCGCTGGTCAAACACGGGCTTCGCACGGCTCTGATACCCATGGCGACGTTGTTCGCCTACCAGATGGGGATGCTGCTGACCGGCGTGACGTTCACCGAGAAGATCTTCGGCTGGCACGGCATGGGTGAGTGGTTCGTGGACTCGATCGGCCGCCAGGACGTCAACGCGGTCGCGGCGATGGTGCTGTTCACCGCGGTGCTGATCCTGATAGCCGGGCTGCTCTCGGATATCGCGCACGCGCTGCTCGACCCCCGGGTGCGTGACTGATGACCGCCGAAGAGTTGGTGCTCGCGCAGGAGGAGTCCGCGATGACCGCGCCCGAGCCGGTCACCCTGGGCCGCGGACGGATCGTGCTGCGCCGGTTCCTGCGGCGCAAGCTCGCGGTGGCCGGGCTGGTGATCCTGGTGCTGATGTTCGCGCTGGCTTTCATCGGGCCGTATCTGAGCTCCTGGAACTACAAGGACCAGGACTACAACAACTTCCTGACCGGGCCGTCCGCGACGCACTGGTTCGGCACCACGCAGATCGGCTCGGACGTCTACGCGCAGACGATGCGCGGCCTGCAGAAGTCGCTGATCATCGGCCTGCTGGCCGCGGTGCTGTCGACCGGAGTGGCCGGGATCGTCGGCGCCACCGCCGGCTACTTCGGCGGCTGGACCGACCGGGTCCTGATGTGGTTCGTCGACCTGCTGCTGGTGCTGCCCTCGTTCCTGATCCTGGCGATCACCTCGCCGCTGTTCCACGGCCGCACCTGGCTGCTGTTCGTGATCCTGCTGGCGGCGTTCAACTGGATGGTGACGGCGCGGATGGTGCGGGGGCTGGCGCGCTCGCTGCGGGAGCGGGAGTTCGTGACCGCGGCGGAGGTGATGGGCGTGCACCCGCTGCGGATCATCACCCGGCACCTGCTGCCGAACATGGCCTCGCTGCTGATCATCGACGCCACGCTGAACGTCGGCGGGACGATCATCGCCGAGACCTCGCTGAGCTACTTCGGTTTCGGCGTGCAGCCGCCGGACGTCTCGCTGGGCACGATCATCGCCGACGGCACCGACTCGGCGCTGAACTACCCGTGGCTGTTCTACCCGGCGGGCGTCCTGCTGATCCTGACGGTGATGGCGGTCGCGTTCGTCGGCGACGGGCTGCGGGACGCGATGGACGACGCGGCCGGCACGGCCTCGTCCACTTCCACCCCGGGGGATGCGGCATGAGCGACGACGCTGTGTTGGAAGTCACGGACCTGCATGTGTCCTTCCCCGGCGAGAAGGGCCGGCCGCTGGCCGCCGTCAGGGGCCTGAGCTACCAGGTGCGGCGCGGGGAGACGCTGGCCATCGTCGGCGAGTCCGGCTCGGGCAAGTCGGTGTCCTCGATGGCGGCGATCGGCCTGCTGCCGACGAACGCGAAGGTGACCGGCTCGGTGCGGTTCCGCGGCCGGGAACTGCTGGGCCTGAACGACAAGGAGATGTCGCGGATCCGCGGCGCCGGCATCGCGATGGTGTTCCAGGACCCGCTGTCCGCGCTGACCCCGGTCTACCGGGTCGGCGAGGCGATCGCGGCGGCGATCCGGGTGCACCGGGAGGTGACTTCGGACGCTGCGATGAGGCGGGCCGTGGAGCTGCTGGAACTGGTCGGCATCCCGGACCCGGCCCGGCGCGCGCTGGCCTTCCCCCACGAGTTCTCCGGCGGCATGCGGCAGCGCGTGATGATCGCGATGGCGATCGCCAACGATCCGGACGTGATCATCGCCGACGAGCCGACCACCGCCCTGGACGTGACCGTGCAGGCCCAGATCCTGGAGGTGCTGGCCACCGCGAAGCAGGCCACGGGAGCGGCGATCGTGCTGATCACGCACGACCTCGGCGTGGTCGCCGGCTTCGCCGACCGCGCGGCGGTGATGTACGCGGGCCGCCCGGTGGAGACCGCGGCGGTCGAGGAGCTGTTCGCGGCGCCGAAGATGCCCTACACCGCCGGACTGCTGAGCTCGCTGCCGCGGCTGGACGCCGGGCGCGGCGTGCGGCTGCGGTCGATACCCGGGGCGCCGCCCTCGTTGGCGGAGCTGGGGGCCGGCTGCCCGTTCGCGCCGCGGTGCGCGTTCGCGGTGGACCTGTGCCGGACGACGGAGCCCGAGCTGCTGGAGATCGGACAGGGCCGGGCCGCCGCTTGTCATCGGACCGGTGAGGGACTGGATCTGATGGCCGGGCCGAGCGGCGACTCAGGGCTCGCAGACCAGGATTCTGACACCGCTCCCGAAGCGGCTTCGGATGCGGAAGGAGCGCCGACTGAGCCCGAGGCACCGGCCAAGCCCGAGGCGGCGGCCGTCGCAGAACCCATAGTCGGCGCCGAACCCGTACTCACCGTCCGCGACCTCATCAAGCACCACCCGCTGACCAAGGGCTCGATCATCCGCCGCCGCATCGGCACGGTCCGCGCCGTCGACGGCGTCAGCCTCGACATCGCGGCGGGCACCACGCTGGCCCTGGTCGGCGAGTCGGGCAGCGGCAAGACCACCACCGTGATGGAGATCCTGCGCCTGCGCACGCCGCAGGGCGGCAGTATCAGCGTCCTGGGTCAGGACCTGGAGGCGCTGAACCAGGGCCGCGGAGTCCGGCGGCGGGCGCAGCCGGTGCGGGCCGGGATCGCGGCGGTCTTCCAGGACCCGCTGGCCTCGCTGGACCCGCGGCTGCCGGTCGGCGACCTGCTCGCCGAGCCGCTGCGCACCCACGGCCACGGCAAGACCGCCGGCCGGGTCCGCGAACTGCTGGAGATGGTCGGGCTGGAGGCGTCGCACGCGAACCGCTTCCCGCGCGAGTTCTCCGGCGGGCAGCGGCAGCGGGTGGCGATCGCCCGGGCGCTGGCGCTGGAGCCGCGGCTGGTGGTGCTGGACGAGCCGGTCTCGGCCCTCGACGTCTCGGTGCGGGCCGGGATCCTGAACCTGCTCGCCGATCTACAGCGCGAGCTGGGGCTGGCGTACCTGTTCGTGTCGCACGACCTGGCCGTGGTGCGACACGTCGCGGACCGGGTCGCGGTGTTGAACCTGGGACGGATCGTCGAGTACGGAGACGCCGACTCAGTGTTCGAAGACCCCCGGCACCCCTATACCCGGGCACTGCTCTCGGCCGTGCCGGTGCCGGATCCGGTCGTGGAGCGGCAGCGCGAGCGCATCGTGCTGCCCGGCGACCCGCCGAGTCCGGTGGTGCTGGACGGCGACGCCGAGGCACTGCGGGGCTGCCGGTTCCGCAGCCGCTGTCCCCTTTACGCGGCGCTGGAGAAGCCCGAGGCGCGCGAACTCTGTGAGTCCACCGACCCGGCGCTGACCCCGGTCGGCGACGCCGACCGCTCGGCGGCCTGCCATCACCTGGACGCCTGGGTACCCGCCCTGGTCCAGTCCGGCACCGTCGCGTGAACAGTCTTACCGATCCCGCCCTTACCGATCCCACCCTCACCCACATCTACATCCACACCCAAAAGGAGAACAGCACTGTGAGACGCAGTCCCCGTTCCTTGGTACTGGGCACGGCCGCAGTGGCCGCGCTGGCGCTGGGCCTGACCGCGTGCGGCGGTTCGTCCTCCGGCAAGTCCGGCACATCCGGCAGCAGTTCCTCCAAGAACATCAACACCCAGCCCGGCAACGACATCAACCCGCAGCCGCGCGACAAGATCGCCGACGGCGGCACCCTGCGCTGGCCGGAGGCGGCGATCTCGGACCAGCTCAACTACAACGAGGTCGACGGCACCGACGGCTCGGTGTCGGACATCATGGGCGCGGTGCTGGAGCAGCCGTTCTACGCCGACTCCAAGGGCGTGCCGCACAACAACGCCAACCTGGTCGCCTCCTACACCGTCACCGCCTCGCCGCAGCAGGTGGTGACGCTGGAGCTGAACCCGAAGGCGGTCTGGCAGGACGGCACCCCGGTCACCGAGGCCGACTTCGAGGCGCAGTGGAAGGCCCTGAACGGCACCAACCCGGCGTTCCAGATCTCCGGCACGGTCGGCTACAACCAGATCCAGGACATCAAGCAGGGCAAGGACGCCAAGGAGGTGGTGATCACCTTCGCCAAGCCCTACAGCGAATGGCAGGGCCTTTTCTCACCGCTCTACCCGGCGGCCACCAACAGCGACCCGAAGAAGTTCATCGACGACTTCAAGGACGCGATCCCGAACAGCGACGGCCCGTTCAAGCTGGGCTCGATCAACCAGACCGCCAAGACCCTGACCCTGGTCCGCAACGACAAGTGGTGGGGTGACCCGCCGAAGCTGAACCAGATCATCTTCATGTCGATCGACCTCGACGCCCAGACCGACGCCCTGGCCAACAACGAGGTCGACCTGCAATACGGGATCGGCTCGCACGTGTCGTACTACGCACGGGTCAAGAACATGTCGAACGTCACAGTGCGCAAGGCCGCCGGCCCCGTCTGGGCGAACCTGACCTTCAACGGCGCCGGCACCGGCCCCCTGTCCGACATCCGCGTCCGCAACGCCCTGACCATCGGCATCAACCGCAAGCAGATCGACACGGCACTGGTCGGCCCACTGGGGGTGAGCACCGATCCCTTGAACAACCACGTACTGCTCACCAACGACCAGGGCTACCAGGACAACTCCGGCGACCTGGGCACCCAGGACGTGACCCGCGCCAAGCAGCTCCTGGACCAGGCCGGCTGGACGAGCACCGACGGCGGCAAGACCCGCGCCAAGGACGGCAAGCCCCTGACCCTGCGCTTCGTCATCAACTCCACCAGCGACTCCAACAAGCAGCTGGCCGAGATCGTGCAGAACCAACTGGCGGCCATCGGCGTCCAGGTCACCATCGTCCCGGTCCCCGGCGACGACTACTACACGAAGTACGTGAACGTCGGCGACTTCGACATAGCCCAGGTCATCTTCGGCGGCAACGCCTACCCGCTGAGCACCGCGCAACCGGAGTTCGCCAACCCGACCCCCGGCACCGGCGGCTCGCTGAACATCCAGCAGAACTACGGCCGCGTCGGCAGCCCGGAGATCGACAACCTGTTCGAGCAGGCGCTGAGCTCGCTGGACCGGACCCAGGCGGAGAAGTACGCCAACGAGGCCGACGCCGCGATCTGGAAGCTGGACACCGTCGTGCCGCTGTTCCAGCGCCCGCAGATCGTGGCGGAGAACCCGAAGCTGGCGAACTACGGCGCGCCGGGGGTTCAGGACACGGTCTACGAGAACCTCGGGTTCGTGAGCGGGAGCTAGGGCTGGGCTGGGC
>NZ_JAAFYZ010000134.1 GCF_018274385.1 Catenulispora pinistramenti | reverse complement strand
CCACACACGGCTATTCGTCGGCACCGTCAGATGTTTATAAGAGACAACACCACACCACACCACACCACACCCCCTCACCCAGCGAAAGCGCCGCCCGCCCCGAAAGCCAGCCGAGCGAACCGCTCCCCGATCACCCGATACCCGGTCGGCGACGGGTGCAGCCCCTCAGCCAGGTACTCGTCCGCCTCGTCGAGCGCCACCAGCGCCAGGCCGTCCAGGTAGTGGATGTTCGGGTCCTGCTTCGCGCGCTGCGTCACGATCCGGTGCAGCTCGCGGCGTACCGTCTGGAGCGTCAGGGCGCCGGTCGCCGCGGTCGCCGGGTCGCCGGTCGCGTACAGGACGTCGTCGCGCCAGAGTGTGGGGCCGGGGGTCTGTTCCAGGGCCGGGCAGGCGATCGGGGAGACGACCAGGAGGGGGGTGTCGGGGTGGCCTTCGCGGATGGTGTCGAGGAAGCCGTGGATGGTGGGGATGAGGCTGCGCAGGACGAAGGCGGCCTTGGCGGTGAAGTTGATGCCCAGCTTCAGGCTGATCAGGTCGGCGGGCGTGTCGCGGATCGAGCGCGCGACGAAGGGGTCCAGGTAGCAGTTCCCTGACAGGCCCACGTTCACGGGGTCCACGCCGGCCGCGCGCGCCGCGATCACCGGCCACACGCCCAGCGGCGAGTCGGCCTCGTTGCACTGGCTGATCGAGCTGCCGTGGTGCAGCCAGGTGCGGTGACCGGTCGGCGCGGGCGGTTCGACCTCGGCGTCCGCCCGCAGCGCCACCAGCTCGGTCTTCACCCACTGCGGCAGCCAGATCTCGACATCCTTGACGCCGGGCGGCAGCCCCTCGAAGCGCACCGTGGACGGCCGGCCCGGCACGCGGCCGCGCTCGGCCATCGTGTCGTCCAGCAGGATCACGGTGCCGACCGGAGCCCGCCGCGGCTCGCCGGGGACGCCGTCCAGCGTGATGTCGAACAGCCCCGCGTCGTCGGGGTGCGGCTCGTTCTCGGCCATCATCGGGACGGTGGTCAGCACGTCCAGCTCCAGCGTCGTGGCCGCGCTGCGGAACGCCAGCCGCACCCCGGAACCGGAGGTGGCCTGCCGTTCCATCGACGCGTCGGACTGCGCGATCGTCCACTCCGGCAGCCGGCGCGGCAGCACCCCGGCCTCGGTGGCGACCAGCTCCAGGGCTCCGCGGATCGCGACCGGGCCGTCGGTGAGCGGCACGGGCCGCAGCGCATCTGTCATGCCGTCGAAGGTAGCAGCGAAGATCAAGTGAGGGCACGGGACCCGGCCCGGTCGGAGGGCGGCGGCGCCCGACGGCCGAAAACGGGGGCCAGCCCTACCCCGAAACGGGTGTCAGCTCTCTGACCTGGCAGGCCCGCATTCGGCGAGGGTAGAGCCATGCGAAAGACGTCAGCTCTCCTCGCGGTCGCGACCGCCGCCGCCAGCACCGCCGCCATCATCGCCGTGCCGGCCGCCGCGAACGCCGCGGCCCCGCCGAGCGCCACGACCACCGGCCCGACCGCCGCCGCCACCCCCGCCGTCACCACCCCGACCGTCGCCGTCCCGGACTTCGACTACCGCGACTGCCCGCAGCTCCCGCCCGGCGTGGATCCGGCCAAGTGGCGCTGCGAAGTCCTGGTCGCCGAGGGCACCGCCACCATCGGCGGCGCCACCCTCCCCTTCGACTTCACCGCCGTCACCCACGCCGAGGGCCCCCTGCCCGACGGCACCCCCGGCCAGGTCTTCGGCGGCTTCCGCGCCGCGAGCCTGCCGGTCCCGGGCCGCCAGTCCGGCGACGGCCACGGCCCGAAGCTGTGGATGCGGCCGCGGCTGACCGCCGTCCCGGACTTCTACAGCCAGTCCGGCGCGATGAGCCTCACCTTCCAGCTCACCGGCCCGCGCTTGGCGCGAGACTGCTCGATCGGCACCACAGCGGCGCCGGTCCAGGTCGCGGCCGGACGCGTGCCGGGCACCACGCAGTGGATTTCGCAGGACCCGCCGGTCATCACCTTCCAGGTCCTGGACCAGACGCTCGCGGTGCCGGAGGTGAGCGGCTGTGGCCGGGAGGCCGAGGGGCTGAACCGGCGCTTCGGCCTGCCCTCGCCCTCCGGCGCGAACCGGCTGAGCGGTACCGCCTTCTACTCCTTCAAGAGCTACACACAGCTCTGAAAGCCCTCACCATGCCTCAAGGCCCCAAGGCCCCAAGCACTCAAGCCCTCAGCCCAGCTCCAGCGTGGTCATCCCGAACACCTTGCCGTGATCGACGTCGCGCACCGGCCCGGTATACATCCGGGCCACCTCGAACGACGGCTCCAGCCCCAGCGCGCCGACCATCGCCAGCGCCTCGCGGTTGGTCTCGGGGACGTCGATGACGATCCGGCCGCCGGAACCGGTCGCGCTATCACCTCCGGTGCCGCGTCCAGCGCTCCGCCCGAACCCACGATCCCCGGCGGCCCCGGCCACCAGCGCGTCCAGAATCACCTCGGCGTACACCCGCGAGTCGGCGAAGAGCGGCCCGACCCGATGGCCGTCATGAGCCGCCCGCAGCACGCCGTACCCGACCAGCCGGCCGTCCACCACCAGCGCCCTGCCGACATGCCCCGGCGCCGCGAACCACTCGCGCAGGAACACCGGACGCGGCGCCGGGAAGCACAGCGCGTCGTAGTCGGCGACCTCGCCGAAGCCGGCCTCGGCCAGCGGAACCGCCGCGGCCGGGCCGGAGCCGTCGGACGTCAGCTCCCCGACGAACCGCACCGTGCGGTGCGCGTCGCTGAAGCCCGACTTCCGGTAGCTGTCCTGCTGCGCCGGCACACCGTCGAGCCCGACCGTCCGCGCCCCGGCCCGCGGCAGCGCCGCCTGCCACGTCGCCAGACCGTGGCCGCGCCCCCGGAACTCCGGCTTCACCAAGTACAGCCCCAGGAACGAGAACGCGTCCCCGTAGTTCACCACGGACACCGCCGACACCGGCTCCCCGCCGATCCGCCCGACGAAGAACCCCTCCGGATCCTGTGCGAGGAAGCAGGGTCCGTCGTGGTCTCCGGGGTTCCATCCCTCGTCCGCGCACCAGCCCCGGATGATGGGCCAGTCGGCGAGGGACGCGCGCGTGATCCGCAGGCTGTCCGTCATGCGCTACATCTTGGCCTGCCCCGGCCCCGGCACCGCGACCGACACGCGGGTCCCGGCAGGTCACCTCGGATGCCATGATGAGGCCATGACCAACCCGTGGAACACCCTCGTCACCCGCATGGGCCGCCAGAAATGGTTCGCGAGCACCTTCCAGCGGGTGGCCCCGCACGCGGACCGCTTCCTCGGCAAGGCGACCGGCGGCCGGGTGTTTCTGCTCACCGGCACCGGGATCCCGACACTGTTGCTCACCACGACCGGCCGCAAGTCGGGCCGGCAGCGCACGGTCCCGCTGCTGTACTCGCGGTACGAGGGCGCGCTGCTGGTGGTCGGCTCGAACTGGGGCCAGCAGCATCCCCCGGCGTGGGCGCTGAACCTGCTGGCGGACCCGGAGGCGACGGTCTCGGTCCACGGCAAGTCCGGTCCGGTCCGCGCCCGGATCGTCGAGGGCGAGGAGCGCGAGCTGGTCTGGAACTCGCTCCTGACGAAGAACTGGCCCGGCTACGAGAACTACGCCGAACGCGCCGGCCGGCACATCAACATCTTCGCACTGGAGCCGGTGAAGAACCCCGCGAAGAACGCCGTAAAGGACTCTGGGAAGAAGACGAAGGCGACCGGATGACCGTCCGGACGCTCTCCGACCGGGACCTCAACCGGGCCCTGCTCGACCGCCAGCTGCTGCTCCGGCGTTCCCCGATGGACGCCGCCGAAGCCGTGGAGCATCTGGTCGGTCTGCAGACGCAGATCCCGCCGAACCACTACGTGGCGCTGTGGTCGCGACTGGAAGCCTTCGACGCACAGCGGTTCTCGCAGCGTTTCGAGGACCGGGAGTTCGTCCGCATCAGCCTTCAGCGTTCGACGATCCACACGGTGACCGCGCGCGACTGCCGACCGCTGCGACAGCTCCTCCAGCCGGTACAGGACCGGAACCTAAAGGGTGCCTTCGGGAAACGTCTACAGGGCGTCGACCTGAAGGAGTTGGCCGAGCGGGCACGGGTGTTGGCGGAAGAGGAACCGCGCACCTTCAACGAGCTCGGCGTGCTCCTCGCCGAGTCCTACCCCGGCCACGACGTCCAGGCGCTCGGCGTCGCGGCCCGCAACAACCTCGCGCTGGTTCAGGTGACACCGCGCGGGTTGTGGCTCCAAGGCGGTCTACCGAAGCACACCACTGCGGAACACTGGTTGGGAAACGCTAAAGCGGTTCCCGCTATGGAAGCCGAGGAGTTAGTCCTGCGTTACCTCAAGGCGTTCGGACCGGCTTCGGTCATGGACGCCCAGAATTGGAGCGGACTGACCCGGCTACGCGAGGTGTTCGAGAAGCTGCGCCCGAACCTGGTGCTCTTCCAGAGCGAATCCGGAACCGAACTGTTCGACCTCCCGGACGCACCGCGTCCTGGGGAAGACGTACCAGTCCCAGCACGCTTCCTGCCGGACTACGACAACGTCTTCATCGGCCACAAGGACCGCGCACGCATCAACGACGCCCGGATCCCGAAAGAGAAGGTCTTCGCGGGCAACACGCCGATCTCGCCGTTCACCGTGGACGGCTTCATCCGCGGCTCCTGGAAGGTCGAGACAGACAAGAAGCGCACTACCGCGACCCTGAATCTCACTCCCATGGTGCCCACCACCAAGACCCAGCGCGCGGACCTGGCAGCCGAGGGAGCCAGATTGCTGGAATTCCTGGCGCCCGGCGCGGATCATGATCTGCGATGGCTTGAGGACACGAACGGTTGAACCTTATGAGAGCCCGGACAAGTGTGTGCGCGGCGGCGTCCGCGGTACTGATGCTCATCGCGGCCGGCTGCGGCAGCTCTTCGTCGAGCCCGAACTCGGCGTCGGCGGCGTCGTCCGGCGCCTCGGCGGGTAGCAGCGGCGGCAACGCGTCCGGCTCGCCATCCGCGCCGGGCGCTACGCCGTCGCAACCGTCCCAACCATCGTCCCCGTCATCGGCTTCGCCGACCCCGTCCCCCACTCCCGGCGTCGACCCCGGAACGCTGCCTCAGACCAAGGTCATGCCCACCGCCACCGACCCGCAGTTCACGGCCGGCGTCAACGCCCTGTGGCAGGGCATCGTGGACGACGACCCGGCGGAGGCCATGCCATTCTTCTTCCCGAAGAGCGCCTACCTCCAGGTGAAGGCGCTGTCCGATGCCGGGTCGGACTACGAGAACCGGCTCATCGGCTTCTACAAGCTCGACATCCACGCCGCGCACCAACTGCTCGGCTCCGGGGCCAAGGACGCGAAGCTGGTCGGCGTGAGCGTGCCGGCCAAGGCCGCGGAGTGGATCCGGCCGGGCGTGGAAGAGAACAAACTGTCGTACTACCGCGTCTACGGCTCCCGCCTGACCTACACCGAGAACGGCCGGACCAAGTCCTTCGGGCTGTTCTCCCTGATCTCCTGGCGCGGGCAGTGGTACGTGGTCCACTTCGGCCCCAATCCGCGGCCTAAGCCGATCGGCGTCGTCTACCAGCCACAGGGATAGCCACCCCGTGACACTCACCTGACTCCGGCGCCCCGCGTTCAACAGGCGGCCCGGCTGCTCCTGTGACAGCTTTGAATAATGCGATCACCATCGCTGCTGTCGGGCTGGCCGGACCGCGAGCGGCGCGTGCTCGGCGCCCTGGCCGTCGCGCTCGTGGTGATCCTGGCGGTGTTCTTCGCGTTCCCGGGCCTGCGCAGCGCCGCGTGGTTCGCGCTGGCCGGGTGGATGACGGCGACGATGGCCGTGGGGATCCGGGCCCGCCGGCCGCCCTACGCGCACGCCTGGTACCTGCTGGCGGCCGCCGGCGGCCTGCTGACCGCGTCCAACCACTCCGACTTCGCCTACGCCCGGCACGGCCTGCCGGACTTCGCCGACTGGCTCGGGCTGGCCGGCTACCCGCTGGCGCTGCTGGGCCTGCGGCTGGTGATGAAGCACCGGATGGTCGGCCGGGACTCGGCCGGGACGCTGGACGCGCTGATCGTGGTGTTCGCCGGCGCCTACGCGGCCTGGGTCTACCTGATCGTGCCGTACTACCAGGAGGGCGGGGAGCCCTGGGACTACCGGCTGATCGCCATCCTGGACCCGCTCGGCGACCTGCTGCTGCTGGGCATGCTGCTGCGGCTGGTCATCTCCCCCGGGGCCCGCAACCTCGCGTTGTGGCTGCTCAGCGCCGGTGCGCTGGCCCAGACCGGGGCCGACATCGTGGAGTCGGTGCTGCGGCTGAACTCCTCCAACTGGTTCGGCACGCACGCCGGCAACGCGGTGCTGGAGTTCGCCTGGCTGATGTTCGCGGCCTGCTGGGTCGCGGCCGCGCTGGTGCCGTCCGCACACGACCTGACCAGGCCGGTGCGGGAGACGGCCCGGGACGCGCTGCCGACCGCCTGGTCCCGGCCGCCCCGGATCGGACCGCTGGTGCTGGCCGCGCTGGTGACGCCGGGCATCAACGCGGTGCAACTGGCCCGGGGCGATCTGTCGACCGGCTGGGCCGGGCCGGTGATCGGGCTCGGGGTGTACCTGATGGTCCTGGCCCGGGTCGCGGTGATGGTGCGCTCGCACCGGCAGGCGCTGGCCCGGGAGTCGATCCTGCTGGGGGCCAGCGAGGGGCTGGGGGTGGCCGCCGGAAGCGGCCAGGTGGCCGCGGCGCTGGCCGAGGGGGCCGCGGGCCTGTTCGCCGGGCGCGGGGCGGCGCACGTGGTGATGGTGGCCGTGGACAGCCCGGAGGGGGTGCGGGTGGCCGTGGCCGGGGCGGTGGACGGCGGGGCCGAGAACGTACGGGCCACCGTGCCGCCGGCGCTGGCGGAGCCGGAGGCCTCGCGCTGGCGCAAGACCCTCACCTCGGTCTGCTCTTCCGCCGCCGTCTACGCCGCGGCCCAGGACGAGGCCTACCGGGCGGGGGCGCCGCCGGACGGCGTGCAGCGGCACGAGCACTTCCACCCGACCAACGTCGTGCACACCTCCGACCTGCCGCCCCCGCTGGCCGCCCGGCTGGGGCCGCAGGAGCACGCCGGGGTCGTGCCGCTGGACGGCACGGCCGGCGTACTGGTCGTGGCGGCGGCCGAGGAGGATCTGGCGGTGCTCGGCGGGGCGCTGGAGATCCTGGCGCGGCAGGCTTCGGCGGCGCTGGAGCGGATCGCGCTGAGCCAGGAGATCACCCGGCGGGACAGCGAGGCGTACTTCCGGGCGCTGGTGCAGAACACGTCGGACACGATCCTGATCGTCGACCCGGAACTGCGGGTGCGGTACGTCTCGCCGTCGGCGGCCGGCCTGTTCGGCGACCGGCCGCTGCGCGAACGGCCGCTGACCGAGGTGGTGGGCAAGGTCTACGCCGCCGAGGTCGCGGTGCGGGCCGCCGAGCCCACGCCGCAGCCGCCGGTGCGCCGGGACTGGGAGATCTACGCCGACGGCGGCGCACCGCACGAGGTCGAGGCCACGATCGCCGACCTGCGCGCCGAACCGACGGTCGGCGGGTTCGTGCTGTCGCTGCACGATGTGACCACTGCCCGCGGGCTGGAGCGCACGCTGCAACGGCACGCCTACCGGGACCCGCTCACCGACCTGCCGAACCGGCTGGCGTTCATCCGCGGGCTGGAGGACGCCGTGGAGCTGGCCTCGCCGACGGTGGCGGTCACGGTGATGCTGCTGGACCTGGACCGGTTCCGGGAGATCAACGACTTCCACGGCCGGGAGGCCGGAGACGAGGTGCTGCGGGACGTGGCCGAGCGGATCCGGTCCCGGCTCGGGCCCGGGGACGTGCTGGCCCGCACCGGCGGCGACGAGTTCGCGGTGCTGGCCGTGCGGCGGGCCGCCGAGGCGCCGCGGCTGCCGACCGGGATGCCGGGCGAGGACAAGCCGTTCTACGTCGGGCCGATCGCCGTCACCACCTCCGGCGCGGTCGCCACCTGCACCAGCGGCGCGACCGGCGCCTCGCTGCTGGCCGACGCCGAGATGACGCTGCACGCGGCCAAGGGCTCGGGCCCGAACAGCTGGCGCGGCTATGACCCCCGGCTGCGCGCGGAGCTGGCGCGCGCCGCCGCCCGCCGCTCCGGCCTGGACCGGGCGCTGGCCGAGGGCTCGTTCGAGCTCTACTACCAGCCGATCGTCTGGCTCGACGACGGCGACATCGGCGGCTTCGAGGCCCTGGTGCGCTGGCCGCAGCCGGACGGCACGATCATCATGCCGGACGACTTCATCCCGCTGGCCGAGGCCACCGGCCAGATCCTGCCGCTGGGCCGCTGGATCCTGCGCACGGCGACCGAGCAGGCGGCGCGCTGGAACGAGGCGCGGCTGGCCGCGGGGGTGGCGCCGGTGAAGATCTCGGTGAACGTCTCCGCCCACCAACTGCGCGACCCGGGCTTCCCCGACGAGGTCGGCAAGGCCCTGACCGACGCCGGGCTGGACCCGGCGTTCCTGATGGTGGAGGCGACCGAGAGCGCGCTGATCGACCGGGCCGGACAGGCGCTGGCCAACCTCAGGACCCTGACACAGCACGGCGTGGGCGTCTCGCTGGACGACTTCGGCACCGGCTACTCCTCGCTGTCCTACCTGCGGGACCTGCCGGTCAGCGCACTGAAGATCGACAAGGCCTTCGTGGACGGCGTCCCGGCCGAACCCCGCCAGACCGCGCTGGTGAAGGGCATCATCGGTATCGCGAAATCGCTGACGCTGATGGTGGTCGCCGAGGGCGTGGAGACCCGCGAGCAGCGGCGGGCGTTGCAGAACATGGGCGCGGACCTGGGGCAGGGGTATCTGTACGCGCGGCCGATGCCGGTCCGGGAGGCCTCGGAGCTGATGCGCGCGGGACGGGTGAAGCTGCCGCGGGAGGCGAAGACGGGGGCTGATTCTGCCGAGGCTGGAGCTGAGGCGGCGGGAGTCGGGGACGGCGACGCCTGGGACGACGGTGCCGAGAGCCGCGATGCCTGGGACGACGGTGCCGAGAGCGGCGATGCCGGGCCGGAGGCAGGCAAGTGAGCGCCGAGCGGCCGCCGGAGAATGGTCCTCCGGTGCGGAAACGGCGGCGGGTGGCGCCGGAGCAGCCGACTTCGCCGGAGGATGGTGCCGGACCGGGCTCGCAGCGGCAAGCGCGCGGCACCGGCGAGCCCGCATCGCAGCACCCAGATTCCGGCCCCGGTCGCCCTGCCGAACAGTCACCTCGCGCCTCACAGTACCCAGATTCCGGCCCCGGTCGCCCTGCCGAACAGCCACCTCGCGCCTCACAGCGCCCGGACTCCGGCCCCGATCGCCCTGCCGAGCAGCCGTCCCGCCGCGCCGCAACCGACCAGCCACCACCACCCAGCGCCACCGCCCGCACCCGCCAACGCCACGCCGCAGGCCTCTTCTCCCAAGACCCCGCTACCTCGGCCCCGCGCCTGCGTCGCCTGCGCCGGGCTCGCGCGCCGCATCCCTCGGTGACCGCGCTCTGGCAGCATGGCGAGGAGGAGAGCCGTCGCTTCGCCACCCGCTTCGCCGGGCAGCTCCTGCTCATCGGCGCGGGGTTGGGCACGTTCCTGACGCTCGTGCTGGGTGTGCGGCAGGGGGTCTTCTCGGCCGGGTGGTTCGAGTTCCTCGCCGCGTGTGCCGTCGCCGCGGCGTGGGGCCTGGCCTATCTCCTGCTGCCGGGCCCGGCGCCGGATCCGGTGCTGCGGGCCACGCCGGCGGCGGCCGCGTTGCTGATCACCGTCACGCTCGCGCTGAACCACAGCAACGCCGCCGACGGCATGCTCCTGCTCAGCTGGCCGCTGCTGTTCGCCGCGTATCTGCTGCCCCGGCGCACCGCGTACTGGACGCTGGCCGTCGTCGTGGCCTGCCTGACCGTCATCCTGCTGGCCGGCACCGGGCCCGACCGGTTCTCCGCGTGGGTGGAGACCAGCACGTCGATGGTGCTGACGCTGGTGGTGATCCGGCGGGTGCGGGACCAGGCCGACCGGCTCAAGCAGGCGCTGGCCGAGCAGGCCAGCACCGATCCGCTGACCGGGCTGAGCAATCGGCGCACCTTCGACGAGGCGCTGGACCGGGAGGTCACACGGCAGCGCCGGACCCGGGAGCCGTTGTCGTTGCTGGCCGTGGACGTCGACCACTTCAAGAAGATCAACGACACCTGGGGCCACGCGGCCGGCGACGACACCCTGGCCGCCCTCGGCGAACTGCTCCCGAGCCTGGTCCGGGCCAGCGACACGGTCAGCCGGATCGGCGGCGAGGAGTTCGGCGTCCTGCTCCCGGACTGCCCGGCCGGCCAGGCCCGGCTCCGCGCCGACTCCCTGCGCGCCGAGGTCCACGCCGCCTCCCGCACCTGGCCGCACCCGGTGACCGTCAGCGTGGGCGTGGCCACCCTGCCGGACTCCGCCGACGCCCTGGACGAGCTGGTGGTCGCCGCCGACACCGCGCTGTACGCGGCCAAGGACTCCGGACGCGACCAGGTATGCGTCGCACCTGACCGGTCGCGGCGCGAAGATGTGCCCTGAGACTCCCTGCCCGCTGAACAACGCGCCCGGCAAGGCATCGACGACGCCCCGCTCCTCAGTCCTCGGGGTCCGCCAGGCAGTAGATCCCGCCGCCGGGATCACGCATCACCAGCCAGCCCGCGCCCCGTTCCACGAACCGGGCACCCAACGACTCGTGCCACGCCCGGCTGCTATCAGGGTTCGAACTGCTCATGTCCAGATGGGCCGAGGTCGCCCGCTCCTCACCGATCCGCTGGAACAGCACCGTCACCGGCAGCCCCGTCGACTCCAGCCAGCTGAACTCCGGCCAGCTCCGGCTCGGCACCACGTCCAGCCCGGTCAGGCCGCTCCAGAACGCCACCTCGGCGTCGTACGCGGACGGCGCGACGTCGATGCTCACCTGCTCCAGCCTGCTGCGCGTCCCGTCCGGTTCCACGATCGGACGCGGCACCCGGGTGGCGCCGTGCCAGGCGGTGACGCAGAGCCCGTATCCACTCGGCGAGGTCACGTACGCCCACTCGTCGTCCCGCTCGACCACCGCGCCGCCGAGTTCCGCGGCCCGCGCCACGGCCGCCTGGAAGTCGTCGAACTCCAGATCCACGTGCGCCCCGTTCCCGCTCAGCACACCCTGCACCTTCAGCGACGCGTCGCCGTTCCCCTCGGCAGGTAGCAGCGTCGCGAACTCGCCGCGCACGCCGCGCCGCGCGGACAGGGTCGTGCCCGTGACGGCCGTCCAGAAGCGGGCGCTGCGCCCGAAGGCCGGTTCCGGACGGTCAATAAATGCCCAAGCCCACTTCAGCATGCCACCAGGCTATTCCCAACGTGGCCCCCGGAGCCGTAACCTGCCGCGGTGCAGACCGACGACGATCTCCCGGAACCGCCGTCCCGCGACGGGTCAGAGCACGAGGCCGAGCGCACGTCAGAGCCTGAGTCAGGGCCTGAGTCAGGGCCCGGGGTCGAGCCCGGGGCGGGGCTCGAGACCGAGCCGGAATCAGGGTTCGATGAAACCGCCGAGCCGGCTCGCCCCCGCCCCCGCCGCCGCTTCCGTAAGCTGAAGATCACCGCCGCGGTCCTCGCCGGCCTGCTCCTGATCGTGGTCGGCGCCGGCGCGTGGTGGGTCGACGCCGCCATCCACGCCTCCTACCCGCAGACCTCCGGCACGCTCGCCGTCCCCGGCCTGAACGCCGGCGTCGAAGTGGACCGCGACGCGCAGGGCGTCCCGCAGGTCTACGCCTCGACCTCGCACGACTTGTTCTTCGCCCAGGGCTACGTCCAGGCCCAGGACCGCTTCTGGCAGATGGACGTCTACCGGCACATCACCGCCGGCCGGCTGTCCGAGATGTTCGGCTCCGACCAGGTCGACACCGACAAGTTCATCCGCACGATGGGCTGGCGCACGGTCGCCGAGCAGGAATACGCCGTCCTCAGCCCGACGACGAAGGCGTACCTGAACGCCTACTCCGATGGCGTGAACGCGTATTTGAAGGATCACAAGGGCTCGAAAGCGTCAGTGGAGTACGCGGTCCTCGGGTTGCAGACCGACTACACCCCCTACGCCTGGACCCCGATCGACTCAGTGTCCTGGCTCAAGGCCCTGGCCTGGGACCTGCGCGACAACATGCAGTCGGAGATCGACCGCGCGCTGTCCTCGCAGAAGCTCACGCACGACCAGGTGGACCAGTTGTTCCCGCCCTACCCGGCCGACCACCCGACGATCGTGAATCAGGGTGCGGTCGTGAACGGCGCCTTCGACCAGAACGCCACGCCGCCGACGGACGGCCCCGCCGCCGCAGCGGCCCTCCCGGCCGGCGCGGCAAGCGCACTGTCCAACCTCTCGCACACCGTGGCCAACCTCCCCGGCTACCTCCAACCGGACGTGGACGGCGTCGGCTCCAACTCCTGGGTGGTCTCCGGCAGCCTCACCACGACCGGCAAACCGCTGCTGGCCAACGACCCGCACCTGTCCCCTGAGCTGCCCTCGATCTGGTACCAGATGGGGCTGCACTGCACGACGCTGACCGCGGACTGCCCCTACGACGTCACCGGCTTCACCATGCCCGGCACCCCCGGCGTGGTGATCGGCCACACCCCGACTGTCGCCTGGGGCTTCACCAACGGCACCGAGGACGTCAGCGATCTGGTGCTGGAGAAGGTCAGCGGCGACAGTTACGAGTACGACGGCAAGCAGGTCCCTTTGACGGTCCACCAGGAGACCATCAAGGTCGCCGGCGGCAAGTCGGTCCCGATCACCATCCGCTCCACGAATCAGGGCCCGTTGGTCTCCGACGCCGACAAGGACATCGCCAGCGCCGGCAACGGATACGCGGTCGCCCTGCGCTGGACCGCGCTCACCCCCGGACACACCGCCGACGCCTTGTTCGCGCTGGACCGGGCGAGCGACTGGAACTCCTTCCGGGCCGCGGCGGCCGACTTCGCCGTGCCGTCCCAGAACATGATCTACGCCGACACCTCCGGCAATATCGGGTACCAGACGCCCGGCCAGATCCCGATCCGCAGAAACGGCGACGGCCGCTGGCCGGTGCCGGGCTGGACCGACCAGTACGAGTGGACCGGCTACATCCCGTTCGACCAACTGCCGAGCGTGCTGAACCCGAAGGCCGGGTTCGTGGCGACCGCCAACAACCCGGTCATCGGATCGCAGTACCCGTATCTGCTGTCGGAGGACTTCGACTACGGCTACCGCGCCAACGAGATCACCGGCCGCATCCAGGCCGCCACCGCGGGCGGCAAGAAGATCGACGCCGCCGGGATGCGGGCGGTCCAGGCCGACACCCGCAACGAGTTCGCGTCCGTGCTGGTCCCCTACCTGACGCGGCTGCCGGCCTCGGCGAAGAAGCAGACGCGAGCCGCCGCCGCGCTGTTCGACGGCTGGGATGATACGACTCCTGACACGTCGGCCGCCGCGGCCTACTTCTACGAGGTCTGGAAGTTCCTGTGCCAGGACGCCTTCGAGACGAAGCTGCCGGCCTCGGTGGACGTGGACGGCGGCGACCGCTGGTTCGCGGTGGCCGCCTCGCTGCTCCCGGACGCGTCCGGCTTCTGGTGGAACGGCGACCGGGACGCGATGCTGGCCAAGGCGATGGACCAGGCCGCGGCCGAGCTGACATCGCAGCAGGGTTCTGATGTCCGCAAGTGGCAGTGGGGCAAACTGCACAAGCTGACACCCACCAACCAGACCCTGGGCACCGGCGGCCCGTGGTTCGTGAAGTGGCTGGTCAACGGCGACGCGGTGGCAGTGTCCGGCGGCACGTCGGTGGTCGACGCGACCGGCTTCGACATCGCCAAGGACTTCTCGGTGGACGAGCTGCCGTCGATGCGCATGGTCGTGGACCTGTCGGACCTGGACGCCTCGACGTGGGTGAACCTCACCGGCGCGTCCGGGCACGTCGATGATCCGCACTACCTTGACCAGCTGCCGCTGTGGCGGACGTTCCAGACGCTGCCGTGGCCGTATTCGAGGTCTGCGGTATTGGCGGCTACCAAGGATCGATTGACGCTGACGCCGTGATCAGATGCCGGGTCAGAGCCATTCCAGCCAGGTGCCGTGCGGGTCGACCTTCGCCAACGCGGTGGCGGTCGGCGCTTCGGCGGCGGTGAAGTCGCCGGCGGTGAAGTCTACGAAGGACGCCGCGACGTAGCCCGCACTGCCCGGCGCCTCGACACCGAAGACGCGGCCGAACCGGTGGTCCTCGTTGAGGACGAGCATCAGGTCGCGGGTCGCGGCGAGCTCTGCGACCTGCTCGGCGAAGGCCGTGCGGTCGGCATCGGCCAGGTAGGGCAGGACGTGGGAGGACACGACGACCACGACCGCGTCCCGCGGGGCCTCGGCGACCGCCGCCGGGAGCAGGTCCAACAGATCGCCGCGCCGCAGGTCCAGACCGGCCTCGCGGGCCTGGGCCAGCGCGGCCTCCAGCCGGGCCAGGCGGTCCAGGTGCTCGGGCCAGATGCAGGCCCGGAGCCAGTCGGTCTGCTCGGTGTCGTCGGCGCTGATCGGGTTGCGGTCTATCCCGACGCGCGAGGCGATGCGCAGCGGGGTCGCCAGCCACTCCGGGACCGGCTTGTCGCCACGGACCACGGCTTGCAGGAGGAGTTCCGGGGTGGCGGGGTCTCCGAACTCGAGCACCGAACCGTCGGGCTGGTCGTAGCGGTAGCCGTAGCGGTCCGGCAGCAGCATCAGGCCGCTGCTGCATCCCACCTCGACCAGCGCGATCTCGCGGTCCCCGGCCCGTTTCTGGGCCGCGGTGAGGGCCGGGCGGAGCATGGCCGCGCGGCGCGCCTCGTTGGTCTGCGTGACGCGCGTGGAAGTCAGGGCCCGCAGTTCGGTGTCGCGGCGGGTGGTGAACTCCCGGAACGTACCGGTCAGCTCGGAGTCCGGCGCCCTGCTGCCGCCGAGCGAGGGGTAGTACGCGGCGAGCGCCGCGTCCCCCTCGGCCGGGGCGTTGCGCAGCAGGAAGTGGACCGAGGCGAACAGCAGCAGCGGGAGGCGTTCGGTCGGCGGCGCGGCCAGCAGGGCGGCGGCGAGTTCGGGCTCTGTAATGAACGCGGTGTTGAGGTGTTCGTAGAGCGGGGAGGTCTGGACGGCCTTCATGCCGTGGAAGCCTTCGAACACGGGGACGAGGTCCCGCGGCGTGCCGCCGAGATCGGTCATGCGATCACTGTAAGGCCGCCGAGATCCCATTTCCTGGCGGATCGTCGGCGAGCCTCGAGTGCGAAAGAGACGCCCGGATGCCCGGATACCCGGATGCCCAGATGCCCAGATGCCCGGCTACGGCTTACGCGCCACAGCCCCCAGCACCGCCTGCTCCACCGGCGTCCCGATGTCCGTCGTGTCCGGCCGCCACAGCGGACAGGACACCAGGCCCGGCTCGACGGGTTCCAGGCCGTCGAGGTACCCCGCGATCTGCTCGGGGCTGCGCAGGTTGTACGGGACCGCGCCGCTCTGGTTGTAGCGGTTGATGGCGTCCTGGTACGCGGCGTTGGTGTCAGCACCGTCGCGCACCACGAGGTAGCTGCCCGACGGCACCGCGGCCATCAACTGGTGGACGATCTCCAGCGCCCGCTCGTACCGGTCGACGTGCGCCAGGATCCCCTGCAGGACGATGGCGACCGGCTCGGACAGGTCCAGGGTCTGGGCGGCCCCGGCCAGGATCGCCTCGGGGTCGTCGAGATCGGCCTCGATGTAGTCGGTCGCGCCTTCCTCGGTGCCGACCAGCAGTGCCTGCGCGTGTGCCAGGACCAGCGGGTCGTTGTCGACGTAGACGATGCGCGAGCTGGGCTCGATGCCCTGTGCGATCTCGTGGGTGTTGTTCGCCGTGGGCAGGCCGGTGCCGACGTCCAGGAACTGACGGATGCCCGCCTCGGCCGTCAGGAAGCGGACCGTGCGGACCAGGAACTGCCGGCCGCTGCGGGCCAGATCGACTATCTCGGGGAAGACCTCGCGGAAGCGGTCCCCCGCCTCGCGGTCGACCGGGTAGTTGTCCTTGCCGCCCAGCCAGTAGTTGAAGATCCGGGCCGAGTGCGGAACGCTGCTGTCGATCTGCGGGGTCGGCCGGTGCTGCGTCTCGTCGGTCATGGGGCCCATCCTGCCCTGAGGCCCGCTCCGAACGGAATAAGAGCTCTGGGACGCACTTGAGATCCGCTTCGGGCCGGCCGCCGATCGCGGTGGGGAATCAGTACCCTTCGACCAGCCGGGTGAGGAACCCGACGGTCTCCGAGGGCGACAGCGCCTGGACGCAGAGCTGGTCCACCACGGTCGTGTAGGCGTCCAGATCCTCACGTTTGTCCAGGTACGCCGCCCCGGTAAGCTGCTCCAGATAGACGATGTCGGGCAGCGCCGGCTCGGCGAAGCGCAGGATCGTGAACGGCCCGGCCGCCGCCGGACCGCCGCGGGCGAACGGCGCGACCTGGACGGTGACGTGCGGCAGTTGGCACAGCTGAAGCAGATGCGTGAGCTGCGCCCGCATCACACCCGCCCCGCCGGGCTGGCGACGCAGCGCGGCCTCGTCGAGGACCGCCCAGATCCGCGGCGGCTCTGCGCTGTGGACCAGCCGAGCCCGGTTCATCCGCAGCCGCACACGGCGCTCGATCTCCTCGGCGGTCGCCAGCGGGTAGCCGTCGTGGATGACCGCGCGGGCGTAGTCCTCGCTCTGCAACAGGCCGGGGATGAACTGGGCCTCATAGCAGCGGATGACTGAGGCCGCCTCCTCCAGACCGACGTAGACCTCGAACCAGCCGGGCATCAGATCAGCGAAACCGTGCCACCAGCCGTGCGCGTTGGCTTGGGCGGCCAGGGCGAGGATGGCTTCGCGCTCGGTGTCGTCGGAGACGCCGTACAGGCCGAGCAGGTCGGCCACGTCGCGACGCTTGAAGCTGACCTGACCCAACTCCATGCGGCTGATTTTCGTGTGGGAGCAACGGATCTCGTAGCCGGCGGCGCCGCGGGTCACTCCGGCGGCGATGCGCAGGCGGCGCAACTGCGATCCGAGCACCATGCGCATGACGGTCGGCCCGCTGTCCTCGGACCCGACAACCCGATCGACCGAGTGCTCAGCCGGTATCGAGCTCATCCGTGCTCCCAGTGCTGGTGCGCCGCGGCTCCGGCTTGTGGCCCGCCGCGGTTCGTCGTTGTGTCCCCCTAAGGGTAGTCGCTGACGCGGGTTCGGTGTGACGGGGTGTCAAGGGACTGATTTCCAGCACTCTCGGGAGGAGAGTGCTTGCGGGCGGGCGGGTGGCGTGTCAGAGTCTTTTGGCACTCCCTGAGTGAGAGTGCTAATACAAGACGCCTGCGAGTGGGGTCCACATGAGCGGCAGCGCCAACCAAAGCCCGGCCGGCGACGGAAGCACGGCCGGCGGCGACAGCAGCGCGAGCGACGGCAACAACCACAACGGCGATAGCGATAGAAGCAATAGCGTCAAAAGCGCGAGCATGCTCAGCGTCCTGCGCATCCGCGACTACCGCCTGATCCTCACCGGCCAGTTCCTGTCCAGCATCGGCGACTGGCTCCTGCTCGTCGCAGCCCCCTTCTTCGTCTTCCGCCTGACCGGTTCCACCATGGCGACCGGCCTGTCGATGGCCGCCGAGACCGTGCCGGCCGTAGTGCTCGGGCCGGTCGCCGGCGTGTTCGCGGATCGGTGGGACCGGCGGCACACGATGATCGCGGCCGACCTCCTGCGCACCGGCGCCGTCCTGCTGCTGCTGTCGGTCCACACCCGCGGTGAGGTCTGGATCGTCTATGCCGCGCTGGCCCTGGAGTCGGCGTTCGGCCAGTTCTTCGGGCCCGCGCAGCGTGCGCTCGTCCCCAACCTCGTCGGACGCGGGCCCGAGCTCAGCGCGGCGAACTCGCTGGGGCAGCTGGTCGGCGGGACGATACGGCTCGTCGGCGGGCCGTTGGGTGGCGTGCTGTTCGCGGTCGCCGGGTTCCGGGCGGTGGTGGCGACCGACGCGGCGAGTTACACAGCCTCGGCGTGCCTCATAGCCCTGGTTCGCTTCAGGCCGGGTCGGGGGCACTCGCCCGCCGAGCACTCCGCCGAAACCACAGCCCGCTTCACCGAGGACTTCCGCATCGGCATGGGCCACCTCCGCCGCACGCCCGCGCTCCCCACGCTGTTCGGCGTCGCAGCAGTCTTCTTCACCGGCAACGCGATCCTCACCGCGCTCCTCGTCCCCTACCTCAGCGCCGTCCTGGACTCCGGAGCCCAGAGCCTCGGCATCCTGTTCGGCACCCTCGGCCTCGGCTTCCTCCTCGGCGCGCCCGCGAGCCGGCTGGTCGTCGGGCGCGCGTCCGACCGCACCACGATCGCGGCCAGCCTCGGCGCGCTGGCCGTCGTCTTCGCCGTGACGTTCAACGTGCCGCACCTCGCCGGCGACGTCGTCCTGTTCACACTCATCGGGCCGCCGGCCGTCTGCTTCCTGGTCACCGCCGACACCTCGATCACGCGCCGGACGCCGGATCGCGTCCAGGGCCGGGTCAGCTCCGCCTACCTCGCGGTCCAAGGGCTGGCCACGCTGAGCGGCATGGTCGGCGGGTCGCTGCTCGGGCAGGAGATCGGGATCGTCGCGGCCATGGACGCCGCCGCCGGGCTGATCGCGGTGTCGGCGGCGTACGCCTTGCTGCTGCCCGCGCGATGAACAGGCCGCGCGGGGTTCAAACCCCGATGTGACCGGAATCTCATTTGATCGCCTTGTCTCATGAAGTTCTCATATGGGACAGTACGGACGATACTGTGCGAGGCCCCGAGACTGTGCCACGCCATGAGTGACTCGTCCCGGAAGGCCCTCCCATGAGCCTGACCAGCACTTCGCTGCTCATCCTCGCGGCGTGCGTGACCATCGGCGCCCCGGTCGCCACCTATCTGCTGTGGAACCGGGCCCGCGGCCCGCGCCCGGTGCGCGCCGCCAGCCGGCTCGGATTGATCGGCCTGTGCCAGGCCACGATGCTGTTGCTGGTCGGGCTGCTGATCAACAACCACTACGACCTGTACGCCTCGTGGAGCGATCTGCTCGGCGACGACGGCGGCGGGCCGGTCGCCCTGCACCAGGCCACCCGCACGGCCACCGATCTGAACCAGAGCGGCACGCCTGCGACCGACCCGAACGCGAACCCGAACCCGAACCCGAACGCGAACCGGCAGCCGCAGCTCGGCTTCGGCGGCGGCGGGCAGTCCGCGCACGGCACCGCGCCGAATCCGGCGGGCACCGTGAACCCCGCGAACGTCCCCAAGCCGGTCTTCGTCCCCGGCGGCCACGACACTCAGGTCGCGGCCTTCCGCGGCCCGCTGTCCGGCATCGGCGGGAACGGCGGCGACGTCGCGGTCTGGCTGCCGCCGCAGTACAACCAGCCCGCCTACGCGAACACCCGCTTCCCGGTGATCATGCTGTTCCCGGGCTACCCCGGCTCGCCGGCCGGCTGGTTCAGCGTCCTGGACGGCGGCGGGGTGCTCCAGCAGATGCTCGCCAAGCAGCAGGCCACACCGTTCGTGCTGGTCGCGGTGAACGTCAACCAGAACGGCCAGAACCTCAACTGCTCCAACATCCCCGGCGGCCCGCAGATGGCCACGTACATCGCCGAGGACGTGCGCACCATGATCGAGGCGAACTTCCACGTCTCCGACAAGCGCACCGGCTGGGGCCTCATGGGCTTCTCCGACGGCGGGCTGTGCGCCGGCAAGCTCCTGGTGCAGTACCCGCAGTACTTCCGCTCCGCGGCACAGATGGCCGGGGACTCCACGCCCGACGGCCGTCAGGTGGTGCGAGCCGGAACGGACTTCGTCGACCAGAACTCCACGCTGTGGCTGCTGACGCACCGCCACCCCGGCCCGGACCAGCCGGTCAGCCTGCTGGCGGCGGTCTCGGACCAGGACACCGACTCGCTGCCGGTGGCGTTCCAGTTGCAGGCCGCGGCGCCGGACATCGTGTCGGTGTCAGAGCACGCACACGGTGCGCACAACCCGGCGGTGTGGCGAAGCTGGCTGCCCGAGATGTACACCTGGCTCAGCCAGCATCTCGACAGCGCGCAGCCGGCCGGATAGGCCGGATCAGCCCGTCATCTCCGCCGCCATTGTGGTTGCAAAAGAAAACCGCCCCCCTTAATCTGGTTTTCTTCTACTGCCACTTTGGGGGTGCGGAATGGGCTTCGCCCTGCTCCTGGCAGTGGCCGGCGGCCTGTCGGTCGCGAACGTCTACTACGCGCAGCCGCTGCTGGCCCAGATCGGCGACGCGCTCCACGTCAGCGCCGGGAGCCTGGGCCTGACCACGGCGGTCACGCAACTGGGCTACCTGCTCGGCCTGATCCTGCTCGTCCCGCTCGGCGACCTGGTGGATCCGCGCAAGCTGATCAGCCGGCTGGCGTTCGCCGCCGGGATCGGGCTCACGGCCGCCGGGCTCGCCGACGGACCGGCCCCGTTCTTCGCGGCCTGCGCCGTCGTGGGGGTGGCGTCGGCGGTCGTGCAGGTCATCGTCGCCTACGCGGCGGTGCTGAGCCCGCCGGAGCGACGCGGCCGGGTGCTGGGCGTGGTGACCAGCGGCGTCGTCCTCGGAATCCTGTTGGCCCGCACCGCTTCCGGGCTGGTCGCCTCCGCGCTCGGCTGGCGCGCGGCGTTCCTGCTCCCGGCCGTGGTCATGGTCGTGATGGCCGCGGCCTTGAGCCGGCTGCCGTCACGCCCCCGGCCCCAGACCACGCCGGTCCCCTACCGCCGCCTCATCACGTCGGTCTTCACGCTCACCGCGCGGAACCGCACCTTCCGTATCAGGAGTCTGCTCGCCTTGTTCCTGTTCGGATGCTTCGGCGCGCTGTGGGGCTCGGTCGCGCTGCCGTTGGCCGAGGCGCCGTGGCACCTGTCGACGTCCCAGATCGGCCTGTTCGGTATCGCCGGGGCCGCGGGGGCCCTCAGCGCGAGCGGCGCCGGACGTCTCGCCGACCGCGGACGCGCGCCGCTGGTCACCGGCGTCACGCTGGTCCTGCTGCTGGCGTCGTGGGCGGCGATCGGCACGGCCGAGTTCTCGCTGCCGCTGCTGATCGTCGGCATCGTCGTCCTGGACTTCGCCGGCCAGGCCCTGCACGTGACCAACCAGCACCTGATCGTCGCCGACGACCCGACCGCGACCAGCCGCGTCATCGGCGGCTACATGGTCTACTACTCGCTCGGCACCGGCGGCGGGGCGATCATCGCCACAAGTCTTTACAGCGCCTGGGGATGGGGCGCTGTCTGCACCTTCGGCGCGGCTATGGCGGTGCTGGCATTGGCGGTGTGGCTCTATGAGCTGATTCGCCCGACCGCGGGGGTGAAGCAGGTGTCAGATCCAGCACCCTCGGCCACGCCATCGGTAAACTCGGTCAAAAGCCGCCATATCAGGACTCATGCAAGGAGCTGACCATGCCGAGGGTCGATCGCCGGTTCGCGTTCGCCGGTGCCGTCACCGCGACCGCCGTGACCACAGTGCTCACGCCGGGCATCGCCAGTGCGACACCCGCGTCCGGGGTGTCGGGCACAGTCATCGGCAAGACCACCGTCTTGGGCACGGACTCCGTCCACCAGCAGATCACGATCCAGCCCGGCGGCAGCACCGGATGGCAGTGGCACGACGGGACGCTGGCGGTGTACGTCGAGCAGGGCTCGCTGACGCACAACGACGCGAGTTGCACGACGACCGACGTCTTCAGCCAGAACACGTCGTTCGTGGAGGCCGGCGGCGCGGAGAACGTGCAGATCGACCGGAACCTGGGGACGACACCGGTGGTGCTGGACGTGGAGTACACCAATCCGGCGGGGAGCCCGTTGGCCGAGGACGCCCCGAATCCCGGATGCGGGTTCCAGTAAAGTCGTGACCACCCCCATTCCCTAAGGCGGTTCCCTGACATGCCCCGCACGATCGCCACCAACACCTCCGTCGACCTCGAAGCGCTGCTCGACTTCGTCCGTCCCCGACACCGGGCGCTGCTGATCACCCGGCGGGCCGACGGATCGCCGCAGGCCTCGCCCTTGACCTGCGGGGTCGACGATTCGGGGCGCCTGGTCATGTCCACCTACCCGGAGCGGGCGAAGACCACGAACGCGCGGCGGGAGGCGGCGGTCAGCGTCGTGGTCCTGTCGGATGAGTGGAACGGCCCGTGGGTGCAGATCGACGGCGACGCCGAGGTGCTGGACCTGCCGGACTCGGTGGAACCGCTGGTCGAGTACTACCGCAACATCGCCGGTGAGCACCCCGACTGGGACGAGTACCGGGAGGCGATGGTGCAGCAGGGCAAGTCGATCATCCGAGTCACGCCGCGCCGGTGGGGGCCGGTGGCGACCGGTGGTTTCCCGGCGCGGTTGGCGGACTGAGCGGTCGGCTGACTATGCGCCCATCGCGGTACCTGTCCTGTTTGGACGGGCTCCGTTAACCTGACGTTCCGACCGCGTTCCACCTTGTCGGCGCCGCTCGTCCTAGCTTGCCGGGCAAGATGATCAGCGACGCGCCGAGGGACGGGACACATATGGCGGAGCCGGGTTCGGAATCAGTGGACGTACTCGTCGTCGGAGCCGGCATCGTCGGGTTGGCGTGCGCCTATGAGGCGGTGGAACGCGGGCGGTCCGTCGCCGTCGTCGAGCGTGACGACCGGGCCGCCGGCGCCTCCATACGCAACTTCGGCCACGCCTGCGCGACCGCGCAGTCCGGGCCCGCGCTCGGCTACGGCCGGGCGGCTCGGGTGACCTGGCTCCGGCTGGCCGAGGCGGCCGGGTTCTGGGCCCGACGTACCGGGACGCTGATGGTGGCGCGCCACGACGACGAGCTCGCGGTGTTGGAGGAGTTCTCCGGCCGGCGCGGCGAGGAGGCGCTGATGCTGACCGCCGAGGAGGTGGCCGGGCACGCCGCGTTCGGCCCGGGTGTCGTCGGCGGCGCCTGGCTGTCGCAGGACCTGCGCGTGGATCCGCGCGAGAGCGTCCCGAGGATCGCCGAATACCTCGCCGCCCGCGGGGTGCGGTTCCACTGGGCCACGACCGCACACGTCATCGAGCCCGGACGTGTCCAGACCGGCCGGGGCGAGCTGCGCGCCGACCGGATCGTCGTCGCCACCGGCCACGACGTGGACCGCCACTTCCCCGGCCTGGCCGCCGAACACGGCGTCCAGCGCTGCGCGCTGCGGATGCTCCGCGTCGACAACCCGACCGGCCAAAGTATCGAACCGGCCGTGCAGACCGGTTTCTCGATGCTCCGCTACGGCGGCTTCGCCGAATGCGCCTCGCTGCCCGCGCTGCGCGACCGGCTCACTCGCGATCACCCCGACCTGGTCGGCATCGGCCTGAACCTGATGTTCACCCAGCGCCCCGACGGCACGCTGACCATCGGCGACACCCACAGCTACGCCAGCACGCACCTGCCCTTCAACGACGAAGAGCTAGACGCCGCGGTCCTGCGCGAAACGGCGAAGCTGCTCGGCGTGGAGCGGTTGACGGTGCGCGAGCGCTGGCGCGGGGTCTACGCCTCGGCGCCCGAGCCGTTCCTGAACGCCGAGCCGGCCGAGGGCGTGCGGGTCGCGGCCGTGACCGCGGGGGTCGGGATGACGACCGCGTTCGGCTTCGCGCAGGAGGTCATGGCGGGCGTGCTCGGGAACCGCGCGTAACGGCAGTAACGCCAGTAAGGCGGGTCACACGAATCAGGGAGGGTGCGCTCAGACCCTCCCTGGCAGGGCCTGGTTCACCCGGATCCGCCCTGCCTACGCTCTGATCATGACCCGTACGCAAAAGCCCATCGGCAGCGGATTCAGCGCTGCCAGCACGGCCCGTGAAGTGCTCGACGGAATCGACCTGACCGGCCGGTTCGCCGTCGTCACCGGCGGTGGCTCCGGTCTCGGCCTGGAGGATGTCAGTGCCCTGTCCGCCGCCGGGGCGACCGTGCTCGTCCCCGCCCGGCGCCCCGACGCGGCCCGCGCCGCCCTGGCCGGGGTGGAGCGCGTCGAGGTCGCCGAGCTCGACCTGGCCGACCTGGACTCGGTACGCGCGTTCGCCGCACGTCTGCTGGACGACGGCCGCGGCATCGACTACCTGATCAACTGCGCCGGTGTGATGGCCGCTCCGCTCACCCGCGTGGGGCCGGGCTGGGAGCTCCAGTTCGGCACCAATCACCTCGGCCACTTCGCCCTGACCAACCTGCTGTGGCCGGCGCTGGTCGCCGACGGCGGCGCCCGGGTGGCGGCGTTCTCCTCGCGCGGTCACAAGTTCTCCGACATCCGCTGGGACGACCCGCACTTCGAGCGGGACTACGACCGCTGGCAGGCGTACGGGCAGTCGAAGACCGCGAACATCCTGTTCGCCCTGCACCTCGACACCCTCGCCGAGTCCTCCGGCGTGCGGGCGTTCTCGCTCAACCCCGGCGGCATCCGCACCAACCTCCAGCGCTACGTCGCGCCCGAGGACGCGATCGCCCTCGGCTGGGTCGACAGCGACGGCAACGACCTCATCCGCTGGAAGTCGGTCGGCGCCGGGGCGGCGACGGCGGCTTGGGCGGTGAGCGCACCGGCTTTGGCCGGCCTTGGCGGGCTCTACCTTGAGGACTGCGAGGTCGCAGAGGTCGTGGATCCGGAGGCACCGGACGCCATGCGCGCCGGGCTGCATCCGTGGGGAGCCGACGCGGAGGCCGCATCACGGCTGTGGACGCTGTCGGCTGAGCTCACCGGAATCAACGCGTTCTGATCCGCCGGCCTGTTGACGCGATGACTCGTTTACTCGGGCCTCAGGCGCGCATTGGAAGAATCGACAACGCACACGAAAGGAGTCGAATATGTGTGGTGTCGAATACTCCCAAGTGCGCGCGTGCTGAATCGCCGTCGCCTGCTCGGATTGTCAACGCTGGCGGCCGGATTGGCGGCCACAGGCGTAGCCGGCTGTGGTTCGGCTACGCCCGCGGCCTTGCCGGCGAACACTCCAGCAGGCGATTCCACTACGGATCCCGGCGGTGGCGGCAGCGGGGGCAGCAGCAGCCGTAGTAGCGGTGCCGACACCGCTCCCGCCGCGGGCCACGTCTCCGCGCCGCCACCGGTCAACGTGATCGCCGCCAACCTGAACCAGGACCTTGATCTGCTGGACTTCGCACAGTTGCGGGCGGTCTCGGCGACCTGGGTCCGCGGCTTCTACCTCATGCAGAACGCCGATCAAGGCGACGTGGCCGGCCAGCCCGGGATGAAGAAGCTGACCGCGGCCGTCGCCGACGGTTACGGCACCGTGCTGAACCTGAAATTCGACTACGCGCAGGGCCTTCCGGACGTCGGCAGCAGCGCGATGGACGTCGCCCTCGCGCGCCTCGACAAGGCCCTGGCGGTCGTCCTGGGCCAGGTCGACATCGTCGTGATCGGCAACGAGCCGTTCTTCGAATGCGGCCAGAAGACCGGCAATCTCAACGCTTTCTACGAAGCCGTCGCGCAACACGCGATCGACTATCGGAAGCAGCACGGCGCCGCCGCCACGAAAACGCAGATCTTCATGGGCGCCCTCACCGATTTGGAGAATCCCAAGAAGAGCGATGTCCCGCTCATCAATCGCTGGCTCGCGTATGTGAAGGGCAACCCGGACATCGCCGGGACGGACTGTCACCCGCACGTGGCCTCGATGAGCGACTGCCAGCGCTACCTCGACTCCATCGTCCCCCGGATCCGGCCGGACCAGAAGTTCCTGGCCACCGAGTTCTCGCTGGTCAAGCTGTATCAGAAGCACCTGTCCGACCCAGCCCGGCGCCGACGGCCTGCCCGGTCAGAACCTCACGTGGGCGGGCGAGTTCCGGTCGCTGCAACACACGTGAGGTGACGCACGTGAGATGACACACGTGAGGTGACGCTGTCACGAGTGCCGGTGATAGGCCTTGTTCGCGATCCGCCATCCGTCGCCCACGCGCACCAGCAGGAAGATGTCGGTGAAGGTGTCCGGGCCGTGCTTGAGCGTCATGCCGGCGGAGGCGACGCTGCCGTGCACCCGGACGCTGTCGATGCGGCGGGTGCGGGTCGACTCGTCCTCGGCCGGCTGGCCGTCGAACATGGCGCAGTACTCGTCCAGCGGCCACGAGACGAAGACGCCGTCCCGGATTCCCTCGATGTGCGCGCTGCTGAGGAACGCCTCGCGGAAGTGGGCCGGGTCGCGGGTGGCGTGGCCGCGGATGTAGGCGCGGAGTGGTTCGAGCACGGCTTCGAGCACAGCGTCGTCCACAGCGGGAGCGGTTGCGACAACGGCGATATCGGCTTCAGGGCCGGCAGGCGCGTCGGCCAGTTCCGCCGCGATGGGCAGGGGCTTGTCCGTCGCGTCGGCCAGCAGCGCCATGTCCTTGGCCAGCGCGCCGATCGTGAACGTGGCCTCGGGGGTTCCGGGCTTCGCGGTCGCGGACGGCTCGATGAGGAAGTCCCGTTTGCGCACGAGCCCGCCCAGCAGGCCGAGCTCGAGAATGTCCAACGCCGCGGCCCTGGGCAGCCCCAGCGCGTCCGCCTGTTGCAGCGAGTCACGGAGTGCGAAGACGGCGCCGGCGAGGGAGGAGTTCGCGACCAGCTTGAGAGCGGCGGCGGTGGCCGCGTCTTCGACGCGTCGGACCGTACCGAGTGCTTCGAGGACCGGCCGGACGGCATCGAAGGGCTCTGCGTTACCGGCGGCGAGGATCCGCAGTGCTCCGTTCGCCACCGCGGGACCGGAGCCCAGCACGGGCGCGTGGACGTAGTTCGGGCCGAAGCGCGCGGCGAGTGCGGCGGCTTCGTCGGGGCCGACGGTGCTGGTGTTGAGCACGACCGCGTCCGGCCGCAGGGAATCGCGGACCTGGTCGAGAACCTGCTCGCAGGCCGGTCCGTCGAACAGGCACAGCAGCACTATGTCAGCCTTCTGTACCGCCTCGTTCGCGTCGCCCGCCGGTTCCACGCTTCCGGCCGCCGGGCGGCCGGAACGGGTCCAGCCGATGACGTGCCAGCCCTGGTCGGCGAGTCGGGTGGCTATCGGGGCGCCCAGCCGGCCCAGGCCGAGGACGGTGATGGTGTGCGGTGTCGTCATGGTGCCGAGCGTGCAGCATCGTCAGGCCTGCGACAAACGCGTATCTCGCAGATCAGCTATGCGTGCGGCGCATGACTCGGCCTCAGGGTCAGCGCGGCGGCCACGAACGAGGCGACCAGCGGCCGGGAGTCCTGCGCGTTCCAGGCCAGCACGAGATGGCTGGGTGCCGCGTCCGTGATCGGGACGCGGACCAGGCCCGGCGGGAGCACCGGGACGAGCGAGCGGGGCAGCACGCCGATCATCCGGTCCGCGCTGATCATGTGCAGCATCTGGACCACGTCGCCGACCTGGACCCCGGCGCCTTCCTCGGAGGAGGCGTCGTTCCACTGCGGCAGCGGCTCACCGACGAGATCGGCGAGCCGTACCGGGGCACGACCGGCCAGCCGGTGCGCCGCCGGGACGATGAGGACGCGGTCCTCGGTGTACAGGCGCTCGTAGGCCAGGCCGTCGAGCGGGTCGAACGGGGCGAAGAGCAGGCCGACGTCGGCTCGGCCGTCGAGCAGGAAGTCGGCCCGGTCGGTGGGGCCGCTGAACAGGATGTCCACGGGCCGGGCGCCCGGGTGCGCGGCGTAGGCGGCGATGAGGCCGGACAAAAGCCCGCCGTCCCCACCCGGCTTGAGGACGAGCCGCAGGTGGGCCTGGCTGCTGCCGGCGTTCTGCGCGTGCCGGACCGCGGCGCCGACCGCGTTGAGCGCGTGCCGGCCGTGCTCCTGCAACGCCAGGCCGGCTGCCGTCAGCTCGACGTGCCGACTGGAGCGGACGAACAGCGCGACGCCGAGCCGGGTCTCGATCCGCCGCACCGCCTTGGACAGCGCCGGCTGCGCGATCGAGAGCCGGATCGCCGCCCGGCCGAAGTGCAATTCGTCCGCGACCGCGAGGAAGTACTCCAGCTCGCGGGTCTCCAACTCACTCATGCCTCCAGGTTATCGCCGAAGAGCGAAGAGGTCTTGGACACCGGAGGTCACGAGCACCGAGAATCGCAGCATGATCCAGCACACCATGATTGTCTCGTTCACCGAGCCGTTGCCCGACGGCGAACTCGATCGATACCTCACAGACATCGAACGAGCCCTCCTGGCGACCGGCCACGTCCAGTCCGCCGCCAGTGCCCACCACATCCCCGTCCCCGGCGAGGAGCACATCCCCGCACTGATCGCCACCGCGATCGTGCAGATCTCCGTCGCCGACCACGAGGCGCTGACGAAGACCTTCGCCGCACCGGAGGTCGGCGAGGTGATCGACGAGTGGCGCGGGCGCTACGCGTACAAGGTCGGGTGGGCCAACCACGAGCCGCTGGCGTGAGCGTGCGGTGCATGCGGCGGTAATACGCGGCGCCGGGAACGGCGAACCGGCGCGGGCGGGCATCGCGTCGTGCGGCGGGCATCCTGCGATGCCCGCCGCACGCTGATGCCGGAGGCCGGTCACGTCCCGGGCTTGCGTCCCCAGACGTAGACGGCCTCGCCGAGCGTCGTCGCGGCCCACAGCCGCCGGGCATCGGCGACCCTGATGTTCACGCAGCCATGGGAGCCCGGACCCCGCGACAGGTCCTCGGTGACTCCGTGGATCGCCTGGCCGCCGCTGAAGAACAGGCTGTAGGGCATCGGCGAGGAGTACTCGTTCGACCAGTGGTGTTGGTCGCGCTGGAAGACGTGGAACCAGCCGGTCCGGGTGGCGTCGCCGCGACGGCCCGACCGGGTCGGGATCGACGGGAACTCGGTCTTGCCGTTCTTCTGGACCCACAGCCGTTGATGGCTCAGGTCGACGCAGATGACCGGCGCGGGGCGGTTCGGACAGCCGGCGCCGCCCGAACCGGTGCCGACGGCCTGGGCGGCGAAAGCGGAGCCGGGGAACAGCAGCGAGGCTGTGAGGACACTGATGGACGTCGCCATCCTCAATAAGCCGACGAGTGAGCGTGACATAAGGGCTGTCTCTTATACACATCT
>NZ_JAAFYZ010000133.1 GCF_018274385.1 Catenulispora pinistramenti | reverse complement strand
GCCCGCCCCGGTTGTTCCGGCTGTTCCGTTTAGACGTTCAGGTAGCGCAGGACCGCCATCACCCGGCGGTGGTCCTCCGCCGCCGGCGTCAGGTCCAGCTTGGTGAAGATGCTCGACGTGTGCTTCTCCACGGCCTTCTCGGTCACGAACAGCGCGGCCGCGATCGCCGAGTTGGAGCGGCCCTCGGCCATCAGCCCCAGGACTTCGCGCTCGCGCGGGGTCAGCGTCTCCAGCGGGTCGTTCTTCTTGCGGCGGCCGAGGAGCTGGGCCACGACCTCGGGGTCCAGTGCGGTGCCGCCGGCGGCCACGCGCTTGAGGGCGTCCACGAACTCCTCGACCTCGGCGACCCGCTCCTTCAAGAGGTAGCCCAGACCGTTGGCGCTGCTGGAGAACAGCTCTTGGGCGTAGGCGGCCTCGACGGCCTGGCTGAAGACCAGGATCGCCATGTCGGGGTGCTTCGCGCGGACCTCGACCGCGGCGCGCAGGCCCTCGTCGGTGAAGCTCGGGGGCATGCGGACGTCGGCGACGATCACGTCCGGCTTCAGGGCGTCGGCCGCCTCGACCATGCCCTTGCCGTCGTCGACCTTGGCCACGACGTCGAAGCCGGAGTCCGCGAGGAGCCGGGCCAGACCCTCCCGGAGCAGGACCGCGTCTTCGGCGATCAGAACGCGGATGGCTTCTGGCATGGCATCTCCATGATGATCTGGGTCGGCCCGCCTATGGGGCTGCTCACCGACAGGATGCCATCCAACGGCGCGATGCGGTCGGACAATCCGGCCAGGCCCCCGCCGGGGTTGGTCTCCGCCCCGCCCACTCCGTTGTCGCCGACGATCATGCGGAGCTGGCCGTCCCGGACCTCCAGGTCGATCCAGGCCCGGTTGGCGTGCGAGTGCTTGGCCATGTTCGCCAGCGCCTCGGAGGCCACGAAGTACGCCGCCGACTCCACCTCCGGACTGGGCCGCCAGGGCAGCGCCGCGTCCACCTCGACCGGGATCGGCGAGCGGCCGGCCAGTGCGGACAGCGCCGCGTCCAGGCCGCGGTCGGTCAGGACCGCCGGGTGGATGCCGCGGGCCAGGTCCCGCAGCTCGCTCAGGGCCAGCTTCACGCCCTCGTGGGCCTCGGCGACCAGCTGCGCGGCGGCCTCGGAGTCCTCCTCGTTGCCGGACTTCAGCTTCGACTTGGCCCGTCCCAGATCCATCGCCAGCGCGACCAGCCGCTGCTGCGCGCCGTCGTGCAGATCGCGCTCGATCCGCCGCCGCTCGGCCTCCGCGGCGCTCACGGCCTGGCTGCGCGTGGTGCGCAGCGCCGCCTCGCGCCGGTCCAGTTCGGGCCGGCTCAGGCCGAGCAGGGACCGGCCCAGGCCGGTCTGCGCCCGGGTCGCCAGCTCCAGCACGGTCGGCCCGACCAGCCACGCGAAGACCAGCGAGATCGCGGAGAACACGAGGATCGAGGGCAGGGTGCTGATGTAGTACTGGCTGCCGTCGATGTGGGTCAGCGGAATCCGGTGGTTCGGCAGCGAGGAGTACCAGAACGGCAGCGAGACGGCGCCGACGGTCATCGCCCAGAGGATGACGACCGTGCAGAACCAGGTCAGGCCGAACGCCGCGGAGACGATCAGGTGCACCAGATCCCGCCAGGTCGCGGGGTCGGACACGTACCCCACCAGCCGTTGCAGCGGATTGCCGGTCGGCCCGGGCTCCCGGTAGGGCGAGGGCACCCGCTCCCCGGTCAGGTTCAGGATCCGCTGCCGTTCCCGCCGGCTGGCCCAGCGCAGGCTCACCAGCCCGGCCAACAACAGCGGCAGCCCGATCACCACCAGCAGCAGCGACCCGCCCAGGGTCAACGCCACGGTCAGCCACAGGAACTGCACGAAAGCACCGGCGAACGAAGCCAGAAGGTATCCCTGTTGCCGCAACGCCCGCCCGGTGAAGGGGCCCTTCAGCAACTCCCCGGGTCCCACCACCGCGGCGTTCTCATCCGCGCGCCGCCCGGCGACCTTGGCTCCCACAGTCGTGATCATAGGTCCAGGATCGGGGAATCCAGCGCCGATTCCGATGGGGGTGTCCCCACTATTGGGGCGCAGGCAGGCCCCACCCGGCTCGGTCGCGCCACCTCCGCCTTACGCCAAAACAACACCGACAACACCACTCCGGGCACGGCCGCCAACGTCGTCATCCCCACCGCGGCCGCCCCGGGCCGCCCGGCGGCCAGCAGCGGTCCGGCCAACCCGGCCCCGATCGGCGGCGTGACCAGCATGAGCGTCCGCAGCGTCGCGAACCCGCGCCCGCGCAGCTCCGGCGGGATCCGCTGCATCCGGACGGATTGCGCCCACACGGTCATCGGGGTGGCGAACACGCCGACGGCCAGCACCCCGGCGGCGATGACCGCCGTGTGCGGGACGGCCAGGAAGCCGAGGAAGCCCAGCCCGGCCAGGACCTGGAACCAGCCGATCGCGCGCAGGGGGTTGCGGGGCGCGGGCCGGGCGCCGGATGCCGCCGCCCGATCAGCTCTCCGATCGACATCGTGGCCAGCAGCAGCCCCAGCGTGGTGGCGCCGCCGGTCAGCCGGTTCTTGGCCAGCCACGGCGTGACCACCGTGTACATCCCCGCCCGGTCCCGCCCGGGCGCCCCAGCACCAGCCAGGCCAGCGCCACGAAGGTCATACCGTCGCCGGTCATCGACACGACGGAGCCCAGCCAGAGGACGCGGAAGTCACGGTGCGCCAGGGCGGCTCGGAAGCGGTTTCGTTTCAGCACGGATCCACCTTTGGCAGTCGGCGGGCTCCGCGCTGGCGGTGATCGGACACGTTTCGGTGGGAGCCACCGCCGGGTCGCTGCCGGAGGCATCCGAGGCGGGCTGATTCCCCAGGGGCCGATACCCCAGGGCCTGATGCACCGGGGGCCCACGCACCATCGACGCTCCCGCATAGTGCCCGCCGGCTGAATTCGCGGCGAACGCCACGTGCGTGGCGGCGTCCGTCTCACCCCTTGACCCTGCTGACCCGGGGGCGAAGCCGACCGGGAGATAGGCTCTGGGACGAAACCATCAGAGCTGAAGGAGAGATGCGACGTGGCGTCCATCGAAGCCATCAACGCGCGGGAGATCCTGGACTCGCGCGGCAACCCGACCGTCGAGGTCGAGGTGCTTCTCGAAGACGGTAGCTTCGCCCGCGCGGCGGTCCCCTCCGGCGCCTCCACCGGCGCCTTCGAGGCCGTGGAGCTGCGCGACGGCGACCCGGCCGTGTACGGCGGCAAGGGCGTGGAGCGCGCCGTGCAGGGCGTGCTGGACGAGATCTACCCCGCGGTGGTCGGCGAGGACGCCTCCGACCAGCGGCTGATCGACCAGGCGATGATCGACCTGGACGCCACCCCGAACAAGGCCCGGCTGGGCGCGAACGCCATCCTGGGCGTCTCGCTGGCGGTGGCCAAGGCCGCCGCCGAGTCGGCCGAGCTGCCGCTGTTCCGCTACCTCGGCGGGCCGAACGCGCACACCCTGCCGGTGCCGATGATGAACATCCTCAACGGTGGCGCGCACGCCGACTCCAACGTGGACATCCAGGAGTTCATGATCGCCCCGATCGGCGCGGGCAGCTTCCGCGAGGCGCTGCGCTGGGGCGCGGAGGTCTACCACGCGCTGAAGTCGGTGCTGAAGGAGAAGGGCCTGAACACCGGCCTGGGCGACGAGGGCGGCTTCGCGCCGGACCTGCCGTCCAACCGCGACGCGCTGGACCTGATCCTGGTCGCCATCGACAAGGCCGGCTACGTCGCGGGCCGGGACATCGCACTGGCGCTGGACGTCGCCGCGTCCGAGTTCTACAAGGACGGCGCCTACCAGTTCGAGGGCAAGACCCGCACCGCCACCGAGATGACCGACTACTACGCCGAGCTGGTCGACGCCTACCCGCTGGTGTCCATCGAGGACCCGCTGTTCGAGGACGACTGGGACGGCTGGAAGATCCTCACCGACCGCCTGGGCGCCCGGGTCCAGATCGTCGGCGACGACCTGTTCGTCACCAACCCCGAGCGGCTGGCCCGCGGCATCGTCGGCGGCCAGGCCAACGCGCTGCTGGTGAAGGTGAACCAGATCGGCACCCTGACCGAGACCTTCGACGCCGTGCAGCTGGCGCACCGCAACGGCTACCGCTGCATGATGTCGCACCGCTCCGGCGAGACCGAGGACACCACGATCGCCGACCTGGCCGTCGCGGTGGACTGCGGCCAGATCAAGACCGGCGCCCCGGCCCGCTCGGACCGCGTCGCCAAGTACAACCAGCTGCTGCGCATCGAGGAGGAGCTGGACGACGCCGCGCGCTACGCGGGCCGCTCGGCTTTCCCGCGGTTCCAGCACGAGGGCTGAGGCTCGCGGCGGAGCTTGCTTGGCTTGCTCAGCTTCGTGGCGGAGCTTGCTTGGCCTGCTTAGCTTCGTGGCGGAGCGTCGCGCGGCTTCGCGGCTGAGTTCCGTGGCTGAGTTCCGTGACGGGGCTTCGCTTCAGCTCCGCGGCTGAAGCTTCGTGGGCTGACCACCGCATGCTGATACCGCTCGGCCCGACCGGCACGCGGTATCGTCGCAGGCATGAAATCGGAGGCTGAGGGCTCGGCACCTCGGCGCTTGAGCGCGGTCCCGGCGCAGCGGCAAGACGCCGCGCCGGGACCTTCGCGCTCCTCCGGCGACGGGGGTTCGGGGTCGGGATCCGGTTCCGGCGCCTCGAAGAAGCGCACGCGCTACACCGCGCGCGCGGCGATCCTGATGCTCTTCGTCTGTGCACTGGTACTGGCCCTGGCCTACCCGCTCCAGCAGTACTTCTCGCAGAGCTCGCAGCTGGACCAGCTCAAGCAGCAGAACACGCAGAAGCGCGCCGACGTGGACCAGCTGCGTCAGGAGCTGGCGCAATGGCAGGACCCGGACTACGTCAAGATCCAGGCCCGCCTCCGCCTGCACTACCTCTTCCCCGGCGAGACCGGCCTGCGCCTGGTCGGCGCGGGGGACGCGGCCGCCGGCGGCCCAAACGGCACCACCGGCCCTTCCGAAGGCTCCAGCGCCTGGTACGCGCAACTGTGGAACTCGGTGACGGCGGCCGCGACCGGGGCGCCTTCCACGGCGCCGTCGCCGACTTCTGCTACGCCTACCAGGACTTCGACGCCGTAGTCGGCGACCGGCCACTGACTGCCCGATAGCTGGCTGGCGGGGCGCTGGTCGCCTAGCGCTGCTGGTGGCTGGCGAGCTGGCGAGCTGGTGGCTGGCGAGCTGCTTCCATTGTGTTATGAGGTATTCGCCCCTTTGACAAGTGTCGGCGAGCCCACTGACAAGCACCTCCAGCCCAGCTAGGGCGTGACCCCCAAATACTTCAGCACCGCCAGCACCCGCCGGTGGTCCTCATCCGCCGGCGGCAGCGCGAGCTTCGTGAAGATGTTGCTGATGTGCTTCTCCACCGAGCTGTCGGCGAGTACCAGCTTCTTGCCGATCGCGGCGTTGGAGCGGCCCTCGGCCATCAGGCCCAGGACCTCGCGTTCGCGGGCGGTCAGGGCGTCGGTGGGGCGTGAGCCGAGGAGTTGCACCACGACTTCGGGGTCGAGGACTGTGCCGCCGGCGGCGATCTTGGTCAGGGCCTCGACGAACTCGCTGACGTCCGCCACGCGCTCTTTGAGGAGGTAGCCGACGCCGGAGACCTTGCCGCTGAACAGGTCGCGGGCGTAGCGGGTCTCCACGTACTGGGAGAACAGGAGGACGCCGACGCGGGGATGGCTTCTGCGCAGCTCCAGGGCGGCGCGCAGGCCCTCGTCGGTGTGGGTCGGGGGCATGCGGATGTCCATCACCACGGCGTCCGGCGGGTCGGTGGTGACCGCGGCCAGGAGTTCGTCGGCGTTCGGGACGGCGGCCGGGATCTCGTGGTCGCGCTTGGCGAGGATCTGCACCAGGCCGTCCCGGAGGATCGCGGAGTCTTCGGCGATCATGATGCGCACAGGCGGTGCTCTCCTTCGTCGCGGGCGGCCCTGGCTCACCTGAAGATAACGGAACAGCGGAGCCGCGGCCGGACCTTGTCAGGTCCGGCCGCGGCTTCAGCGGCTTCGATGGTGCATTGGCGGTGCCGGCCGCGGCGACGTCCGAGGACGACGGTCGTGTCGGCGGCGTCAACCGCGCCGGCGGCTCACACGTGCATCGGCAGTTTCACCATCACCCGGGTCGGGCCGCCCACCGGGCTGTCCACGGCCAGCGACCCCTCCACGGTGCGGACCCGGTCCAGCAGCCCGGCCAGTCCGCCGCCGTAGCCGACCTGCGCGCCGCCGCGGCCGTCGTCCTCGACCGTGAGGTGCAGCCGGCCGTCCTCCTGGACCACCGACAGCGCGGCCCGGGACGGTGCGGCGTGCTTGGCCGCGTTGGTCAGCAGTTCGGCGGCGCAGAAGTAGGTGATGGTCTCGATCGCCCGGTCCGGGCGCTCGGCCAGGGCCACGTTCACCGTCACCGGCATCGCCGAGCGCGCGGCCAGCGTGCCCAGCGCGTCTCGCAGGCCGTTGTCCAGCGCCGCCGGGTGGATGCCGCGGGCCAGGTCGCGCAGTTCGTTGATGGCCTGCTTGGCGTTGCGGTGCGCGGTGTCGATCAAGGCCCGGGTCTCGTTCAGGTCCAGGTCGGTGCCGGCGTCGCCGGCGTTCAGGTTCTCCTTGGCCTCGCCGAGCTGCATCGCCAGGGCGACCAGCTGGGCCTGCGCGCCGTCGTGCAGGTCGCGTTCGATCCGGCGCAGCCGGGCCGCCGAGTCGTCCACGGCGTGCGCCCGGCTCACGGTCAGCTCCTCGACCCGCTGGTCGGCCCGGGTCGGGCCGAGCAGGGTGGTCATCAGCAAGGTGTCCAGCCAGACGACGAACTTCAGGATCCAGGCCGCGGCGTAGAGCCACACCACCCCGGCGGCGGACACGAGCAGCGCCCGCGGCCAGCTGTCGAAGTAGAACTGGCCGATCTGCATCGCCGAGTGCCGCCTCACCCCGTGGTGGTCCACGTTCGTCGGGTGGAAGATCGACCACCACACCGGGTAGAAGAGCGTGACGAGCCCTTCGCCCAGGCCGAGCCCGAGCAGGAACATGTACGCGACCGCCAGCGGGGAGCGGACCAGCAGGTACGCCTGCGCCCGCCAGGCCGTCATGTCGCTCAGCGCCGCCCCGAGCTTGGCCAGCAGCCCGTGCGCGTTGCGCCAGCGGGCGTTCGGCGGCGGGGCGTCGATGTCGACGTCGAGCAGCGTGCGGGCCATCCCGCGCTGGAGCTTGGCGTACTGCCGGGCCAGGAAGATCGTGATGGCGATCAGCGGCAGGCCGACGAAGGTGAAGGACAGCACTCCGCCGACCGACAGGGTGACCACGACATAGATGAAGCCCGCGATCCCGAGCGGCGCGCTCACCAGGGAATACAGATACTGACGGCCGGTACGCCCCGACACCGGGCTCAACAGGAAACGCTTCATGGGAAAAGCTTCGCCGATCATGACTCGGCCGCCCACGGTGCGGCCACGGAACTTCAACCCCCGGTTATCCCTACCATCATCGCCCGGACGGCTGCCCTGACCGGACACGATAGCCGCCGAATCACCGCCGGTGGCCGGGACTGTCGGCGCAGGTGGGGCTGCCGGGACAGCTGGGCTCAGGAGAGACCGGCCGGGATCAGGAGGGGCGGGCCGGGATCAGGAGGGACCGGCCAGGATCAGGAGGGACCGGCCAGGATCAGGAGGGACCGGCCAGGATCAGGAGAGTTCAGGAGGGAAGCGCGGGGCTGGTGGTCGAAGCGGTCCACGCCACCTTCTCCACCCGGGCCTGCCCGCCGGACTGGTCCAGTCCGGGCACCAGGTCGGAGAACCGTTCCAGCGCGGCGCCGATCGCGGTCGCCAGCGAAGCGCTGGCCTGGACCGGCTCCACGCCGCAGGCCGCCGCCCACTTCTCGGCATCGACCGTCACCCGGACCTTGACCGTTGCCGATACGTTCACGTCCACGCACTCAGGGTAACGTCTTGCGCCCTCACGCGGGATGGCCTTCCATACCCGGCATGGCCACGGTCGCGGAATTGATCGGCGTTCAGTCCCAGCGGGTGGGTCCCGGGTTGCTCGGCCCGGACGGCCTGCGGTATCAGCATCCAGAGATCGCGGCCCAGGCCGCGACCAGGGCCGCACTGTTCGGGGAGCGGCATCGGCCAGGCATGCATCCGCATATCGGGGTCCTGCTGGGCAACGGCGAGGAGTTCGCGTTCTGGCTCTCGGCCGCCGCACTCGCCGGGGCGGCGCTGGTCGGCGTGAACCCCACGCGGCGTGGCGCCGAGCTGGCGCGAGACGTCCGGCACGCGGAGTGCGAGCTGCTCGTGACTTCCCACGCGCTGCGCCCGCTGCTGGCCGGGCTCGGCCTGGACGACCTGCCGCTGCTGGTCGTGGACGAGCCGGGGTACGCCGAGGCGCTGGCGCCGTACCGGGGCCTGGCGGTCGCGGACGTGGCCCCGGTGGCCCCGGTCACCGAGGACACCCGGCTGCTGCTGTACTTCACCTCCGGCTCGACCGGCGCGCCGAAGGCGGTGACCTGCCGGCAAGGGCGGGTCGTGGCCTCCGGCGCGATGATGGCCGAGCGGTTCGACCTGACGCCCTCGGACGTCTGCTACATCCCGATGCCGATGTTCCACGGCAACGCCATCCTGGCGAACTGGGGCCCGGCCCTGGTCGCTGGCGCCACGATCGCCCTGCCCGACCGCTTCTCGGCCTCCGGGTTCCTGCCGGACGTGCGGGAGTACCAGGCCACGTACTTCACCTACGTCGGCCGCGCGATCTCCTACATCCTGGCCACCCCGGAGCACCCCTCGGACGCGGTCAACCCCCTGCGCGCCGGCTTCGGCACCGAGGCCGGCCCGCTGGACCGCGACCGCTTCGAGCGCCGCTTCGGCTGCCGCCTGTCGGAGGGCTACGGCGCCTCGGAAGGCGGCATCAACCTGCCCGCGCCCCGTACCTTCCCGCCCGCGGTCTTGGCCCGAGGCGCCGCGGTGGGCAGGACCGAGCCGGCCCTGTCCATCCTCGACCTGGAAACCGGCAAGCCCTGCCCGCCCGGCGAATTCGACGCCGCCGGCCGTCTGCTCAACGGCGCCGTCGCGATCGGCGAACTCGTCCGCACCGGCCCCGGCGGTTTCACCGGCTACTGGAACAACCCCGCAGCCGACGCCGAACGCTATTGCGACGGCGTTTACTACAGCGGCGACCTCTTCTACGCCGACACAGACGGCTGGCTCTACTTCGCGGCCCGCAAGGCGGACCGCATGCGCGTGGACGGCGAGAACATCTCCGTGGCGCTCCTGGAGGCGATCCTGTCCCGCTGGGATCCGGTCGAGGCGGTGGCCGCTTACGCGGTGCCGGACGAGGTGACCGGCGACGCGGTGATGTGCGCCCTGGTGCTCAAGCGGGATGCCGGCTTCGAGCCGAAGACGTTCGCGGACTTCCTTGCCGCACAAGCGGATCTCGGCACGAAGATGGCGCCGCGCTTCGTCCGCGTCACGGCCGCACTACAGACCACTGCGACGGCGAAGGTGTCCCGCTACGCGTTGCGCGAGCAGGGCTGGTGGGACGTCGGTGGCGACGCGGTGTGGGAGCGGCGGGGGCGGGGGTCGGAGTACCGGCCGCTTCGCGGGCCTCAGGATCAGTAGAAGCTGTGGGGACCATCAGCGCCGCGGGGCCCGGCCCCTGGACTGCCCGCCAAAGGCAGCGTCAGCCGGAACTCGGCCCCGCCGCCCTGCGCGCCGGCCGCCGTCACGCCGCCGCCGTGGCCGACCGCCACCTGCGCCACTATGGCCAGGCCGAGGCCGGAGCCGGGGAGGTCGCGGGCGCTGGCGGCGCGGTAGAAGCGGTCGAAGACGTGCGGGAGGTCGGCTTCGGGGATGCCGGGGCCGTGGTCGCGGACGGTCAGGGTGACGCGGCCGTCGGGGGTGGTCGTGGTGCGGACCTCGACCAGGCCGCCGGCCGGGGAGAACTTCGCCGCGTTGTCCAGGAGGTTGCGGACGGCCTTGGCCAGCCGGTCGGTGACGCCGACGACCACGCTCTCGTCCAGGTCCGCCTTGAACACGGCCTTCGGCCAGTGCGCGGTCGCGCGGTCCACGCAGCGCTGGACCAGCAGGTCGAAGCGCATCTCCTCGAAGTGCGCCGCCTGCTCCTCGCCGCGGGCCAGCTCGACGGTGTCGCTGACCAGCGTGGTCAGGTCGTCCAGGCCGGACATGATGCCGGCGACCAGGGCCTGGCGGTCCTCCGGGTCCAGCCGGTGGGCGTGCGCCAGCACCTCGACGTTGGTGCGCAGCGAGGTGAGCGGGGTGCGCAGCTCGTGCGAGGCGTCGGCGACCAGTTGGCGCTGCCGGTCCGTCGCCTCCTGGACCGCGTCCAGCATGCTGTTGAAGGTGGCGGCCAGGCGTCCGAGTTCGTCCCGGGACTCCCCGGGCGGGCCGTCTATCGGGATCCGGTGCGCCAGGTCGTGGGTCGCGGCGATGCGTTCGGCGGTGCTGGTCAGCTCGGCCACCGGGCGCAGGGCGGTGCGGGTCACCATCCAGCCCAGCCCGGCGGCCAGCACGATGCCCGCCGCGGCGGCTCCGAACAGCTGCCAGCCGAGGGTGGACAGCTGTTTTTCCATGGTGGTCAGCGGGGCGTCGATCTGGATCGCCTGCCCATGGCCGATCCCCAGGGTCAGGATGCGGACATGCTGGCCGTTCATCTGGCCGGAGTGCATGTAGCTTTCCACCGTCCCGGCGGCGACCTGGGTGTCCGCCGCGGTGATCGGTATCTGCTGCGTCGAGGGGGCGAGCGCGACTGTGCCGCGCGGCCAGCGGGGTGAGGGGGGCAGCGGCTTCGCTTGGAGCGGCGTCCCGGAGGAGTCGATGAACTGGACGTTGGTCAGCGTGTCGCCGAACTGCCAGCTCTTGGCCGCGTCATAGTGCGGGAAGTGGCCGCTGAGCAGCGCGCTCTGTGCTTTGGCGCCCTGCCGCTGCAGGCCGCCGTCGACCTGCTGGGTCAGTGAGTGCCGGACGGCCACGTAAGCGAAGCCCACGCCCCCGCCGATCCCGGCCGCTACGGCGATCGTCGCCGCGAGCGCCAACCGGGCCCGAAGCGGGGTGCGCCGCCAGATGGCCAAGGGGGAGCGGCTCCGGGAGGAATTGCCGGACGCCGCGTCGCCGGACAGCGGACCGTCGGACGTGGATCCGGTCGTGGTCCCGGGCATACCGGCCATCCCGGCCAGCCCGGCCGCCTCTGGCGAGCCGATGAATCCGTAAGGACCGGGTCCGCCCGAGCCGAAGTCAGAGCCCATACCCACGCCGACAGCCTGCTGCGTCGCCGCCGGGGCGCCGGCCGGGGCAGCGGCCGCAGTCGTCCGCCGCTTCCGGATCCCCGTCCGGAACCGTCCCCAGTTCACGCCGGCACCCGCAACGTGTACCCGAACCCGCGCACCGTCTGCACCAGCCGGGGCTCGCCCCCGCCCTCCGTCTTGCGCCGGATGCAGGACACGAACACCTCCAGCGAGTTCGACTCCGGCCCCAGCTCGTAACCCCAGATCCGGTCGGAGATGACCTCGCGCGGCAGCACCCGGCCGGCGTTGCGCATCAACAGCTCCAGCAGCGCGAACTCGGTGCGGGTCAGCTCGATCGTGCGGCCGCCCCGGTAGGCCAGCCGGGACTCCGGATCCAGCTCCAGGTCCTCGAACACCAGCCGCTCCGAGTCCGGCACCGGGTCGTACTCGGCGCGCCGCAGCAGGGCCCGGACCCGGGCGTGCAGCTCGGCCAGCGCGAACGGCTTCACCAGGTAGTCGTCGGCGCCGGCGTCCAGCCCGGCCACCCGGTCCCCGACCGCGTCGCGCGCGGTCAGCAGCAGGACCGGGGTGTGGTCGCCGACGCCGCGCAGGCGCCGGGTCACCTCCACCCCGTCCAGCTCCGGCATCATCACGTCCAGCACGATCGCGTCCGGCGGATCGGCCGCGACCTGCTCCAGGGCGGCCAGGCCGCCGGCGGCCGTGCGCACGCGATAGCCCTGCAGGCGGAAGGCCCGGGCGATCGCGTCACGGATCTCGGTGTCGTCGTCGACGACCAGCAGGCTGCGGGATTCTCGGAAGTCCATCCCGTCCAGTATCACCCGTTTGACCCACCCGGCGAAGACGCGGCGCCACCGGGAGTGCGGTTTCCGCCACGCCCGCCGAAACCGAACCCTGTGAGACCGCTCACAACCGAACGCGCCGTGATCGTCCCGCTACTGTCCGGCGTCCCCAGAACGGTCACCTGAGAGCCGGTCGTCAGGTCCGAGACCGTGCCGGTCTTGCCGATCGTGACCGTGGTCTGCGGGCTGGTGTCCACGGTCACCGACTTGCCGGTGCTGTCGGTGATGGTCAGCGTCGAGCCGTTGACCGCGCTGACCGTGCCGGTCACGCCGCCGCCCCGGCCCGTGCCGGTGGCCCCGCCGTTCGCGCCGCCGGTGGCCCCGCCCGTGGTGCCGCCGGTCCCGCCGAAGCCGCCGCCATAGCCGCCCCGGGAGCGGGTGCCGCCGGTCGGGGTGGCGGACTTCGTGGTCGACGACGAGTTGTGCTTGCCCACCGCGATCCCGCCGACGAAGCCGCCGGCCAGCAACACCGCGCCGATCAGGCCCAGCGTCACCTTCGGGATCCCGCCTCCGCCGCCGCTGCGGGCCGGCTTGAGCTGCCCGCTGATGTCCGGCGCGGACGGCGCCGTGGACAGCAGCTCGAACTCTTCGTTGTTGTTGCCGGCGGCCGGGCCGCCCTGGTTCTCAGACATCTGTGACTTCCGAATCTTCCTTCTTGGAGACTGATTACTCGTGCCGCAGTGCCTGGATGGGATGCAGCTTGGCCGCTCGGTTGGCCGGGAACGACCCGAAGAACAGACCGATCAGCGCCGACACCGCGAAGGCCAGCGCGATCGAGGCCGGCACGATCACCGGTTTCACCCCGGCGACGGTGAACCTGGTGCCGATCAGTCCGGCAGCCACCCCCAGGGCGCCGCCGATCAGCGACAGCATCACCGCCTCGACCAGGAACTGGCCCAGGATCGCCGCGCGCGGCGCGCCCAGTGCCTTGCGGATGCCGATCTCCCGGGTCCGCTCGGTCACCGTGACCAGCATGATGTTGGTGATCCCGATCCCGCCGACCAGCAGCGAGATGGCCGCCACCGCGCCCAGCAGCACCGTGAAGGTGTGCGTGGTGGAGCTGGAGGTGGCCAGCAGCGACTGCTGGTTCAGCACCCGGAAGTCCGGGGAGGCGGTGGCCGACAGGTGGTGCCGCGAGGTGAGGATCGAGGTGATCTCGTCCTGCGCCGCGGTGGTGGCGCTCGCCGACTTGGCCTGCACCACGATCTGGCTCAGCGATCCGAAGCCGCTCAGCGAGTCCTGCACGGTGGTCAGCGGCGCGATGGCGAAGTCGTCGGCGTCCTGCAGCCCGCTGGAGCCCTTGGCCTGCAAGGTGCCCTCGACGGTGTACGGGACGCTGTTGATCATCACCTGCTGCCCGACCGGATCGGCGGTGCCGAACAGGTCGGTGGCCACCGTCTGGCCGATCACGATCACCTTGCGGGCCTGGCTCACGTCGTCGTCGGTGATCGCCGAGCCCTCGGCGATCTGCCAGTTGGTGGCCGTCAGGTACGCCGGGTAGGTGCCGACCAGCTGCGCGATCTGGTGCGTGGCGCCGTCGTAGGTCGCGGTCGGGGAGGCGGTCACCACCGGGGCCTCGTCCAGCACGTCCGGGGCGTTCACCGGGTCCACCAGCGCCTGCGCGTCGGCCAGGGTCAGCGCCGAGACAGAGCTCTGCGTCCCGGTGTTCCGCGAGGCGCGCGCGCCGAACCCGCCGGCCTGCCGGGAGACCTCCAGCAGGTTGGTGCCCAGTTTGTCGATGTTCGCCTGCACCTGGGCGCCGGAGCCCTTGCCGACGGCGACCAGCAGGATCACCGCGCCGACGCCGATCAGGATGCCCAGGGTGGTCAGCGCCGAGCGCAGCTTGTTGGCCCGCAGCCCGGCGAAGGCGAACCGGAAGACCTCGCGGAATCTCATCGGGCGTGCCTCACTGTGTGCTGTTCGGAGATCCAGCCGCGCTCGCCGTTGCGCTCGTCGGAGACGATCTGCCCGTCCATCAACCGGATCGCGCGCTCGGCGTGCTCGGCGATGTCGTGCTCGTGGGTGATCAGGACGATCGTGCGCCCGGCCCGGTGCAGCCGGTCGAACAGGGCCATCACGTCGGAGGAGGAGGTGCTGTCCAGGTTGCCGGTGGGCTCGTCGGCCAGGATCAGGCTGGGCGCGGTGACCAGCGCCCGGGCCACGGCCACCCGCTGCTGCTGGCCGCCGGAGAGCTCCTGCGGCTTGTGGTTCATCCGCTCGCTCAGGCCCACCAGCTCCAGCGCCGCCCGGGCCCGCTTGCGCCGCTCGGCGGTGCCGACGCCGGCGTAGATGAGCGGCAGCTCCACGTTGTCCAGCGCGGTCGTGCGCGGCAGCAGGTTGAAGGACTGGAAGACGAAGCCGATCTTGCGGTTGCGGACCAGGGCCAGCTGCCGGTCCGACAGGTGCTCGACCTCGACGTCGTCCAGCAGGTAGCGGCCGGTGGTCGGGACGTCCAGGCAGCCGATGATGTTCATCAGCGTCGACTTGCCCGAGCCCGAGGCGCCCATGATGGCGACGTAGTCGCCGGTGGGGACGGTCAGGCTGACGCCGCGCAGGGCGTGCACGGCGTTGCCGTCCATGCCGTAGGTCTTACGGATGTCGGTGAGCTCGATGACGGGCCGCTGCGTGCCCATGCCGGTCACCCGCCGAACCCGCCCCGGCCGCCGCCGGCGCCCAGACCGCCGCCGCCGGTCCCGCCGGTCCCGCCGCCGAAGCCGCCGCCGGTCAGGCCCCCGCCCCGGGTGCCGCCGGTGGTGGTGGTGCCGGTGCGCGAGGAGAGCAGGACCTGGTCGCCCTCGTTCACCCCGGAGTCGATCTCGGTGGTGGTGTCGCCGACCACGCCGATCTGCACCGGGGTCTGGGTCTGGGTCTTGCCGTCGACGACCGTGACGAAGCTCTGGCCGCCGAGGGTGGTGACCGAGGAGGACGGCACGTAGAGCACGTTGGTCACACTGTCGGTGGTCACCGACACCGAGGCCGTCTGGCCCGGTTTCAGCGTGGCCAGTTCCTGCTGGCCGCTGCTGAACTGGAGCGTGACGCCGTACTCGACGACGTTCGACACCACGGTCGAGGTCGGGTCGACCTCCTGCACGCTCGCGGTGAGCGCGGAGCCGGGGATCGCGTTGATCGAGACCTGCGCGGACTGCCCGGCCTTCAGCTTGGAGGCGTCGGTCTCGGCGAACTCGGCGCGCACCGTCAGGGCGCCCATGTCGCCCAGCACCACGAAGCCGCTGCCGGACTTGGCGCCGCTGGCCGAGGACGAGGTCGAACTCGAGGAGCCGGAGGAACCGCCAGCCGAACCCCCAGTAGTCCCGCCGGCCGAACTGCTCGACGCCGAGGACGCGGCCGAGGTCGAGGAGGCGGACCCGGCGCTCACCGAGTCGCCGACCGAACCGCCGACCGACAGGACCGTCCCGGCCTGCGGGGCGGTGATGACCGTGCCCGTGACGCCCTTCTGGGCGGTGGACAGCGAGTTCTGCGCGTTGACGATGGCCTGGTTGGCCGAGGCTATCTGGTCCGGCGTGGCCGGCGCGGCGGCGACCGCCTGCTGGTCCACGGCCGTCTGGTAGGAGTTCTGTGCCTGGGTCAGCGAGGACTGCGCCTGGTGCAGGGACTGGGTGTCCTTCTGCGCGCCGGACTTCTGCGCGTTCTCCGCCTGGTTCACCGCGTTGGTGTCCTGCGCGACCTTGTTGCCGTCCTGGGTGCACGCGGTCGGGTTCTTCGCGGCGGCGGTGGCGGCGCAGTCCTGGGACTGGAGTGCCTGGTCCGCGCTCAGCGAGTTCTGCGCCGTGGTGACCGCGGAGGCCAGCGTCTGGGCGTCGACCGAGATGCTGTTCTCCGCGTCGGAGAACGAGGTCTTCGCGGAGTTCAGCGAGTCGGCCGCGGTGGTCAGCTGCTGCTGGCTCAGCGTCGCCTGCTGCGGGGTCTGGCCCTGCTGCAGTTTCGTCAGCTGGGCCTGCGCGGTGGTCAGCTGGGCCTGCGCCGAGGCCAGCTGCTGGTTCGCGTCGGTCGGGTCGATCTTGGCCAGCACCTGGCCGGCCTTCACCACGTCACCGGGCTTCACGTCGACCTCGGTCACCGTGCCCGACGCGGTGAAGGCGAGATCGAGTTCGGTGGGCAGGGTGACATTGCCGGAGGCGGACACCTCGGCGGTGACGTTCCCCCGCTGTACGGCCACGGTGCGGCCGGCGGCTGACTTGCCGGAGTTCGACGAGCCGAGCAGCGCCCAGGCGCCCGCTCCACCGGCGGCTACCACCACGGCGAGCGAGGTGTTTATCCAGACCCCTTTGGGGAGTCGCGGGCTATCGGTCATGGCGCCAGAGGTTGTCCCGCCTTACTGAAGCGAAGGTTAAGGGGCACGTTCAGTCTCAAACGCCCGTCGTCCCACCCGGTACCGGCTATTGACCACCTGGTGAATAACCGCTGCTGGGCGATAGGTTCTCGGGGTGCCGAAGATTGACTGGAATCCGGGCCGGGGCCGGCGTGGCCGTCCGCTGCGCCGGATGCTGGGCATGGGGCAGCAGCAGGGCCTACTGGTGATGTATGGGCTGGCGGCGGTGGCGGTGGTGTTCGCCTTGGCCGCGGCCTGCGGTGCCTTCGACGGCTCCGACCCGAAGCCCGCAGCCCCGGTCGCCGGCGCCACGAATACGGACTCTGACAGCGCGCCGACCGGCGGCGCGTCCCCTTCGGCGCCCGAGGACTCGTCGAAGGCCACTGGGCTGTTGATGGCATCGGTCCAGCACTACGCGGGTCTGCTGGCTTCCGGACAGAAGATAGTCGGCCACACGCGCTACCCGAGCATGTCAGCATACGACGACGCTTTCGGCGACCCGCAGTCACCGGCCGCGGCGTTGGCGAAGTTCCGCTCGACGCCCAATCCCGAGGCCGACACGTCCTATCTGGACGCCGAACAGCAAGCCGCCGCGGCCTACGACGGCGACCACCGCGGCGCCCTCAGCCAGTGGCTGGACGACATGGCGAAGGCCAAGACCCACCTGGGCCAGTGGGTGGTCACCGCCGGGCAGTACCAACAGGGATCGGCGACCCAGGCGGCGCTCGACGCGGCGGCGTCCGCCGTGAATCAGGACCTTGCGAACGCCAGGTCCGACGCCGGCTCACTCAGCGGCTGAGCCGGCAGCCGCACCGGGACCTTCCAGACCGGGAAGTTATAGGGGATTCTCCTTAAGCCAGGCCAGGACTTGCCCCGCATGCCGGTCCGGCGGGAAGACCGGGTAGAAGGCGTGCTCGACCGCGCCGTCGCGCACCACGAGCGTGATCCGCTTGTAGAGGGCTTCGCCGCGGAAGTCGAACGTCGGCAGACTCAACGCTCCCGCGAGGCGGAACGCGGTGTCGGACAGCATCGCGAAGGGCAGCCGGAGCCGGTCGACCACCTCTTGCTGATAGGCGGTGTCCTGACTGGAGAGTCCGAAGACCCGCGCCGCACCGGCTTCCAACAGTTCCTCGTAGTGGTCCCGGAAATCACAGGCTTCGGTGGTGCAACCCCGGGCTCCGGGGATCGAGTTCCAGCCCTCGGGGATGTCCTCCTCCGGACGACCGGTGAGCGGATAGAGGTAGAGGATCGTCCGGTCCTTGCCCAGGGCCGCCAGGCCGATGTCCTCGTTGGCGGTGCTGGGAAGCGCGAGTTCGGGCACCGGCATGCCGGGCAGGTGGTCGGCGGCGCCGTCGTCCTGGGGAACCGGCAGACCGGACGGGAGCGTGTAGTAGTTGTCCACGAAGGGTTCCTGGGGGTTGGGATCGCCAGCGGTCTCGCGGTGGGGATCGGGATTGGGATCGGGATCGGAGACCTTCGAGTCCTCGGAAGCCGCCGGGTCAGGGCGGCGGCACGCGGCCTGCTTCAGACGCCGGGCGAGGGCGTCGCGCCGCACCGTCAGCTCCCTGATACGGCGTTCCAGATCGCCGATGGCATCCCGGTATTCGGCCAGCGAGGACGGGCAGTCGTCGATCGCCCCGTGGTCAGCGAGGCAGTCCAGAAACGGCCGGGTCCGGACCGCGGGGATGCCGAGCTCGATCAGCCGCCGAATCTCGCACACCACCCGCACGTCCTGCCCGCTGTAGTCGCGGTACCCGTTCTCCAGCCGCTCCGGAACCACCAGTCCCAGCGACTCGTAGTAGCGGACCGCCTTGGGCGTGACGCCGGCGTCACGGGCCAGATCGCCGATCCTCATGGTTCCTCGCTTGGTGCCGGGGGAGCTTGTGGATCGACCATAAACCTTGCCCCGAGGGGCAAGGTCAAGCGCGGCTGTGGCTGGTGCCGTCGCGGTGACCGGTGTGACCTCGGCGGCGCGCGGTGCGGCAAGTCTTGACTGGGGTGGTTCGGGGTTCGGGTCTTTGCGCGGGGGCTGGAGTTTGCGGGCCGGGTTGCGGTTTTGGTGTGGGTTTCAAAGCTTTTTACGGCCTTCGGTCATAGTTGTGCCGGTTCGGGGTTCGGGTCGGCGAGTCGTGTTTGTCGGCTGCCGGTTCGCGTGTTCACAACCCCGCCCCACCTCAGGCCTCTTCAACTCCAGCAAGTCAGGACAAGGACACAGGCCAGATCAAGGACCAGATCAACAGCAAGATCAAAAACTGTGATGAAGGGCCGGGCCTCCGGCGGGCCTCGGCAACCTCAGGGAAACTAGCGCGGTTCCCTAGGGTGGCCGGGTCAGTCTCAGCGGCTGCGGTCCCTGAGGTGGTGCGGTCCGTTCCCCTCGGTCGCGTCGTCAGCCCGGGGGGTACAGCACCGGTGTCCGGGGGTAAAGTCCGCGCGCGGCGGTTGGGCGTGTGAGCTGCGGTTTCGTGCAGCGCGAACTTGACCCCCGGCCACCGGCACTGTAGGCGAAGCCCTGCCGACGCGACCGAGGGGAACGAACCGAAAACCAGCCGGAAGAATAGCAATCGCAAGGAACGAAGACGCAGGTTAGCGATGCGGCTGCCGGTGAGGGTGCGGCGGCGGGCCGGTGGTTAGTTGGTCGAGAACATGCCCGGGTGCGGTAGGCGGCATGCTTTGGTGGCCAGGTCTATCTGTCATCCGGCGGCAGCGATCTCGGCAGCCAGGCGGAGACCGGCGTGCCTGGCGAGCCCGTACCCGCGCCCGCCAGCCCAGAATGCGCACCTTCGGGACTGCCGCGCTGCCAGTACCCTGACCGGGAGCCGAACTCGCCGAGCCGCCGGTACCCGCACTCCCCGTTTTGCACTTCTCCGGCTGGTTTTCGGTTCGTTCCCCTCGGTCGCGTCGGCAGGGCTTCGCCTACAGTGCCGGTGGCCGGGGGTCAAGTTCGCGCTGAACAAAACCGCAGCTCGGGCACCCAACCGCCGCGCGCGGACTTTACCCCCGGACACCGGTGCTGTACCCCCCGGGCTGACGACGCGACCGAGGGGAACGGACCGCACCACCTCACCGGCCGCCGCCGCTGAGACTTACCCAGCCACCCGAGGGAACCGCGCTAGTTTCCCTGAGGTTGCCGAGGCCCGCCGGAGGCCCGGCCCTTCACCACAGCTCTTGACCTTGATCTTGACTTTGATCTTGCCCTTGTGCTGGCTTACTGGAGTTGAAGAGGCCTGAGGTGGGGCGGGGTTGTGAACGCGGGAACCGGCAGCCGACACACACACCCGCCGACCCGAACCCCGAACCGGCACAACTATGACCGAAGGCCGTAAAAAGCTTCTAAAACCCACAAACAAACCGTAACCCAGCCCGCAAACTCCAGCCCCCGCCGCTTCCAGAATCCAGCAGTGCCTCACCAGCGAGTCATGCCAGCCCGCAACACCAGCCGACAACAGATCCCACCCGGCGACCGGCGCGCCGCGAACTCTGCCGCGAACAACCGGGCAAAAGTTGCCTGACACCGCTCTGCCGGAAGCCGCCTGCCTGACACCGCCCCGCCTGACACCGCCTAAAAAGCCGCACCCCGTTCCCGCGCCGCCTCCACCGCCGCCCGCGGCGAACCGCGGTGCACCGGTCCGTGCCCGGGGATCAGGATGTCGGCGTCGGCTTCGGCGATGACGTCCAAGCTCGCCAGCGTGCTGGGCAGATCCTTCTGGAACATGGCGGGCAGGACCTGCGGTCCGCTGACCCGGGATGTGGGGTGCCCGGTGCTCAGCGCGTCGCCGGCCACCACGATCCCGGTGGCCGGGAGCAGGTAGGCGCAGTGGCCCGCGGTGTGGCCGGGGGTGTGCAGCGGAATCGGGGCGCCGGGCAGGTCGAGTGGTCCGGGGGCGGGGAAGGCTTGGGGTTCGGTGACCGGGACGTGCGCTGTGCCGCCGTTGCGCACCGCGCGCAGGCCCCACGCGGCCACGCCGGGGCGCCACGCGTTCGCCGCGACCGCTCCGGCCGAGACCTGGTCGAGGAAGTCGCGGCGGGCGTGTGGCACCTCGGCGGGGTGCATCAGGACCGGGATACCGTATTCGGCGCGCAGGCGCTCGGCGGAGCCGATGTGGTCGTTGTGGGCGTGGGTGATCAGGATCGCGTTCACCGACTCCGGCGCGACCTTGAGCAGCTCCAATGACGCCAGCAACGCGTCGTGGTCGCGCGGGTAGCCGGTGTCGATGAGCGTCGCGTCGTCGCCGTCCCTCACCACGACCCAGGTGACATCGCTGCCGAGGACGGCGTGCACGTCGCCGTCGATCCGGACGACATCCCCGATGCGGAATTGCTTGGCCACGTGGATCCTCCTGCCGGCGTCAGCCCGAAGCTATCCGATTGACCATCCCGTCGGCCGCCCGCAACCCCGCGCCGATCTGGTCTTCGCCGGGTTGGCCCAAGACCACGCCGGTGATCGTGGTCTGCCTGCCGTCGATCGTTCGCACAGCTCGGAAGGCGAAACAGCCGCCGGCCGCGTTGTCCGAACCGGTCTTGACGCCCACGAATCCGTCGTGCCCGAGCAACGTGTCGGTGTTGAGGACCGGGCCGGCCACCGGCAGCGTCGCGCTCGGCATGGCGACGATCCCGGCGAACGCCGGCAGGCTCATCGCCTGGTCCACAATCCGCACTTGATCGGCCGCGGTGGACACGGTCGTCTGCTCGAAGCCGCTCGGGTCGGTGTAGCGGGTGTCGGCCATGCCCAGCGACCGCGCGGTGGCGTTCATCCGCTGCACGAACTCGGCGCTGGAGCCGGCGTCCCATCGCGCCAGCACCACGGCGATGTTGTTCGCCGAGGGCAGCAGCAGCGCCTCCAGTGCCTGCCGCTCGGTCAGCTGCTCCCCCGCCGCGATGGCCACGAGCGATTCCTGCTTCGCGCGGCGGGCGGCGGTGTCGGCGACGTCGGCCGCGGTGAGCGTGATGGTCGGACCCTCCTGGCCCGGCCGGAGCGGATGGTCGCTGAGCACGAGGTAGGCCGTCATCACCTTGGTGACGCTGGCGATCGGCGCCGGGTGCTGGTGCGGCCCGGCCTGGATCGCCGACTGGCCGGACTGGACGAACGCGGCCTGGCCGGCGGCCGGCCACACCGTGCCGGAAACGGCTGCGCCGTCAGCCTTGCCGCCGGCATTGCCGGACTGGCCCTGCTGATAGGTCACGACGGAGGACGGCAGCGCCGGCCCCGGGTTGCCGACCCCGCTGACCGTCGTCGACGACGACCGGTGCAGGACCACCGCGATCAGCGCGACGGCCGCCACGGTGACGACAGTGACGACGGCGATGACGGCCGTGGTGACAGCCACTCCTTTGCGGCGGGCCGACGGTCGGGCGGATTCGCGGTAGCGCATGCCTTCAGCCAAGGCCGCGGCGCGTTGTCGGCTCGTATAAAGGTTTCAATACGCCGACGATATGGGCCCGGCTGATGGATGGGCTATCCGGCCACCGCCCCGGACAGCGAGGCGTCGATGAAGGCGACGGTGCCTGACCCTGCAGGCTTACAGGTGTCGGCGCGCGGCGGACTGTAGTGGCATGGAACCATGAGCGATCCAGAGCCGGATCCGGCCGTCCCCGCAGGCATGTCGCGTCGAGCGGTGTTGATGACCGCGGCGGGTGCGCTGGGGATCGGCGGCGCGGTCACCGCAGTCCTGCTGGGCTCCGAACTCTCGTCGGAGGGTTCGGCGCACACCGCGCCGATACGGCCGAGTTCCGCCCCGGCTTCGATGCCGTCGCCGATGCCGACCGCCTCATCGCCCCTGCCATCGCCGTCGGTCCTGCCCCAGTCCGCGCTCCGCGCGAGCTTCAAGGGCTACTCCGACCAGGTGGCGTTCCGCCCCGACGGCAGAACGGTGGCGGTCGCCAGACACGGCACCGGAAACGTCGACTTGTTGGAGGCGGATACCGGTCGGCTCGTCAGGACGATCTCCGTGCCGGGCATGTTCAGGGGCAGCTCCCTGTCTTTCAGCCCTGACGGGAGGAGCCTGGCGGCCGGTGGCGACCCGCCGACGCTGTGGGATGTGGATACCGGACGCCTGGTGCGGACCTTCTCGGACACCCGACCCGAAGACAGTTTTGTCCAGGCCGTGGCGCTCAGCCCGGACGGCAGGATCCTCGCGATCGGCGGTCAGGGGGACAAGGCCTTCGTCGAATTCCGTGCCGTGGACTCCGGCAGGACACTCGGGACTGCGACCGTCGGCGGACCGGCTTCGACGGTCTTCGGGCTGTCCTTCAGCCCCGACGGGACAAGCCTGGCTGTCAGCGCCGGCCCGCCCGTAACCCTGGTGACGGTGCCGAACGCCGCTGTCACCGCGACACTCGGTCCCGAAAGCGCTCGCGCGGTGTTCAGCACAGACGGCAAGAACATCTTCACCGACGGAACGCCCTATATCCATCCGGTCATCCAAAGGAACGCGGCAGGCGCCGAAGCCACCTCGCTCCCGCTGCAACCCGGAGTCGGGGCGGTCGACGCCCTCGCGGTCAGTCCGGACGGCGGCACGTTGGCCGTCGTCGGCGACATGGGTCTAGGGAAGGGGCTGGTGGGGGCGGTCTGGCTGTGGGATATCGCCCACGGGCGAACCGCCAAGTTCATCTCACTGGGCTCAGACAACGTACCGGGCGATCCGCTGCCACCGATGATCGGCGCCCTCGCCTTCAGCCCGGACAGCAAGACGCTGGCGGTCACGAGTACTCACGCCGGCGCGGCCTACGACCGGGACGCCGTGCTGCAGATGTGGGAAGTGGGGTAGCCCTTCCACCGCGGTCGAGTTTGACCAAGATCACCGGTATCGGTGATCGTGTTTTCGATGTGTCCGAACCTCCTTCCCACGCATCTAGGAATGTGACGGCCGTGAGGCCGGCAGGCGTAACGGAAGGCAGGGTGGCTTGTGGGGCGGCAGGAAGACTTCACCGAGTATGTGGTGGCCAGGGGCGGACGGCTCCGGGAGACGGCGTACTTGATGTGCGGGGACTGGCACCGCGCCCAGGATCTCACTCAGTCGGCGCTGGCCAAGGTGTACGTCGCCTGGCCGCGGATCCAACGGCAGGGAGCGGTCGACGCCTACACCAAGCAGGTGTTGCTGAGGGAGTTCCTCAGCCATCGGCGGCGGCGCAGTTCCGCCGAGCGGCCCTCCGACTGCCTGCCGGACGTCGAGGGCCGCGCCGATCCGGCTGATCTCCGGATGAGTCTGATGGTGGCGCTCGACCGGCTCTCGCCCAGGAAGCGAGCCGTGGTCGTCCTGCGGTACTGGGACGACCTGAGCGTCGACGCCGTGGCGCACCTGCTCCGGATGACCCCGTCGAACGTGAAGACCACGAGTGCGCGCGCGCTCGCCGATCTTCGCGCCGTCCTCGGCGAGAGCTTCCTGTGCGAAGCCGTCTGAACGCGCCCTGAAAACGAGCAGTACTGGCAAAATAGGAGATCTCGGATGCATCCCGAAGAAGAGTTGAGAGAACGTCTCCGCGACGAGGTCGCCTTCGGCGCGGCCCCGCCGCTGGGCCCGCTCGCCGCCGGCGCGTTGGCCGGCGGCAAGCAGCGCCACCGGCGCCGCCAGTTCGTCCAGGTCCTGAGCGGCACCGCGGCGCTCGCCGTCGTGGCGGTCGGCTCGACGAGCCTGTCGTCGGCGTTCGGCGGCCACGGGGGCGCGGTGAACGCCGCCGGGGGCGGCGCCTCGAACCTGGCCCTGGCCGGCTCGGCGACCTCGACCCCGCCCGCCGCCGCTGCCGGCTCGGTCGGTGCGGCGGCCAACGGGGCCTACTCGACCCTGCCGCCGCTGGACGTCCCGCCCCCGGCCGCCCCGCTGAAGCCGGCCGACCCGGCGGCGGTCACCGGCCAGTCGATGACCGCGCAGTTGCTCAAGCTCCTGCCGAGCGGCGCGACGACATCGAACTACGCGGGCCACGGCAGCCCGACTGACGGCTCGCAGGCCAAGCTGACGTACAACGACGGCCACGGCGCGGTGGGCCTGACCCTCAACGTCGGCACGCCCCGGCCGGCAGTGCACGACCTGGAGTGCGGGTTTGCCGGAGCGGCCCCCGTCGGCAGCGCCGGCTCGGCGAAGCCGGTTCCGCCGAAGGGTACGGCCTGCGAGGTCCAGACCTTGTCGGACGGGACCCAGGTCCAGGTCTCGCACCTGCCGAACCCCGACGGCAAGACCTTCGTGGACGGCGTCGAGATCCTGCGCACCGACGGTGTGCTGGTCGAGGCCTTCGAGTTCAACGGCGACTCCGGCGTGGCAGAGACGCCGAAGCCGACGCGGCCCGACGCGGCACTGTCGTTCACGCAGCTGTACCAGATCGTCGCCGACCCGCACTGGGGCTCGACGATGGAGAAGTCGTTCGTGGACCACGCCGGCAAGACGATCAAGCTGGTCTCGCAGGGTTCGTTCTAGTCAGATCGCCCGGCACCCCGTCCGCACCCCGTCTGTAATGGGCGGGGTGCCGGGCTCGACCGGTCGGCACAGGCGGGTGACGGTTTTGCGTCGCCCGCCACTTCTTGCTGCCTGATGGCGAAGCAACGGTAAGAATCCTGATTCGGCCCTCGTGCCGGGCCGTCGCCGTGCCGCGAAAACCAGCTCTTACCCTAGGTAAGAATCCAGGTCCGAGGCATATCGCAAGCGGAGGATGTGGGATTCGAACCCACGGTGGCTCGCGCCACTTTGGTTTTCAAGACCAACGCCTTAGGCCACTAGGCAAATCCTCCTCGAGCGCCGCCCGGGGCGCTCGTGAACAGAAAGTCTCTCACAATCCGTGGCGGCCCCGGGGGCCTCAGACCGCGCCGAACGGAAGCGTGTCCGGACTCAGGGCGGCCGCGCCGGAGCGGGCGGCGGTCAGGCGGCGGCGGTGGTGCCGGCGGCACAGGACCTCGTAGCCGATCTCGTCGGAGTGCGCGGTGTCGCCGACCACCACCTGCTCGCCTTCCAGGACCATCTCGCCGCCCACGGTGCGGGCGTTGTGGGTGGCCCGGGCGCCGCACCAGCACAGGGTCTGCACCTGGAGCACCTCGATGCGGTCGGCGAGTTCGATCAGGCGCTTGCTGCCGGGGAACAGCCGGGTGCGGAAGTCGGTGGTGATGCCGAAGGCGTAGACGTCGATGCTCAGCTCGTCGACCATGCGGGCCAGCTGTTCGATGTGGTCCTCGGTGTAGAACTGCGCCTCGTCGGCCACCACGTAGTCCACCTTGCCGCCGGAGGACATCATCTGCACCACGTGGTTGAGCAGATCGGTGTCCTCCTCGACCTCCACCGCGGAGGCCTTCAGGCCCAGCCGGCTGGAGATGGTGGCGCTGCCGGCGCGGTCGTCGCGGGTGAAGATCAGCCCGGCCCGGCCGCGGGCGTTGTGGTTGTGGTCGAGTTGCAAGGCGAGGGTCGACTTGCCGCTGTCCATGGTTCCGGTGAAGAAGACGAGCTCGGCCATGGTCGCAGATTATCTCCTATACGCGGGGCAGCCTGCGAACACCGGTGATTCGGGTGCGGAACCGCCCGAATGTCGGCTTCAGATATGGCGCGGACAGCACCGCGGCCGCCGCCAGCACCGCCACCGCGACGAACAGCAGCCGGTCGCCGACGGTCAGCGAGGACCGCCACGCGGTCAGGGCGGCGTTCCGGTGCGAGGTCAGCACGGTGCTCAGCGGGACGGCGTCGACGTGCGCGACCAGGCGCATCGCGTGCAGGAAGCTGCCCGCGACACAGCACAGTTCGGCGGCCAGGGCGGCGGCCAGCGCGGTCAGCGAGCGTCGGATCACCGGTTCACGATATCCGCCGCGGCAGGTCCGTGGGCAAACGCGCCTGTGGGCGAACGCGGCCGGGGTCGTGGGCAAACGCGTCAGGCGTTCGGGGTCGCGGCCGGGGTCGTGGGTAAACGAGTCAGGCGTTCCGGGTCCGCGGGCAAATGCGTCGGGCGCGGAACCCGCCGGAGCGGGGCCGCGCCCAAACCCGACGCCGCGGCTGAGCCGACGGGCGGGTCTCAGCCCTGGCGGCTGATGGTCACCGCGGTGCCGTAGGCACAGATCTCGGTCCAGACGTCGCCCATCTCCGAGGTGTCGAACCGCATGCCGACGATGGCGTTGGCGCCGCGGTTGATCGCTTCCTGGATCATCCGCTGCATGACGTCGTTGCGGCTGTCCATCAGCGCCTTGGTCATGCCCTTGAGCTCGCCGCCGAACATCGACTTCAGGCCGGCCCCCATCTGGCTGAAGGCGTTGCGGCTGCGCACGGTGAGGCCGAAGACCTCGCCGTAGACGGTGTCGATGCGGTAGCCCGGTATGTCGTTCGTGGTGACGCACAGGAAGTTCTGCTGGAACTGCTGCTGCTGGGGCGGCGGCGCGTACTGCTGCTGCGGCTGTCCCTGCGGCTGCTGCTGCGGCGGCGGTCCCTGCTGGTAGCCGGGCTGACCGTACGGCTGCTGGCTCATTAATCCCCCTGGGAATGGGTGCTCGATGGGTGGTTCGTCGCTACGACGATACGACAAGGGACCCCCGGTCCGGACAGTCAGTATGTCCGTCGTTTTAAGGCGCGGTGAAAGCGTTTTGAACACATGGCCTTTTCTGGCGGACCGCACTGCACCGCGGCGGGGTTCGTCTGGAAGGATTCAAAGCGTGCAACCACTGCGCCGCCCCGAGCCGCGTCCGCACGAACGACGCCGCTCCGAGCCGGTGTCGGCAGCCGGGCCCCGTGTCGCGCTCCGTCCCGGAGCCTCCGGTCCCGCGCTCCCTCGCCGTACCGCTCTCCAGATCCCCGTCATCGCCCACCGCGGCGCCTCCGAGGACGTGCCGGAGCACACCCTGGCCGCCTACGAGGCCGCGCTCCTGCAGGGCGCGGACGGGCTGGAGTGTGACGTGCGCCTCACCGCGGACATGCAGCTCGTGTGCGTGCACGACCGCCGGGTGAATCGCACCTCCAACGGCCGGGGCGTGGTCTCGACGTTGGAGCTGGCCCAGTTGCGGCAGCTGGACTTCGGTTCGTGGAAGCAGCCGGCCTCCGAGTCCGAGTCCGAGTACGCGGAGTACCCGGACCTGCGGCGTGAGGGCGCGCATCGGGTGCTGACCCTGGAGCGGCTGCTGGAGCTGGTGGTGGACCACCCGCGGCCGGTGCAGATGGCGATCGAGACCAAGCACCCGACCCGCTACGCCGGGCTGGTCGAGGAGCACCTGGTGGCCCTGCTGGACCGGTTCGGGCTGGCGCACCCGCGGCTGGGGGAGACCTCGCCGGTGCGGGTGATGTCGTTCTCGGCGATGTCGGTGCGGCGGATCCGGCGGCTGGCGCCGTCCCTGGAGACGGTGCTGCTGTTGGACCGGGTGCCGCTGCGGCTGCGGGACGGCTCGCTGCCGCGCGGTGTGCGCATCGCGGGACCTGGAATTCACATTCTGCGAACTCATCCGGAGTATGTGGAACGCCTGCATTCCATGGGGAATCGGGTGCACGTGTGGACCGTGGATCAGGCCACAGACATCGACCTCTGCGTGGAACTCGGGGTGGACGCGATCATCTCCAACCGGCCCAAGGCGGTGCTGGCCAGGCTGGGCCGGGACGGCACGGCGCACCCGGCCGCGGCGCGCCCTGGCGCGGCCGGGCTGAACGCTGAATCACCGGAGAGTTTCCGTTTTCCCTGAGGACGAACCGGGCATCTACCGCAGGTAGCTCCTCGTCGGCAGGGAGGGAGCCGTGGGGGTCGTCATGTCCGTACAACCGGAGAGTCCCCGGGAATCAGTATCAGTCCGCCCACCCCGAACGGTCACACGCGCCCCGGCGCGCAGACCGGCGGGAGGCTTCGGCGGAACAGAGTTCCCGTACACACCTGAGAGCGTCGGTACGGCCCGCCACGCGCTGGCCGACGCGTTGCGGCGCATGCGCGTGGCGTCCCCGGCCGCGGACGACGCGGTCCTGATCCTCTCGGAACTGGTGAGCAACGCCCTACGGCACGCCCGGCCACTGGCCGGCGGCACCATCCGAGTGGCCTGGTGGATGGCGGACGACAAGGTCCTGCGAATAGCCGTCACGGACGGCGGCCGCCAGCAACCGGAACCCGCGCCACACCCGGAACACGCGCCACCCAGACCCGCACCGGCAGGAGGGCTGGAGGCGCTGGATCTGGTGGCGGCAGACCTCGACGACGTAGACGAGTCCGCGGTGGACGGCCGCGGACTCGGCATTGTGGGCCTGTTGGCGGACGACTGGGGGGTGGAACCCTGGTACGCGCCTGAGATGGAGGCCACCGGACTCCGTCTGGCGGACGAGCTGATGGGCAGCCAGGCGGCGTCCGGCATGGAGCCGGACCCGACCGCCCCGAAGACGGTCTGGGCAGCGGTCCGCCTCTACGCCCGCCACGCGGCGCCCCCACCCCCCGACGACCACGACCGCCGCTGGTGGCGCCGCATGCGCGTATCGCTGACGGCACACCTGCCCGGCACCGGCCGAAGCCGGGGCCGCGGTACCCGCCTGGGCGGTTCCCGCCTCGGCGAGGCCCGCGGCGGCCCTGATGGGGACACCGCCGGGTCGGATACGCCGTGGGTGCCGCGGTATCCCGAGGCTCGGGTGGGGTGCGCGGCCGCGGGTTGAGGGGCGGTTTGCGGGGCGCGGTTTGAGAGGCGC
>NZ_JAAFYZ010000132.1 GCF_018274385.1 Catenulispora pinistramenti | reverse complement strand
GTGCACCACATCGTGCCGCCGCCCAAGCTCCCCATGAAGAAGCCTGAGATCCCCCCGGCCCAGGCGGCGCTGATCCCGGCGCGCCAGGACCAGGGCCCCGACTGGGGCCTGACCACACTCGTCGCCCTGATGGTCCCGGCGACCATCGCGGCGGCCGCCGCGGCCGGCGGGGCCGCGGGCGGACCAACCGGCCCGGCCACAGGAGGCAAGCCATGATGGTGTTCTGGGCGATACTCGCGCTCGTCGTCGGGGTGATCGTCGCGGTCGGCCTGGCCAGGATGCTCGGCAGCTCCGAGCGTGCGGTCTCCGGCTCGCACAACCCGCAGGCCCTGTCGGTGGTCGGCAGCGCCCTGCTTTCCTCGTTCATCCTGGTGACCGCGTTCCTGATCGCCAGCACCTGGTCCACGTACAACACCGACCGTCAGCACACGTATGACGAGGCCCGTTCCGTGACCACGGCGTACTGGCTGGCCGGCAAGCTCCAGCCCGCCGACCGGGACCGGGTGCGCGCCGGGCTGTCCATGTACACCGACCAGGTGATCGCCGACGACTGGCCGGCGATGGGCCGGCATCAGACCTCGGACACGGCCGCCGCCACGCTGGACGCCCTGCGGGTCGAGGTCGGCGCCATCAAGCCGGCCACCGCGGCCGACGAGCAGGACCGGGCCGACGTCTCCGCGGCCCTGGACGACCTCTACTCCAAGCGGCTGATCCGGGCGGCGGACGTCAACTACTCGATGCCCTCGCTGCTCTACCTGGCGCTGGTGATCGCCGCCGTGCTGCTGGTCGCCTACCCGCCGCTGGTCGGGCTGACCGCCAATCTCCGCAATACGGTCGTGCTGGCGGGTCTCGGCGCGATGGTCGGTTTGGGAATCCTCATCGTGATCGGGCTGTCCCATCCCTACTCCGAGCCGCTGAGTATCGCCCCGACAGCCTTCCGACACGCACTGCAACAGTTCACGCAGATCAACGGATGACGCCAGTACCATCCGTTACCGAGTCGTTGTCAACCAACCCGTGATCGGGAACACACCGGGCGACTAGATTTCGGCGCAGTTTCCCTACGTAAACGGGAGGGGTCTCGTCTCATGTCAGAGAGCGAGCAGAGTACTAGAGGGCCGGTGGTGACGCCGGCCCGCCTCATCGCGGCGGTCTGCGTCATCGTGCCCTTCATCGCCGTGTTGGGGGTGCCGATCTTCGACAAGGACAAGCCGGAAGTCGCGGGCTTCCCGTTCTTCTTCTGGTGGCAGCTGCTCTGGGTCGCGGTGACGGCCGCGCTCATGGGGCTGGCGTACTACGTCGTGCGGCGCGAGGAGTTGGCGCGCCGGCCGGTCGCGGTCGGGGGGACGGTCGTAGCGGCTGCCCCGAAGGCGGACGGCCACGACGGCGCCGCTTCTTCCGAGACGGACGGCACCGCAGGCACCGACGGGACCGCAGGCGCCGCAGGCACCGAAGGTGACACCGCCGAGGAAGGGGACGCGGAATGACCCGCCCGCTGAGCGCATCGAGCGTCCCGACCCCGAACGTCGGCTCGCACGGCGTCAACAAGACCGAGCTGTTCGTCGTCGTCTTCTTCTTCCTGCTGGTCTCCGTACTCGGCTTCCTGGCGGCCCGCTGGCGCAGGGCGCGCGACGCCAACCACCTGGAGGAATGGGGCCTGGGCGGCCGCAGCTTCGGTGGCTGGGTCACCTGGTTCCTGCTCGGCGGCGACCTCTACACCGCCTACACCTTCGTCGCGGTCCCGGCCGCCCTGACCGCCGGCGCCTTCGGCTTCTTCGCGGTGCCCTACACGATCATCGTGTGGCCGCTGGTCTTCCTCTTCCTGCCCCGGCTGTGGTCGGTCTCGCGCAAGCACGGCTACGTCACCCCGGCCGACTTCGCCCGCGGCCGCTACGGCTCCAAGAGCCTGGGCCTGGGCGTGGCCATCGTCGGCGTGGTGGCGACGATGCCCTACATCGCGCTGCAGCTGGTCGGCATCCAGGCCTGCCTGGACGTCATCGGCATCGGCGGCAAGGGCTCCTCGACCTTCGCCAAGGACCTGCCGCTGTTCATCGCCTTCGCGGTGCTGGCGGCCTTCACCTACACCTCGGGCCTGCGCGCCCCGGCGGTGATCGCGTTCGTCAAGGACTTCCTGATCTACCTGGTCATCATCGTCGCGGTCATCTACATCCCGACCCGGGTGGTCGGCGGCTGGCACGGCATCTTCCACCTGGCCTCCACCACCAAGGGCAAGACCAAACCCGGCTTCCTGTCCCTGAACGAGGCCAACGGCAAGGCTAACGCCTTCCCGTACGCGACCCTCGCGCTCGGCTCGGCGATGGCGCTGTTCATGTACCCGCACGCGCAGATCGGCGTGCTGTCCACCAAGAACCGCAACACGGTCCGCAAGAACCTGGCCGGCCTGTCGATGTACTCGCTGGTCCTGGGCTTCATCGCACTGCTCGGCTACATGGCCCTGGCCGTCGGCTTCAACGGCACGCCCACCGGCCACCTCGGCGGCAACGCCCAGCGCGCGGTCCCGGCCCTGTTCGACGCGGTGTTCCCGTCCTGGTTCGCCGGCGTCGCCTTCGCGGCCGTGGCGATCGGCGCCCTGGTCCCGGCGGCGATCATGTCGATCGCGGCGGCGAACCTGTTCACCCGCAACATCTTCGTGGACTTCATCAAGCCGGACGCCACCCCGAAGCAACAGGCACAGGTCTCCAAGACGGTCTCACTCCTGGTGAAGTTCGGCGCCCTGATCTTCGTCCTGGGCCTGGACGCCACCAGCGCGATCAACTTCCAGCTCCTCGGCGGCGTCCTGATCCTGCAGACCTTCCCAGCCATCGTCATAGGCCTGTTCAACCGCTGGTTCCACCGCTGGGCCCTGGTCGCGGGCCTGTGGTCGGGCGTGATCTACGGCATCGTGGTCGCCTGGCAGCAGAAGAAGTTCGCCGCCGACGGCAAGACGGTCCTCCAGCAGCACTTCGGCAACCAGATCGCGAAGGTCCCGGGCACGCACCTGTACTCCTACATCGCGATCACGGCGCTGGTCCTGAACCTGCTCGTCGCCGTGGTGCTGACCCTGGTGTTCCGGGCACTGAAGGTGGCCGACGGCGTCGACGAGACGCAGGCCGCCGACTACACCGCCGACGAAGGCGACGCCGACCTGCCGGACCTGATCGAGGCCGAGCCGGCGCTCGCGGAGATCTAGAGCCGACTTGAGGCGACTTGAGCCGACTTGGTCCCAGCCCCTGACCCAGCGTTAAGGCTGGAGCTAAAGACAAGGCCCCGAGCCCTTATGGGCTCGGGGTTTTGCGCGTCCCGCGACACTCAGCGTCAGGCGGCGAGGCCGACCGCGTGCGCATACCGCCGACGGTGCCACGCGGGGGTGCCGAAGAGCTGCGAGGTGGCGTGCGCACGCTTGAAGTAGAGGTGGATCGGGTGCTCCCACGTGATGCCGATACCGCCGTGCAGCTGGATCGCCTCACCGGCGATGACGGAGAAGGCCTCGGAGCAGTAGGCCTTGGCGCGTGACGCGGCGACGGTGAGTCCGTCCCCTGACACAGCTGCGAACGCGGCGGCGTAGGAGGCGGAGCGTGCCGACTCCAGGAGGGTGAACATGTCGGCGAGGCGATGCTTGACCGCTTGGAAGGAACCGATCGGGCGGCCGAACTGCACACGCTGCTTCGCATAGGCGAGGGTCAGATCGAAGGCACGCTGGGCCGCACCTACTTGCTCGGCTGAGACAGCGACGCACGCCAGGTCGAGGATCCGGTCGAGCGGAGCGTCGGCGCTGAGCAACGTTGCGGGGGACTGATGGAACTCCACACGCGCCTGCGGTCGACCCGGATCGACAGTCTCGACCGATCGCACGACGGCATCCGAGGCGTCAACCACAAACAAGCCGACACCCGGCAAGCCGAGACCCGGCATGCCCACACCTGACGAGCCGACGCCAGGCCCCGGCTGGGACCCGCGCGCCAGACCCCGGCGTGCCTCCTGTATCAGCCCACTGCCATTCGCCATCAGCGCCGGCACCACCAACAAGTCCGCCTCGCCGCCATCCAGCACATGCCCGTCCACACCATTCAGCCGCCAGCCGCCACCGCTACCTCGGCCACCTCCGCCACCTCCGCCACTAGCCTCGACCGCCCCGCCCCACCCGACCGCCGCCCGCGTCTCACCCGCCGCGATCCCCGGCAGCAAATCCCCCTTAGCCCGCACCGAATCCCCCGCCAGAATCGCCTGCGCAGCCAACGTCGTGCTCAAGAACCCCGGCGCCGCCAAAGCCGCCCCAAGCTCCTCCAACACCACATGCGTCTCCAGCACCGAGAACCCGCCCCCGCCGAATTCCTCGGGAACCGCAAGCCCAAGCGCTCCGACCTGCTCGCCGAGCAGCCGCCACACGTCGCCGCCGGCGACCCGCTCCAGCAGCGTCCGCACCGTCCGCCGGAGTTCTTCCTGTTCGGGGTCGAAGCGCATGGCGCGGACCGTAGCCGTCTTCGCGGCAAGTCGCCAGAGCGCCGCTACGCCTGCTGTCCCGAGGTCAGTTGGGACCGCAGCGTTTCGACCGGGACGGCCGGCAGCCCGTCGATACTCGTCGCGTTCTTCCGCGCCACATAGTCCACGTGGAACTCCTCATCCCGTCGCCCGAAGTACTCCGCGAGCAGCCGCCGGTCCCCCTTGTACTCCATGAACGGCACCGCGTAGCCGCACGAGTCGCTGATTCGTGTCGCCCGCACCAGGACGATCGCGCGGGCGCCGGGGTCGGCGGCGGCCGGGAACAGGCTGATGTGCTCGTCCCAGCGTGGGTCGTCGCGCCACAGGACCTCGCCGGTGCCGTGGACGCGGACGATGTTCGGCGGCCCCTCGAATGCCACCCACATCAGGGTGATGCGGCCGTTCTCGCGCAGGTGGGCCAGGCTCTCGGCGCCGCTGCCGGTCAGGTCCAGGTACGCCAGCCGGTCCGGGCCGAGGACGGCCAGTGAGCCGAGCGTGCCCTTGGGGGAGAGGTTGACGTGTCCGTCGGCGGCCAGTGGGGCGGTCGCGACGAAGAACAGGGGCTGCGCCTCGATGAACGTGCGCAGTTTGGCGTCGATGACCTCGTGCACGTTAGCCATGCTTCGAGTGTCCACCGGTGCCCGCATGGTGGGCAATATCATTCCGAATCATGGACACTATTCGGTGCTTGGCACCCCCGGCAGCCGAGGCGCCAAGGAAGGCGAATCCGGCGGCAACGGCACCGGCTCGGTAGCCCGCCCCGAAGCCGCCAACTCGTCCAGATCGCGCAGCATCTGCTCAGCGAGATCGCGCTCCGCCGCGTGATACCGCTCGGCCCACTTCAGTGCGAGCTCCGGATACGCCCAAGCCGTCTCGCCGTGCGCGGCGTCCGCATCCACCGCGGCCTCGGCCCGCCGCCGCTCGGAGTTGTCACGGTGCTCGGCCACGATCTCGTGCAGCCGCTCCGGTTCCGTCAGGTGTCCCAGCCAGACCCGCAGGAGCACCCCGTGCTTCAGCACCGGCGCCTCCACCGGCGCCGTCCGGGACCAGTTCCGCACCGCCTCGCGCCCGGTGTCGGTGATCGCGTATACGCGCTTGCCGCGCACATCGTCCTGCATCACGGTCCGCGAGGTCACGTACCCGTGCTTCTCCAGCCGCTTGAGCTCGCTGTAGATCTGGCTGAACGACGGCGACCAGTAGAAGAGCTTCAGCGACCAGTCGGCCCACTTCTTGATGTCGTAGCCGGACAGCTCCTGCTCGAACGACAGCATGCCGAGCACCGCCCAGCTGGTCGCCGGCAGCTTCGGGTCGTCGGTGGGAGCGCCGTCGGCACCGGCACCGGCACCGGCACCGCCGCCGGCGCCCGCCGGTTCGTCCCGGGACTGAGCTGATCCAGCTGATCGAGCTGATTGAGGGCCCATTTCAGCAAGAGTAGTGCAGGCCCCGGCGGCCCTTGACACCTCGCACGGCCTGAGATTCCATGCGCCACGCAGTGTGTTTCTAATAGAAATACCAACCGCGGGAGGCGCCCGTGCAGTTCTCCGTGATCTTCGAAGCCCAACTCGCCGACCCCACGCCACAGCGCGAGCGCGAGACCCTGGCCGACTGCGTCGAGCAGGCCGTGGCCGCCGAGGCCGCCGGCTTCGACCGGATCTGGGCCGTCGAGCACCATTCGCTGCTCCGCTACGCCCACATGTCCGCCCCCGACGTCTTCCTGGCCCACGTCGCCGCCAAGACCAGCCGCATCCGCCTCGGCCACGGCGTCGTCTGCCTGCCGTTCGGCTACGGCCACCCGATCCGGGTCGCCGAACGGGCCGCGATGCTCGACGTCCTGTCCGGCGGCCGTCTCGACCTCGGCGCCGGACGCGGGGCGACCCGGCAGGAGATGGCGATGTGCGGTGTGGACCCCGCCTCGACCTACGAACAGGTCGAAGAAGCCTTACGGATCATCGGAAACTGCTGGACCGCCGAGCAGTTCCAGTGGCACGGATTGCTCGACATCGGCCCCGGCCAGGTGCTGCCCCGTCCGGTCCAGACCCCGCACCCGCCGCTGTTCATGGCGTGCTCGAAGGCTGAGACCCTGCGCACCGCCGCCGACTACGGCGTCGGCGCGCTGGTCCTGGGGTTCGCCGGCGCCGAGGAGATCTCGGCGATGCGGCGGGTGTACGACGCGGCGCTGGCCGAGCGTACCGGCGAACGGTTCGTCTCGGCCGTCCGCAACGACCACTTCGCCGCGCTGTGCCCGACGATCGTGGCCGACGACGGCGCCGAGGCGTTCCGGATCGGCGCGCGCGGTCAGCGCTTCTTCGCCGAGTCGATCCTGCACTGGTACGGCGGCGGCCCGGAGCCGTCCGAGGACACCGCGGACGACGACAACGCGGCCGTGCTCAAGCTGGAGCGGGAAGCGGTCGTCGCCAAGCTGCACGAGGCGAACATCCCGGTCCGTCCCAGCTCCACCGGCACCTACAACGTGGACCACGCCTACGGCACCGCGTCCCGCGCCGTCGAGTACGTCGGACAACTCGCCCGGATCGGCGTCGACGAGGTGATCTGTCTGATCCAGATGGGTACCGTCCCGCATGACGCCGCGCTGGAGACCATCCGCCAGTGGGGAGCCCACGTGATCCCGCATTTCCGGAAGAAGGACGAGACCCGATGACGCTCGATCCAAGCGCCCGTGCCATTGTCGACGTGCTCACGGCGGTCTTCCCCGACCTCGGCGAGACGGTCACCGACGCGGTCCAGGCCCGCGAAATCCTTGCCCGCGCACCGGAATTGCCGATCCTGGTGGAACTTCCGTCGGTCGTGGACCGGACGGTCCCGGGGCCCGAAGGCGCTCCGGAGATCCCGGTCCGGATCTACCGCCCGGTCGCGGATCAGGATGCTGATCACGACGCGGTGACACCTGTCGTCGTGTTCTTCCACGGCGGCGGCTTCTCGATCTGCGACATCGCCGTCTACGACAACTTCTGTCGGGACCTCGCGCACTCCACGGGAGCGACAGTGGTCTCGGTGGAGTACCGGCTCGCGCCGGAGACGCCTTACCCGGGTGGCCTGAACGACGCCTACGCCGTCACGAGCTGGGTCAGCTCGCACGCCGCCGAACTGCGAGTGGACCCGGCCCGCCTCGCCGTAGCCGGGGACAGCTCCGGCGGCAACTTCGCGGCGGTGGTGTCGTTGATGGCACGAGATCGCGCCGCGCAGGGAAGTCCGAGTCCTGCGATCGCGCTCCAACTGCTGATCTATCCGTCCGTGGACATCCGCGAGGACGGCTACCCGTCGCGGGAGGAGAACGCGACCGGGTTCTTCCTCACCGCGAAGCACATGGCCTGGTTCCACGAGCAGTACGTGCAGGGTGCCGACGTCGCCGATCCCTACATGTCGCCGATCAATGCGCCGGATCTCAGTGGTCTGCCGCGGGCCTGCGTCGTCACCGCGGAGCACGATCCGCTGCGGGACGAAGGCGATGCCTACGCCGCCAGGCTCGCCGCGGCCGGGGTCGCCGTGGAGCACCTTCCGGTGGAGGGGATGTTCCACGGCTTCCTGAACATGCCGCATCCGACCGCCGCTAAGACCCGCGCCGCGGTGTTCTCCGCGGTGCGGGCCGCTCTCGCGGTGAGCGCCTGAGCGCTACTTGACCGTGACGGGGGAGTTGGTGGTCCGCACCGTGATCAGGTTCGGGGAGTGGCGGTCCGAGCCGTCTTCCAGATTCGGGTCGCCGTTGGTGGTCTGGACGTCGTCGAAGTAGCTGGTGCGACCGTCGGTGGTGATGTCGACCGGCGAGTTGGTGGTCAGCGCCGTGATGTTCTTCGGGCCGCCGACGAAGGCGGCCTTGATCGGGGCGTTCGTGGTCTTCAGGTACGTGTCGCCGCCGCCGAGCCGGTCCGCGGTGATGCCGCCGTTCGTGGTCTTCAGGTTCACGGACCCGGACACGTTGCTTACCTGGACACCGCCATTGGTGGTCACCACCTGCACCGAAACGGACGACGGTACCTGGATGTCGATGTCCGCGGTGCCGCACTCGCCGTTGTCGCAGACCTTTGACAGAGTCAGCACGCCGTTCGCGAGACTCTGGCCGAGGGATACCGGATGGCTGTCGCCGCCCAACTCGCCCCATTGCAACGTGGCGTGCCCGGTCACGCCGGGAACCGCGGCGCTGCCGGTGATGTGCACCGAGCTGTCGGTGTCGGACACCACGATCTTCTCGACCGGGCCGGCCTGGTTGATGTCCACCTGCTCGGTCTTCTCGGTCACGGAGCCGGACACCACGAGCGCGGTGGCGCCGGCCGGGACCGCGATCGCGGCGACGATGCCGAGCAGGGCGACGGTGCTGATCCGGACGGTCGTGATCGGGCGGCGGGTCGGGGTGGGTTCGGAAGTCATGTCAGGGCCCTAACTGATGGTCACGTCGCCGTTGGTGGTGGTCACGTCGATCTCGTTCGCCGACATGCGGTCCCGCACGTTGGACAGCTGCTGTGTGCCGTTGGTGACGTGGACCGCGTCGTAGTACGCGGTGCTGCCGTCGGTGGTGATGTGCACGTCGGCGTTGGTGGTGCCGGCGGTGATCCGGGACGGCGCGCCCCGGAACGAGGCGTCGATGCCGCCGTTCGTCGTCTTGAAGGAGCAGTTCGCCGACCCCAGTCCGTCGGCCTCGATCCCGCCGTTGCTCGTCGTCAGCACGGCGGCGCCGCCCACCCCGTTGAGCACGATCTGCCCATTGGAGGTGGTGGCCTGTACCGAGACGGACGCGGGCACCGTCAGTGTGATGTCGATCGGCCCGCACCCGCCGTCGGAGCAGTCCTTGGTGAGCGTCAGCACCCCGCCGGCGACACTCTGCCGCAGCGCCGCCCGCTTCCCGCCCTTGCCCTTCCACTGCACGACGGCCTGCCCGTCCACGCCGGTGGCCGCCGGATCGCCGGAGATCTGGACGTCGCTCTCGGAGTCGTCCACGACGACCCGCGTGATCGGTCCCGCGGCCTGGATCGCGACCTGCGCCTGCTGGTCGGTGACCCGGGTGGACATCCCCATCGTGGCGACGGCGACCGGCACGCTCACGGCCACGATCACGCCGGCCATGGCGAGGCTGCTCATCCGCAGGGCGCCGATCGGGGCGCGGGGCGGGGTGGCGTCGAAGGTCATGAGTAGATGGTGGCTCGGCGGCGCGGGTCGGGGCGATGGGGGTAACCCCACTCTTGGGCGGTACTCACCCTACCCGCGGCGATCTTGGGACGGTGCGGACCGCCGCCGGAGAAGCCACCGAATAGCGCCCCTGGCCTGTGTGAATCCCATAAGTCCCGGGAATCACGGATGCCGGGTCAAAGCTCCCCGAGGTGCCGGAGCAGCCGATCGCGGTGGAAGGCGGGGCCGCCCCAGGCGGAGTGCAGCGACCGGATCTTCTTGAAGTAGACGGACAGGTCGTACTCGTCGGTGTAGCCGATGGCGCCATGGAGCTGGAGCGCAGCCCGCGCCGCACGGTAGGCGGCCTCGCTCGCGGCGGCCTTCGCCGCGGAGACATCGCGCGGGTCGGCGCTGAGCGCGGCGGCGAAGACGAGGGGCCGGGCGAACTCCAGGCCGGTGTGCGCATCGGCGAGGCGGTGCTTGACGGCCTGGTACTCGCCGATCGCGCGGCCGTACTGAACGCGCTGCTTGGTGTAGGCGACGGTCATATCGAGGGCCGCACGCCCCAGGCCCAGGAGCTGCGCGGCGGTGAGGAGCGCGGCGGTGTCGAGGATTAGCTCGGCGGGCGCGGGCGCGGGCTGGGGCTGCTCGGCGACGCGGAAGAGCGTTCGGGTGGGGTCCAGCGAGGCGACGGGCTGCGACTCGGCGGCGGGGAAACAGGCCTCTGCCATATCGGCATTCGGCGCGTAGGGCGAGACCGGCGGCACGGCGGCGGTCACGATCGCCCCGGCGGCGATGCGTGGCCGCCACTCGGGGAGCGCGGTCGCGACCGCGAGGGATTCCGGATAGGGGCCGGGAGCCGCGTGGTAGCCGATGCGCTCCATGGCGGCACACAGCTCGACCGGGTACTCCCCGGCCAGCGAGTGCACGCCGATGGCCGCCAGTCCGCGCCAGATCTCCAGCCCCGGCTTGGTGTCACCCGCCGCCCAGGCGCGCGCCGCGGCAACGCCGTTCGCGTCGCGCAACAAGGAGTCGACCGCATCACGGAAGTCGCGTTGCTCCTCGGTCAGTGCGAACCTCACAGCGTCGCCTCCTCAGCTCGCGCCTGACCACAAGCGGTACCGGACATCAGAATCCCGCCGCGCGGCACCCCTGTCACCGAGCCCCCCTCGGCAACCCGAGTACCCGCTCGGCCACCACATTCCGTTGCACCTCATTCGTCCCGGCGTAGATCGGTCCGGCGAGCGCGAACAAGTAGCCGGCCATCCAGGCCGAGTCCAGCCGCTCCGCGTCCGGGCCCAGCAGATCCAGCGCCGTCTCGTGCATCGCCAGGTCCAGCTCCGACCAGAACAGCTTGTTCACGCTCGTCTCGGCCCCCAGCGTGCCGCCGTCCGCGATCCGCGCCGCGGTCTCGAAGGTCGCCAGCCGGTAGGCCCGCGCGCCGATCCATGCGTCCGCGACCCGGTCGCGGAACTCGGCCGGCCGGCCCGCCGCCTGCCACAACGACACCAGCCGTGCGGCCGTGGCCAGGAACCGCCCCGGCGAGCGCAGGTAGAGTCCGCGCTCCTTGCCGGCGGTGGCCATCGTCACCTTCCAGCCCTCGCCGACGCCGCCGAGCACGTCCGCGTCGGGCACGTACACCGCGTCGAAGAAGAGTTCTGCGAAGCCCGGCTCGCCGTCGAACTGCGGGATCGGGCGTACGGTGATTCCCGGTGCGGTCAACGGGAACAGGAAGTACGTCAGTCCTTGATGACGCTCGGCCGCCGGGTCGCTGCGGAACAGGCCGAAGCCCCAGTCCGCGAACGTCGCACGCGAGGACCACGTCTTCTGTCCCGACAGCAGCCATCCGTCGTCCGACGGCGCCCGCACCGCCGTGGAACGCAGCGATGCCAGGTCCGAACCGGCCTCCGGCTCGGACCACACCTGCGCCCAGATCTGCTCGCCGGAGGCCATCGCGGGCAGGAACCGGGCCTTCTGCGCGGCGCTCCCGTGGTCCAGGATCGACGGGGCCAGCAGGTTGATCCCGTTCTGCGACACGCGTCCCGGGGCGCCGGCGGCCCAGTACTCCTCCTCGAAGATCAGCCACTCGGTGATCGACGCGCCGCGACCGCCGTATTCGGCCGGCCACGACACCACCGAACAGCGCTCCTGGAACAACTCGAGTTCCCAGCGGCGGTGCGCCTCGAAGCCCTCGGCGGTGTCCATCGACGGCAGCGGCTCGGCCGGCAGGTGGGCGGCCAGCCAGGTCCGCACCGTCGCCCGGAACTCCTCCTCGGCTGTGCTGAAGCTCAGGTCCACGCGGCCTACCGTACCAAGCAAACGATTGGTAGGGTAGACTCCGTGGACCTCACCGACACCGCCGAGGACGAAGCGTTCCGTGCCGAGGTCCGGGCCTGGCTCCACGACCACCTGACCGGCGAATTCGCCGAAGCCAAGGGATTGGGCGGGCCGGGGCGCGAGCACGAGGCCTTCGACCTCCGCCTCGACTGGGACCGCAACCTCGCGCAACACGGCTGGACTTGCTTGGACTGGCCCAAGGAGCACGGAGGCCGGGCCGCCAGCGTCGCGCAGCAGGTGATCTTCCACGAGGAGTACGCCCGCGCCGACGCCCCGATCCGGGTCAGCCACATCGGGGAACAGCTCCTCGGTCCGACGCTCATCGCCTTCGGCACCGAGGAACAGAAGCAGCGCTTCCTGCCCGGGATCCGCGACGTGACAGAGCTCTGGTGCCAGGGCTATTCCGAACCCGACGCCGGCTCCGACCTCGCCAACGTCAAGACCACGGCCGTGCTCAGCGAAGACGGCACCGAGTGGATCCTCAACGGTCAGAAGGTCTGGACGTCGCTGGCGCACCTGGCCGACTGGTGCTTCGTCGTCGCCCGCACCGACCCCGGGGCACCGAAACATCGAGGCCTGTCATACCTGCTGGTCCCGATGAAGCAGCCCGGCGTCGAAGTCCGGCCGATCCTGCAGCTGACCAAGACCTCCGAGTTCAACGAGGTCTACTTCACCGACGCCCGCACAGCGGCGGTGAACGTCGTCGGGGCGGTGAACGACGGTTGGCGGATCGCGATGGCCACGCTCGGCTTCGAGCGCGGCGTGTCGACGCTCGGCCAGCAGATCGGCTTCCGGCGCGAGCTGGACGCGCTCATCGAGCTGGCCCGCCGGACCGGCGCGCTGGACGAGCCGCTGATCCTGGACCGCCTCACCCGCGCCGGTATCGGCCTGGACGTCCTGCGCCTCAATGCCCTGCGTTCGCTGACCGGTCTCGCCTCCGGCGTACCGGGCCCGGCGGCCTCGATCGCGAAGCTGGCCTGGGCCCGCTGGCACCGCGACCTCGGCGAGCTGGCGATGGACGTGCTCGGCCCGGCCGGCACCGTCACCGGACCCGACTACGACCTGGACGAATGGCAGCGGCTGTGGTTGTTCAGCCGCGCCGACACCATCTACGGCGGATCCGATGAGATCCAGCGGAACGTCATCGCCGAGCGCGTTCTCGGCCTGCCCAAGGAGCCGCGAGCGTGAGTGCAGCAAACGGGATCCCCGCGCCTCCCTACGTCCCCGGCCACAACCTGCTGGCCGACAAGAACATCGCCGTCACCGCCGCCGCCGGAACCGGCATCGGCGCCGCGGCCGCTCGCCGCTGTCTGGAAGAAGGTGCGCGCGTCGTCGTCAGCGACCACCACGAACGTCGCTTGGAGGAGACCCGTACGGCGCTCGCCAAGGACTTCGGCGAGGACCATGTCCACGCCATCGTCTGCGACGTCACCCGCGAGGAGCAGGTCCAAGCCCTGATCGACGGCACCGCCGAGCGCTTCGGGAGCCTCGACGTCCTGATCAACAACGCCGGCCTGGGCGGCACCGCCTCAGTCCTGGACATGACCGACGACCAGTGGCTGCGGGTCCTGGACGTCACCCTGAACGGCACCTTCCGCTGCACCCGCGCCGCTCTGCGCCGGATGCGCGACCAGGGCTCCGGCGGCGCCGTCGTCAACAACGCCTCGGTGATCGGCTGGCGCGCGCAGGAGGGCCAGGCGCACTATGCCGCAGCGAAGGCCGGGGTCATGGCCCTGACCCGCTGCTCGGCCCTGGACGCCGCCCCCTACGGTGTCCGGGTGAACGCCGTCGCGCCCTCGCTGGCCATGCACCCGTTCCTGGCCAAGGTCACGACCGACGAACTGCTGGCCGAGCTGACCGCCCGCGAGGCGTTCGGGCGCGCCGCCGAGCCCTGGGAGGTCGCGAATGCCATGGTGTTCCTGGCAAGCGACTATGCCTCCTACCTGACCGGTGAAGTCCTCTCCGTTTCGAGCCAACATGCCTAAGCCACCTGCCTCCGACCGCCGCGCCGAACTGCTGAACCTGGCCGCCGGCCTGTTCGCCGAGCGCGGATACAAGAACACGACGGTGCGCGACATCGCCGACGCCGCCGGGATCCTGTCCGGGAGTCTCTACCACCACTTCGACTCCAAGGAGACGATGGCGGACGAGATCCTGCGGACCTTCCTGGACGAGCTCTTCCGCGACTACCGCGCCATCGTCGAGCGGGAGAGCGATCCACGCCGCGCCTTCGAGCAGTTGGTCGACGCCTCGTTCCAGGCCATCGACCGCAGCCACGCGGCGATCGCGCTGTATCAGAACGAGGCGAAGCAGCTGCGGCAGTCACCGCGCTTCGCGTACCTGGACGAGACCGACCGCGAGTTCCGCGAGATCTGGCTGGGGACGCTGGAGAAGGGGATCGCGTCCGGCGCGTTCCGAGCGGATCTGGACGCGACCATGGCGTATCGGTTCGTGCGCGACACGGTGTGGGTGGCGGTGCGCTGGTACGCGCCAGGCGGGAAGCTCACGGCCGACGCGGTCTCGGCGCAGTACCTCTCCATGATCCTCGAAGGGTTCCAGAGCCGGGATTAGCAGTACCTGGCAGTACCTGTCAGGGCAGTACCTGGCAGGGCAGTACCTAGCAGGGAGTGATGCAGCCATGGCCGAGGCCTACATAGTCGGGGCACTGCGGACGGCGGTCGGGCGCAAGAAGGGCGCGCTGGCCGCGGCCCACCCGGCCGACCTGGGAGCACACGTCATCAAGGCGGTCGTGGACGCGGCCGGGGTGGATCCGGCGGCCGTGGACGACGTCGTGTTCGGCTGCGTCGACACCATCGGGCACCAGGCCGGCGACATCGCCCGCACCGCGTGGCTGGCCGCCGGGCTGCCCGAGGAGGTGCCCGGTGTGACCGTGGACCGGCAGTGCGGCTCTTCGCAGCAGGCGGTGCACTTCGCGGCGCAGGCGGTGATGAGCGGGACGGCGGATCTCGTGGTGGCCGGCGGCGTGCAGAACATGTCGCAGATCCCGATCGCGGCGGCGATGACGGTCGCCGCGCAGTTCGGCATCACCGATCCGTTCTCCGGATCGAAGGGCTGGAAGGCACGCTACGGCGACCAGCCGGTGACGCAGTTCCACGCGGCCGAGCTGATCGCGGAGAAGTGGGACGTCTCGCGGGAAGCGATGGAGGCGTACGCGCTGGAGTCGCATCGGCGCGCGCTCACCGCGATCGACGAAGGACGGTTCGAGCGCGAAATCGTGCCGTACGAAGGCTTCGCGGTGGACGAGGGCCCGAGGCGGGACACGTCGCGGGAAGCGATGGCCGGGCTCCGGACGCTGGTCGAGGGCGGCCGACTCACCGCGGCGGTCTCGTCGCAGATCTCTGATGCCTCCGCCGCGCTCCTCATCGCCTCCGAGGACGCGGTACGGACCCACGGCCTCACCCCGCGCGCCCGGATCCATCACCTGTCGGTCCGCGGCGCCGACCCGATCTACATGCTCACCGCGCCGATTCCGGCCACCGCGCACGCCATGAAGAAGGCCGGCATGAAACTGGACGACATGGACCTCGTGGAGATCAATGAGGCTTTTGCGTCCGTGGTTCTGGCCTGGGCCCGGGAGACGGACGCCGATCTCGCCAAGGTGAACGTCAACGGCGGCGCCATCGCGCTGGGCCATCCGCTCGGCGCCACCGGCGCGCGACTGATGACCACGCTCCTGCACGAGTTGGAGCGCACCGGCGGCCGCTACGGGCTCCAGACGATGTGCGAGGGCGGCGGTCAGGCCAACGTGACCATCATCGAAAGACTCTGATCTGCGACGTCTTCCCGCGCCGGGATCGTCCGCCGGATCGGCGGCGGATCGCTATGGGTCCGGCCGTGCGATCCCCTGTGAACTGTTCGCCGAAACGTATGCGATCCGTGATGCTTATCAGTTCGTGAAGCCCGTGACCGAGCTGATCCCCGGCAGTACTCTGAAAGGCGATGAACCTGAACTGGAAAGCCGGCGCAGCAGTCGCCGCCGCGGTGCTGCTGCTGGTGCTCATCGTGCGGCCGACCAGCTCGGGGCACCACTTCAAGGTGACCGCCACCGAGTACGACTGCAACGTCAAGATCAGCGACGATCCGCGCCCGCTGAACAAGGAAGTCCTGTCGACGGTGAGCATAAAGTGCGCCACGCCGCCGAAGCAGACGAACCTGGTGCTCCAGCTCCAGTACCACAAGGCCGGCACCACCCTGTGGGCGAACGCCGGCGACGCTCGCGCGTTCACGGGGATGCCGACCCCGAACTATCAGGACATTAACATCACGCAGCCCTGCGTGGCCGGCAGCTGGCGTATCGAGTACTCGCTCGGCGGCGTCGCCTCGGTCCTCGGGACCAACTTCCAGCAGCCGCCGCAGTTCGGCAGCGGCAAGGACATCAGCGACTCCCAGTGCGTCAACTCCTGAGTCCATCGCACCTGCTCTGACCAGGGATTTCATCCTTGGTGATCACCCACGCGGAGGTATCGGAGTGCGCGCGCTCCGGGCCGGTCATGCGAGCCTGCTTAGGGCACCCTACGTGCCTGACTGGTTACTCGAAGGAGTACTCGCATGCGTAAGATCGCCACCATCGCTGCCGGCGCCGCACTCGCGGCCGGCGTAGTCCTGGTCCCGGTCGCTACTGCCAGCGCGGCCACGTCTGCCGCCGCTAGCTCCCCGGTCACCAACGTCCACCCGCGCGTATCCCTCTACGACTGCATCGTATCGGGCGGCCAGGTCTTGGAACTCTCGCCTGGTTACGGCTACTGCGTGGGTGGCTATCTCGACGGCCAGCCGGTCTGGTGGTAATCGCATAGCAAGGCAGGAACCATAGGTTCGGCATGGGCACAGCAAGCATGGGTCTCCGCGTCCGCCAGACGCGGAGACCCATGCTTGTGTTGGGAATCCGGCTCTGTCTTTAGCTCGCAGTCTTGGCTCGCAGTCTTGGCTCGCAGTCTTGGCTCGCAGTCTTGGCTCGCAGTCTTAGCTCACGGTCTTCAGCCGGCGTTGCCCGCGGCCGACCCGCCGCCGCTCCGCTCCGCGTGTGCCGCGCGCGCCTCCCGCCGGCTCTTCTCCAGCGGGTCACCGTGCCAGGCCATCGACAGGCCGATGAACAAGCCCAGTAACACTCCCACGATCGCGTAGTTCCACCCGCCGAGGGCGTGTTGTCCGGGGATCGGCGCGAGGGTGTATGTCAGGATCCAGGCGGTGGCCACCACGAGGCAACCGAGGATCACCGCACCGAACCACGGGGGCGAGGGCTTGTCATTCATGGCGCTCCTGTCAACTCGGACCCTTGCCCTGCAGTGTGATGCGTGCCACTCTCATTGTGCAAGGGATCCAATAGCGGAATCCCTCGAAAGCGTGCCGGAGAACGACAGAACGCAACAGACGGGATCGGACAGCGGGAGGCTGTGACATGTCGGCGTCTACCCTCAGCACCAGCGAGCTGCGACCGGAGGCGCAGGCCTGGCAGGACGGCAAACGCTACCTGTGGCCGCTGGCCCTGGTGGTACCGATCCTCCCTTACGTGGGCTTCGGCCTGTGGCACCGCTTCGACAACGCGCTGGCCTGGTACCTGACCCCGTTCCTGGTCTACGTCGTGGTGCCGGTCGGGGACTGGCTGATCGGTGAGGACGCCGCCAACCCGCCGGTGGAGCGGGAGGCGCAGCTCCAGTCGGCTTGGTACTACCGCGTTCTGACGTTCCTGTATCTACCGCTGCAATTCGGCTCGCTGGTGCTCGGCGCGTGGGCCTGGAGCCAGCCGCACGTCAACCTGGCGTCCAAGGTCGGCATCGTGATCACCATCGGCATCGTGACCGGCATCGCCATCAACACCGCGCACGAACTCGGGCACAAGCGCGAGGAAGTGGAGCGCTGGCTGTCGAAGATCGCGCTGGCGCCGTCCGGCTACGGGCACTTCTACGTCGAGCACAACCGCGGGCACCACGTGCGGGTCGCGACGCCCGAGGACCCGGCGTCGGCGCGCCTGGGCGAGTCCTTCTACCGCTTCTGGCCGCGTACCGTGTGGGGCTCGCTGAAGTCGGCGTGGGATCTGGAGACGAAGAAGCACCGGCTGCGCAAGCGTTCGCCGTGGTCGCTGCGCAACGACCTGCTGAACGCCTGGCTGATGACGGTGCTCCTGTTCGCGGCGCTGACCGTCTGGTTCGGCGTCGGCGTGCTGCCGTTCCTGCTGCTGCAAATGGTGTTCGGCTTTTCGTTGCTGGAGATCGTGAACTATCTGGAGCACTACGGCCTGCTGCGTCAGCGCACTGAGAGCGGCCGCTACGAGAAGGTCGAGCCGGTCCACAGCTGGAACAGCGACCGGCTGTCGACGAACGTCTTCCTGTACCAACTCCAGCGGCACAGCGACCACCACTCCTACCCGAACCGCCGCTACCAGGTCCTGCGCTCGTTCGACGAAGCGCCGCAGCTGCCCGGCGGCTACGCGACGATGATCGTGGTCGCGCTGTTCCCGCCGGCCTGGCGCCGATTGATGGACCAGCGCGTGCTCGACCACTACGACGGCGACGCGCTGAAGGCGAACTTGACGCCGAGGCTGCGGGCCAAGTACGAGGCCGAGGCTGAGGCGGCAGTGCGGGGCTGAGGCGGCACGAGGCTGAGCCACGCAGCCGGGTAGGGCAGGGCCGGGCTCCTTCACACGGTTCTTACTCCCTCACATGATGGAGTGGATGCGTAGAAAGGCTCCCCGGCCCTTGACCCACCCGACCCAGGCGTGTTGATATCACTCACGCAGGGATGCCGACCCGAGGGGTGGTTTCCTTTGCGTTCCCCGATGTCGCTCTGGTATCGCTACCGGTTCGGCGCGTTCTTGTTCTGCGCCCTGCTGGTATTGGCGGCGTCGGTGGGTACGGCCGCGGCCGTGATCGCGGCCTGGGTGGCCGAATAGGCGGCGCCGTACAGCTGGGCCAGCCCCGCGGCCGTCTCCGCGATCCGCTCCCGCAACGTCTCCGGCGCCAGCACCTCGACCCCGGCGCCCAGCTTCAGGAATTCGCCGTGGGCGTGGGTCAGCGACTCGATCGGCACCGTCGCCTTCACCCAGCCGGCCCGCTCGCAGTCGTCCTCGGCGGTGGTGTCCACCGCCTTCACCACATCGGCGGCCATCACCTCCGCCAGCCGCTGCCGGCCGCCCGGCGAGAGCCGGATCAGCGCCTCGCCCTGGATCAGCCGGGTCCGGAACTCCGCGACCTGTCGGGCCCAGTACGAGTCGAGGTCGAAGTCCGCCGGCCGCTCGAAGCGCGAGTCGTCGTCCTCCAGCGCGGTCAGTTCCAGGATCTGGTTCACGCGGTAGGTGTTCACCCGCCCCGCCGATTCCGCGACGGCGTACCACTTCCCGGTCTTCAGCACGATCCCGTACGGCGCCAGCGTCCGCTCGACCTCCGTCGGCTCCGTCCACCGCCGGTACAGCACCCTGATACGCCGTTGGTTCCACACCGCCTCGGCGACCGCGGGCAGGAAGGCGCTGGTGTCCCCGTCGTCGTACCAGCCGGGCGCGTCGAGCAGGAAGCGCTCCTGGATCCGGCCGCTGCGGTCGGCCAGCTCCGGCGGCAGTGCGGCCTTCACCTTCAGCTGCGCCGCGGCCATCACCGAGCCCAGTCCCAACTCGGCCGCCGGTCCCGGCAGCGCGGCCAGGAACATCGCTTGCGCCTCGTCCGCCGACAGGCCGGTCAGCCGGGTGCGGTACCCGGCCAGCAGCTGGTAGCCGCCGGCCGGGCCGGCGTCGCCGTAGAGCGGGATGCCGGCCTCGTGCAGCGATTCGACGTCCCGGTAGATGGTGCGGACCGAGACCTCCAGCTCGTCGGCGAGTTGCTGGGCCGTCATGCGTCCCCGCGTCTGCAACAGCAGGAGCAGGGAGAGGAGTCGACTGGCGCGCATAGCTGGATTATCCGTCCAGCCGCCGACAGTTTCGCGCTACGCCGTGAACCCGGTGCGGACCTTGGTGCCGCCGCTCGCGGCCCGGGCCTGCTCGAAGTCCGCGCGCACAAGGGCGTAAACCACCATGTCGCGGTACTCGCCGGCCCGGAAGTGGCAGCCGCGGGTGATGCCCTCGCGCAGCAGCCCGGCCTTCTCCAGCGACCGCTGCTCGGCCAGGTTCTCGACGTCCGTCGAGGCCTCCACCCGGTTCACCGTCGTGTTCTCGAACAGGTACGCCACCAGGAGCCGCTGCGCCTCGGTGCCGTAGCCCTTGCCCCGGCCGGCCGGGATCAGGCCGATGCCGAAGTTCAGGCCCGGGGCCGGGACCGGGCCGTAGTGCACCGGGTGCCAGCTGACGTGGCCGATGTACTCGCCGTCGGCCTCGACCGCGAGCCGGCCGTTCAGATCGCCCCACTTCTGGTAGGCCTCGCCCGATTCCACGGTCTTGCGCAGCCTGTTCGGGTCGATGAAGCCGTAGAAGCTGTAGGGGTCGTTCTCGGGGGTCGACACGTTCGCCTCGTCGATGGCGCAGTCTTCCAGCGTGATCGGTCGGAGCCGGACCGTGGTCGCGGGGGTGTCGTAAGTCATAGACGCCAAGTTAGCCCACTACCGTCGCGGACGTCCTGGCCATTGTCGCGACCGCCTCGGCGATGACCCGGTCCACCAGTTCCTCGCAGCTCGGCAGGTCGTCGATCAGTCCCACGACCTGGCCGGAAGACAGCACGCCGGCCGCCGGGTTCCCCTGGACCAGCCCGGCCTTCAGCAGCATCGGGGTGTTCGCGGCCATCACCACCTGGCCGAGCCGCAGGCCGTGGTGCCTGCGCATGGCCAGGCCGTCCTTGACCATCGCCCGCAACGACATCCCGGTCATCTTCTTGAACGCCAGGCCGTTGCGCGCCGAGCGCACGAGCGAGCTGACGCGTCCGGAGCCCTCGATCCGCTCCACCAGGCCGGTGCGGAGCACCCGGTGCGGCACGCCGTCGATCTTCGGCGTCGCGACGGTCCCGTTGACGTCCTTGGCCAGATACAGCGCCTTCACGGCTTCGGGGACGCGGGAGTCGGACGTCAGCAGGAACCGTGTTCCCATCGCGACGCCCTCGGCGCCAAACGCCAGCGCCGCGGCCAGTCCGCGTCCGTCGAAGAAGCCGCCGGCCGCCAGCACCGGGATGTCCACGGCCGCGGTGATCTGCGGCAGCAGCAGGCTGGTGGCGACGCCGCCGGTGTGCCCGCCGCCTTCGCCGCCCTGCACGATGACCGCGTCCACGCCCCAGGCCGCGACCTTTTCGGCGTGCCGCTTCGCGCCGATCGAGGGGACCACGACGGTCCCGGCGTCCTTGAGCTTCGCGATCAGCTCTTGTCTGGGGGCCAGGGCGAAGGACGCGACGCGCACGCCTTCCTTGATCAGCAGGTCCACGCGTTCGGCGGCGTCGGCGGCGTCAGCCCGCAGATTCACCCCGAATGGAGCATCAGTACGCTCCTTCACTTCGCGGATCGCCGCCGCCAGCTCGTCGTAGGACATGGTCGCCGAGGCCAGGATCCCCAGCGCTCCGGCCCGGGCCGTCGCCGTCACCAGGTGCGGGCCGGCGACCCAGCCCATGCCGGTCTGCACGATCGGGTGCCGGACGCCGACGAGGTCGGTCCAGCGTGTGCGGATCCGCTGCTCCAGCATGCCTGGCTCAGCCCCTTTTGGCGGACGGGACTTCGCGCTCGCGGGTGTTCCTCGGGTCCAGGACCTCGCGGATCAGGCGCAGCGCCTCGGCGTCCGGTTCCGGGGTCGTCGCCGGGTTGTCCGTGCCGACCAGGACGAAGCCGGTGGCCTCGACCACGTCGTCGATCGAGACGCCCGGATGGATCGAGCGGATCCGCATCCGGTTGTCCCTGGTCTGGAAGTCGAACACGGCCAGGTTCGTCACCACCCGGCGCAGTTCGTGGAACCGTGCTGCGTGCCCGATGCCGCGTGCCCGGTCGTATCCGAGCCCTGAGACGACGTCCACCTGCTCCACGAACACCTTCGGCGAGTGGGCGGCGATCCAGTAGCTGGTCGGGTGGTTGATGGTGTTGCCCGGCGCGCCGCGCACGCCGATCAGCTGCGCCTTGGGCCGGGTGAAGTCCGAGCCGATCGCGGAGATGTTCTGGTTGCCGAACTTGTCGAGCTGGCTGGCGCCCATCATCACGTGCCGGGAGCCGTGCCAGACGAAGTCGAAGAGCTGGCGGTAGGGGATGTGCGCCTCGACATGGGAATCGGCGCCCGTGGGGTCGGTCAGGTAGTCGGCGCCGCCGTCGGAGAGCATGAGGCCGGGGGCGAACGTCAGCTTGGCCAGCCGGGCGCCGATGGCCGGGATCAGGCCCATCGGGGAGGCGATGATCTCCTCGTCGCCGCGCCAGGCCTCGGCGCAGGCGGCCACGCAGATCTCGGCGCGGGTCACGTCGCTCATCGGCTTGCCTCCACGAAGATCTCGCCGGCCGCGTATGCCTTCTGTGCCGCCTCGTCGCGGCCGTAGTCCGGCACGCAGCTGGTGAACCCGGCGCCGCCGGGAGCCTCGACCACGCCGTCGACCATCATCCGGTTGATCCTCAGGGATTGCGGCGGTCCGGCGGCCAGCAGTTCGGCGGTGTCCACGATGCGCTCGCAGGAGACGTAGCGCTTCTCGGCGGCCAGGCAGTAGAGGTCGTCGAAGTAGATGTCAGGGCCCAGATACTGGGTGTTGCCGAACATGTCGGCCCGGTTCAGGTGGACCAGTGCCGCGTCCAGGTGGATCGCGGGCATGGCCAACAGTTTCTCGCCGTCGTCGTAGGGCGAGTCGACGGTGCGCAGGTCGTGGTTGTTGCGCATCACGTCCGAGCCGAGGCCGGAGCGGGTGGGGAGGAACGGCAGGCGGAGCGCGGCGGCGTACAGGCCCCATTGCAGGGCGCCTTCATCGAACTCCGACACCTCGATCCCGCCGTCTTGGCGGGCTTTGCGGAAGTGCGGGTCCAGGGGGATCGAGTCCAGGGACACGAAGCCGTAGACCGCCTTGCGGACCTTCCCGGTCGCGCACAGCATGCCGACGTCCGGGCCGCCGTAGGACACGACGGTCAGGTCCTTCAGGCTCGATTTGGCGATCGCGGTCACCAGCGCCATCGGCTTGCGCCGGGAGCCCCAGCCGCCGATGCCGATCGTCATCCCGTCGCGCAGCCCGGCCACGACGTCGTCGACGCCCATCCGCTTGTCGCGCATGCTCACGCCCCGCCTTCCACGAACTTGTCCCGTTCCTCGTCGGCCACCCCGGCCAGGTTGATCTCGAAGGTGAAGCCCTGCTCGTAGCGGTAGGAGCGCTTGACGTCGACCGGGTCGATGCCGTTCAGCGCGGCCTTGGCGGCCCGGATCACCGCCGGGTGCTTGGCGGCGATCTCGGCGGCGAGTTCCAGGGCGCGCTCGTGCAGCTTCTCGCGGGGGACGACGTCCCAGACCGAGCCGAACTCCAGCAGGCGCTGCGCGGAGACGGTGCGCGCGGTGTAGTACATGGTCCGCAGGTAGTGCTGGGGGACGAGCCGGCCCAGATGCGTCGCGGCACCGAGGGCGCCGCGGTCGACTTCCGGCAGGCCGAAGTACGCGTCGTCGGCCGCGACGATGCTGTCGGCGTTGCCCACCAAGCCGATCCCGCCGCCGACGCAGAACCCCGCGACCTCGGCGATCACCGGCACCGGGCAGTCGTAGACGGCGGCGAACGCGGCCGCGCAGCCGGCGTTGGCGCCGAGCAGCGCGTCGAAGCCGGGGGTGTTCTGCATCTCCTTGATGTCCACGCCGGCATTGAAACCGCGGCCCTCGGCGCGCAGGATGACCACACGGGTGTCAGGGTCCTGACCCGCGGCCCGCACCGCGTCGGCGAGCGCGAACCAGCCGGCCACCGGCAGCGCGTTCACCGGGGGCTGGTCGACGGTGACGGTGACGACGCCGCGATGCGCCGCGCCGGGCTCGCTGGTGCTGGTGACGGCCAAGGCGGCCTCCCGGGTCCGAGAAAGGGGGCAGTCGAGCAACCTAGCATTTGCTTGGTATCCTAGCGGTCGCTCGGAGGGGTGACCAGAGCGGCGGGAAACGCGCGTGTGACGGACAGTGGCCCTTGTAGGGAAACAGTGGCCCTTGTAGGGAAACCAGGACCGCGACCGATCGGAGCGCGCACGATGTCCCAGGACGACCAGCGGCGCAACCAGCCGAACGAGGATCCCGCCGAGGCGGCGCGGCGGCGGGCCCAGGCCGAGGCCGCGCGCCGGGATACGGGAACGGGATCCGGGATCAGTGCTGGAGCTGGAGCGGTTGCCGCCGAGCACCAAACGACTCCCCGCCGCGAGTTCCACGACCCCGGCGAAGGCGCCCCGCGCTACGCCGCCGTCGGCGAGCAGATCCCGCGGTCCGGGTCCGAGCAGTCCTGGAGCGCGGCGCCGCACCCCGGCTACCAGCCCGACCCGGCGCTCAACTACTCCAGCAAGCGCCTGCTGGCCAGTACCTTGATCGGCATCCTGTTGCTGGGCGGCGGCGTCGTCTACGTCTACCGCATCGTCAGCAACCGCTCCGGCAACGGTTTCGGTGGTGCGCCGTGGACCGCCGCGGTGAAGCACGACGGTGCCTACGTCGGCGGCATCAACGCCCAGAACGACGGCGCGGCGCAGCCGGTCGACCTGCCGCAGGGCGTCAGCCCCGGCTCGTCCGGGAACGCCGGGGCGGCCGCCGTCGGCAACGCGATCGCCACGTGCCGGGCTGCGACGGCCACCACGATCCCGGTGACCACTGCCACCGGCACCACGGCCACCATCGGCGACTGGGCCGTGCGCGCCACTCCGAGCGTGCAGATCCTGCGCTCCGACGCCGCTACCCTGCAGACCGCCCTCACCCTCGGGCACGTTGCCGCGGTGGCCAATGCGGCGAACACCTTGTGCACGACCATCCCGCACCTCGGGGGCCTGCCGCCGATGCCGGACGCGGCCGGCTCCCAGGCGTGGTCGTCCGCCATCAGCGCCTTCTCCACCGCCGCGACCGAGTCGCTGCAGGGCGCCAGCGGCAACCCGGACGCCACGGCGGCGGCCTTCGACGGCCTGAACGAGGGCGACATGCAGCTGAACGCGCTGTCCGCACGGATCGCCGCCGCGACCTGATCGCAGTACCGCATCAGCCCCGCATCAGCCCCGCATCAACGCTCCGACCTGCGCCTGAGCCCGCACTGGCAGCCGCTGACAGCCTCCGCGTCAGCGGCTGTCAGCCGCTGTCAGCGCCGTGTGCGCGGCCTATCAGCGGCCTCGCGCATCCTCGTAGTCGTACCAAGACGACGACTACCCAGAGGGGACGGGGCGATGACCTCCTACGCGATCGAGGCCGAGGGCCTGCAGAAGTCCTTCGGCGAGACGAAGGCGCTCAAAGGCGTGGACCTGTACGCCGCCCCGGGCACCGTGCACGCGGTCCTCGGCCCGAACGGCGCCGGCAAGACCACCAGCGTCCGGATCCTGGCCACGCTGATCAAGGCCGACGCCGGCTGGGCCCGGATCGGCGGCTACGACGTGGCCAAGCAGGCCGAGAAGGTCCGCGCCACGATCGGCCTGACCGGCCAGTACGCCTCGGTCGACGAGGACCTGACCGGCATGGAGAACATGGAGCTGATCGGCCGCCTGCTGGACCTGTCCAAGCGCGACGCCCGGGCCCGCGCCGCCGAACTGCTGGAGTGGTTCGACCTCACCGAGGCCGCCAAGCGCCCGGCCAAGACCTACTCCGGCGGCATGCGCCGGCGCCTGGACCTGGCGGCCTCGCTGGTCGGCCGGCCCGCGGTGATCTTCCTGGACGAGCCCACCACCGGCCTGGACCCGGCCAAGCGCGAGGACATGTGGGGCGTGGTCCGGCGGCTGGTCGCCGAGGGCTCCACGGTCCTGCTCACCACGCAGTACCTGGAGGAGGCCGACGCGCTGGCCGACGAGGTGACGGTGATCGACCGCGGCCAGGTGATCGCCCACGACACCCCGCTGGGCCTCAAGCGCGTCGTCGGCGGCCAGCGGCTGACCGTGCAGCCGCTGGACCCGGCGCGCCTGGCCGAGGCCGCGGCGCTGCTCCAGCAGGTGTCCGGGAACAAGGCCGAGTCGCCGCGCACCGGCGTGGTGTCGGTGCCGGTGAAGGACGACGCCGCGCTGACCGAGACCGTGGCCCGGCTGTCCGCGGCCGGGATCGGCGTGACCGAGCTGTCGCTGCACCTGCCGAGCCTGGACGAGGTGTTCTTCTCGCTGGTCGGCCGCCGGGCCGGGGACGACCGGCCGGCCGCGGCGGCCCCGAGTGAGCGTGCCGACACCGAGGCGTCCGCCCCGGTCGCGGTCTGACCGCCACTGAATCAGAACCCAGACCAACTTTTCCGAGGGGACCCACCATGACCGCCATCACCGCCGATCCGGTAGGCGCCACGACCGTCAGCACCAAGCCGTTCAAAGTCATCCGTCACAGCGCCGCCCTGGCCAAGCGCAGCCTGCTCAAGACCATGCGCACCCCCGAAGCGCTGCTGGACGTGACGCTCCAGCCGGTGATCTTCCTGCTGCTGTTCACCTACGTCTTCGGCGGCGCGATCGCCGGATCGCAGAAGACTTACTTGCAGTACCTGTTGCCCGGCATCCTGGCGCAGACCATCGCGATGAGCGCCACGGCCATCGGCGTGAACATGAACACCGACATCTCCAAGGGTGTCTTCGACCGCTTCCGATCGCTGCCGATCGCCAGGTCGGCACCGCTGGTCGGCGCGGTGCTCGCGGACTTCGTCCGCTACGCGCTGGTCGCCGTCATCACCCTGAGCGTCGGCTACGCCATGGGCTTCCGGATCCACACCAACCCGTTGGAGGCCGGGGCGGCGCTGCTCATCGCGGTGGCCTTCGCGCTGGCGATGAGCTGGGTGTCGGTGTTCCTCGGGATGGTGGCCCGCACCCCGGGCTCGGTGCAGGGGATCATGATCCTGGTGGTCCTGCCGCTGAGCTTCGGCAGCAACACCTTCGTGCAGACCGGGACGCTGCCCGGCTGGTTGCAGGGCTTCGTCAAGGTCAACCCGATCACCCACCTGGCCGGCGTCTCGCGCGGGCTGTTCCTGGGCGGGCCGGTCGCCGACCACATGCTGTGGACGTTCGGCTGGATCATCGGCCTGACCGCCGTGTTCATGCCGCTGGCGCTGCGGGCCTACGGCCGCAAGGTCTGACGCATGACCTCGGGGTCGGTCAGGACATCGTCCGGCAGGCCCAGGACGCGCGCGACGAGAGCCCGGTTCTCGTCGCGCGCGGCGTTCTTCCCGACCGCGTAACAGGACTCGTAGTCAGGACGGTCATGCAGTCGTGCCTCCAGCGCCAGCCGTTCGGTGTCGCTCTGGTCCGCGGCGCCGAGCATCTCCTCGGCGGCGCCGAGGAGCCGGATGGCGACCTCGGTCTGGCCGGTGGCCTCCGCGTAGCGGGCCGTGCCCACCGTCATCCGGGCCTGGATGGGCATGTCGCGCGTGATGAGGCCGTAGCTGTAGGCCCGGCACAGGGCGGCCCGCGCCGGCTCGGCCTCGCCGTCGTCCAGGTGCAGCATCGCGGCAGTGGCCTCGCGGAACGCCAGCAGCTGCGGCGGGCCCTTCCAGTCTTCGATGAACTCGACCTCGGCCATCCGCAGGTAGTCCCAGGCCTGCTCGCGTTCTCCGATGTGCCGGTGGAGCTCGGCCAAGCCCAGCAGCGCCACGAAGCAGCTCATCGCCGATCCCGAGCGCTGCGCGTCCGCCAGCACCTCCTCCAGCAATTCGCGGGCGTCGTCGTTCTGGCCGAGCCGGGCCAGCAGTTGGGCCTGGCCGATCTGGATCTGGCTGGCGCTGGTGAAGGCGTTTATCTCGCGGATCAGCTCCAGCGACCGCCTCTGCAGCCCCAGGGCCGTCTGGTCGTCGCCGTCGGTGATCGCCAGCTGCGCCAGGCCGTTGAGGGCGGCCGACAGACCCCAGCGCTCGCCGATCTCTTCGAAAGTCTTCCGGGCCCGTTCCAGGTCCGCGCGCACCGGTGCGCGGACCCCGGCGTTCTCCGCGGACATGCCGCGCATCAGGTAGACCATGGCGCCGACCCACGGGTCCGGGTGGTCACCGTGCTTGTCGACCATGGCCTGCAGCCGTTCCCGGTCGTCGTTGAGCATCGGCACGATGACGGAGACCAGGGCCAGCAGCGGATGCTCGAAGGAGCCCAGCTCGGCGATCGAGTCGGAGACGTCCTGGGTCAGCCGCGGGATCTCGTCCCACAGATAGTCCTCGAACACGGCCGTGACCCGCTCGAAGATGGCGACGATCGTGCGCGCTTCCTTCGACGAGGGCCCCGGCACGGCCAGCGCCGACTGCATCCAGGCCCGGCCCTCCTGGGTCTGGTCGCCGAGCGTCCAGTACCAGGACATCGCGGCGGCGATGCGGATCGCGGTGTCGGCGTCCTGGTCGGCGGCCGCGAATCGCAGCGCGGCCAGGATGTTGTCGCGTTCGGCGTTGAGCCGCATGATCCACTCCATCTGGGTGGCGCGCCTCAGATGCGGTTCCGCGGTCTCGGTCAGGCGCAGGAAGAACGCGGCGTGCGCCCGCCGGACGTCGGCCAGCCGGCCGGCCCCGCTGAGCCGGTCGGCGCCGTACTCGCGCAGCGTCTCCAGCATGCGGAAGCGCGGGTCCTGGCCGGGCTCGGTCGGCACGGCCTGCAGCAGCGACTTGTCGATCAGCGCCGAGAGCAGGTCGAACGCGGTGTCAGGATCCAGACCCGGGGTCACCGCGGCCGCGGCCTCGGCGGTCACCCCGCCGGGGAAGACGGCCAGCCGCTCGGCCAGATCGCGCTCGTCGTCGGACAGCAGCTCCCAGCTCCACTCCACGACGGCGCGCAGCGTCTGGTGCCGGGGCATCGCGGTGCGGCTGCCGCCGGTGAGCAGCCGGAAGCGGTCGCCGAGCCGGCCGGCGATCTGGTGCAGCGGCAGGGTGCGCAGCCGGGCCGCGGCCAGCTCGATGGCCAGCGGCAGGCCGTCGAGGCTGCGGCAGACGCGGACGACGTCCGGGAGCGTGTCGGCGTCGACGGTGAAGTCCGGGACGACGGCGGCCGCGCGGTCGGCGAAGAGCCGGACCGCGGGATAGGTCAGGAGGGTGTCGGCGACGGTCAGCGAGTTGGGGTCGGTGAGCGGGTTGGGGTGCGGGGTACTGCGCGAGCCGGAACGCGAGCCGGTGGACAGGCCGGCGTGTGGGCCGGGGTGCGGGGCGACGCTCGGCGTGGGATCGGTGTGCGAGCTGATGCGCGGGTCGGTGCGCGGCACGGGGTGGGCGACCGGGG
>NZ_JAAFYZ010000131.1 GCF_018274385.1 Catenulispora pinistramenti | reverse complement strand
CGATCGGCAAGCTCAACGTCGACCCCAACGGGGCCAAGGCCGCGGCCGACGCCGCCGCGAACCAGGCCAACGCGGCCGAGGTCGCCGCGGCCAACGACTTCGGCGGCGGCGCCCTGGGCGCCGGCGGCGCGGCCGCCGCGGCGGCGAGCCGCGGCGGGATGATGCCGATGATGCCGATGAGCGGCATGGCCGGAGCCGGCATGGGCGGCGGCGACAACCGGCGCATCCCGGCATGGCTGGTCGAGACCGAGGACGTCTGGGGCGCCAGCGCCCCGGTCTCCCCCGGCGTCATCGGCGGCGACTTCTAAGCCGTCAGTCCCGTACCCGCCCCTGCTCAGGGGGCGGGTACCCGTCCCCTGGTACCCGTCCCTGAAAGGGAGCGATCATGGCGAGCCAGATCGGGAGCAGCACGCTCCCGCCGTTCTCAGTCTCCGCCTCCGGCGTGACGTCGGGGTTGACCCAGCTCCAGTCCATGACCGGCGGCTCCCACTCGACGCTCGGCGAGGTCGAGGGCCTGGTGCTGGACGTGATGAGCTTCGCCGGCATCGGCTCGGCCGTCGGCAGCGCCAACAACAGCCTGCACACGCAGCTGGTCGGCAGCCTGGGCAAGATCGTCAGCTTCGTCGAGACCCTCACCGGCGCGATCAGCACGGTACTGAAGGACTACGAGTCGCTGGACCAGAAGACCGCCGACAGCTACAAGGCCCTGTCGCAGACCGGCGGCCAGACCGGCCAGACCACCGCCGCCTCGGGCACCCAGCACCCCGCCGCGACCCCGACCCCGACGGCCACCCCGGTCGCGCACGCCACGCCGGCGGCCGGCACGAACCCGGGACTCCCCAACGGCTTCGTCACCAACCTGATGCACTCCGAAGGCGCCAGCGGCAACCAGGGCGGCGTCCCCGAGGTCTACGGCTTCCGGCAGAGCATGCACAACGGCTACGACCAGATCATGGCCGCCCGCAACCAGTACGGCCAGGGCAGCCCCCAGGAACAGGCCGTCGTGGCCCAACTGCTGTCCCAGCACGCCGACCAGGCCGGCGCCCAGGACTTCACCGACCCCGGCATCCGCGCCGCCATCGCCTCCAGCGCCCACATGCGCGGCACCGGCGGCACCCGCGCCATCCTGAACTCCATGGCCAGCGGCAACACCCCCGACACCTCGGACACCACGGTGTCGGCGGCCAACATGGCCGCCCTGCAGCAGATGACCCCGGACCAGTTCCAGCAGTCGTTCCACGACGCGCGCATCAACTACGACCAGACCGTCTACGGCAACACCACCACCCACGTCCACGGCCAGGCCATGACCTGGTGGCAGGCCTACGGCCACGGACTCACCACCCGCTACGACCGCGAACAGACCCAGTTCGACGGCTACTCCCAAGCGGCACAAGGCGGCGGGCAGTAAGGGGGCTATTCGCCCACGCCTTCGTGCGGGCGCACGGCGCGGGTATCGCCGATGTCGCCGCGGTTGTGGCCGGTCCGGGGGTTCGGGCCGGTCATAACCGTTTTCCGGTCATCAGAGACCTGCCGCTGCCCCAGCCTCCTGCTCCTGTTCCTGCTCCAGAGGCGCCGCCGCACCCGCGGCAGGCTCCGTCCCCCGCTGCCGCGACAGCACCAGAGCCACCAGCCCCCCAACCGCCGCAAGCCCGGAACCGACCTCCAATGCGGCAACAAACCCATCGGTAAAGCTCTGCGCACTCGCATAGCTCCCAGAGCCGGCAAACACCGCGACGCCCACTGCGGTACCGAACAGAGCACCAAGCTGCCGCAGCATGCTGAAGACGCCCGCCGCCTGCCCGATCTCCTGCGGCCGCACCGCCCCCACCACCGCCTTCTGCACCGGCGGAATCGCGGTCGAGATCCCGGTGCCGCTGATTATCAACACCGGAATCATCGCCGGGTAGCCGGCGCGGTGGTCGGCGAGCAGGGCGACACCTGCCAGCCCGAGTGCTTGCAGCGCCAGCCCCGCGCCGAACGGCCCGTAGTGCAGCACCGTCTGGAAGTACTGCGCCAGAAAGTACAGCTCCCCATACATCGACCCGGTGAGCAGAAAGCTGCTGACGTTGGCCGCCGAGAAGGTGCGCTGCGCGAAGAAGCGCATCGGCACCATCGGCGCCGGAGCGCGCCGCTCCCACAGCACGAAGGCGACCGTCAGCGCCGCCCCGGCCACCAGCGAACCCAGTGTCTCCCCCGACAGCCAGCCGACGTCGTTGCCCCGAACCAGAGCCCAGACCAGGCCCAGGACGCCGCCGGTAGTCAGGACGACGCCGCCCAGGTCCAGGCGTGCCCGAGGACCGTGGGTCTCCGTCATCTGCGTCAGGACTCCGGCGACGACCAGCACCCCGACCGGGACGTTGACCCAGAACAGCCACTGCCAGGCCAGTCCCTGCGCCACCACGCCACCGACGAGCGGGCCGCAGGCTGTGGCCAGGCCGATGATGCCCGCTGACAGACCCATCGCGCGACCGCGCTCGCGGAGCGGGAAGGCGGCGCCGAGTCGGGCGACGGCCAGCGGCATGATGACGGCCGCGCCGGCGCCCTGGACGGCGCGCGCCGCGATCAGCTCGCCGACCGTGCCGGCCAGCCCGCACGCGGCCGAGGCCGCCGTGAACAGCGTCAGCCCGGCCACGAAGACCCGGCGCCGGCCGAAGCGGTCGCCGAGCGCCGCGCCGGTGAGCATCAGCACGGCGAAGGTGAGGATGTAGGCGCTGACGGTCCACTCCAGCGAGGCGGTGGAGGCGTGCAGCGATCTGCGGATGGTGGTCAGGGCCGTGGTGACGATGGTGCCGTCCAGCGCGATCATGAACGCGGCCAGCGAGGTGAGGGTCAGGATCCACCGTTGGGCCGCCGTCATCGGCGGCCTTGCGTCCCCTGGGGGACTGATGCCGTACCTGCGCGCGTGGCGCTCCTACGGGGGCTTCGAGGGCCGCGCCTCGCTGCGCACCTGGCTCTACCGGATCGCCACCAACGCCTGCCTGACCGCACTCGAGCACCGCGCGCGGCGACCGCTGCCGGTCGCGCTCGGGGCACCGGGCACGTACCCCGAGGGCGACCTGAGCGCGATCCCGCCGGAGGTCACGTGGTTGCAGCCGTTCCCGGACGCGCTGCTGACGTCCGGCCTGTCCGGCTCATCCGGCGCGGTCGGCGCGTCAGGTCCGGTCGGCGCGGACCCGGCCTCGGTCGTCGCGGCTCGCTCCGGCCTGCGGCTGGCGCTGGTCGCGGCGTTGCAGTACCTGCCACCCCGGCAGCGTGCGGTGCTGATCCTGCGCGACGTGCTCGGCTGGCGCGCCGCGGAGGCCGCCTCGCTGCTGGACGTGACGGCGACGGCGGTCAACAGCCTGCTCAAGCGGGCCCGGGCCCGGATGGCGGAGGTCGCCCCGGACGCCGAGCAGGTCGCCGAGCCGACGGCGGGCCGGCAGCGCGCGGTCCTGGACCGCTGGGCCCGGGCGTTCGTGGAGGCCGACAGCGACACCCTGATGGAGCTGCTGACCGAGGACGCGATCTGGGAGATGCCGCCGCAGCCGATGTGGTTCCAGGGCGCCGACACGCTGCGCCCGCTGCTGGCGTTCCGGATCGGCAAGCACGGCCGCCACCGCCGCCTGGTCCCGATCACGGCCAACGGCCAGCCCGCGTTCGCCGTCTACTCCAACCACCGCGACGGCCGGCTGTCCGCCGAGTCGCTCCAGGTGCTGACGATGCGCGGCGACCGGATCGCGAAGGTGACGGCGTTCCGGACGCCGTCGCTGGTCGGGGTGGCCGGGCTGCCGATGGAGATCGATGTGGAGGACGAAGCCTGACAGGGAGGACGAGGCCTGATATGGAGGATGAAGCCTGATGTTGCTGGCACTGACCGGATCCAGCGGCGCCGGCAAGTCCACCCTCGCGTTCGCCGTCGCCGACCGGCTGTCCGGCGCCGTGGTGCACGACTTCGACGAGGTCGGCGTCCCGGACCCGCCGATCCCGCCGCACTGGCGCAACGAGATGACCGAGCACTGGATCCGGCGCGCGCTGGAGTACCAGGAGCACGGTCTGGACCTGGTTGGCGCGGCGCGACGGCGGCCGGTGGGACGAGCGCGCTCTCGACTCCTTCTGCGGCTGGGCGGCCTGGCGGCGCGAGCACGCGCGCGACCCCCGCGCCCGGCCCGGCGTCATCGCCGACGACAGCAGGCCGCAGACCGCTCCGGCCGCCTGCCGCTCGCCCCTGGCTGGGCCGATATCAAATAGTCCAAGTGATCCGCGGGTTGACGATCGGCACGAACTTCACACCGAGCGCCTCCATCTCCCCGCGCGCGATGACGACCATCTCCTTCAAGGTCTCCATCTGCTTCGCGTGCTCGACGCTGTCCCAGATGCTGACCTGCACCATGCCGTCCGGCATGAGGCTGGCGTACCAGTGGATGAGCCCGGGCAGCGCCTTGATCGCCGGGATCAGGTACTCCGCCTGCTTCAGGTTCAGCGCCTCGACCTCGGCGAACAGGCTCGGGTCGAAGCTGCCGCGCGAGAGGCGGACGACAGCGGTTTCGGGCAACGACTCGGTCATGGTTTTCCCCACCCTCGACGACGAATTACGTTCTGATAGGCTATCATAATGTAATGAGCACGCGGCAAGCGAAGGCCGGTCGGCCTCGGAACCCGGCCCTGGACCAGGCGATCCTCACCGCCGCCGCCGACCAGCTCGGTGAACTCGGCTACCCGCGCATGTCGCTGGAGTCGGTGGCGTCGGCCGCCGGGACCACCGTGCCGAGCCTGCGGCGCCGGTTCCGGAACAAGGCGGAGCTGGTCGCCGCGGTGATCGGTTCGCTGCGGGTCGAGGAGCCGCCGCAGGAGCCGCCGGCCGAAGCGCCGACGCCCCGCGACCACGCGCTGGCGATCCTGGAGAACTTCCACAGCAATCTGCGAGCCGTCCCGGCGCTGGCCATCCTCGGCTCGCTGCTCGCCGAGGAGTCGCGGCACCCCGAACTGCTCGAAGTCTTCAAGACCCGCATCGTCGAGCCGCGCCGGGACCTGCTCCGGCAGGCGCTGGCGGCCGGCGGCCTCCCGGGCTCCGCCGACCTCGACGTGCTCACCAGCATGCTGATCGGGTCCTTCTACGGCCAGTACGTCACCTCGGCCGGGATACCGGACGACTGGCCGAGCCGGGTGCTGAGCGCGGTGTGGCCGGCCGAGGATTAGGGCGTGCCTGCCGGCCGTGGAGTGATCAGCTCCAGGCAGAGCCGGCAGCACGCCGGCGCATCACACGAACGCACCACGCCGGCGCAGCACGCCAGCGCAGCACATCACGCCAACTGGTCCCGGCGCCGCGTCAGGTACGCGACCTCAGCGGTGTTCCCCGCCAGCTCGATCGCCCGGTCGTAAGCCGCCCGCGACTCCCCGCTGCGTCCCAGCCGCCGCAGCAGGTCGGCGCGCGCCGCGTGGTGGGCGTGGTAGCCGTCCAGCCGGTCGGCAAGGCCGTCGACGGCGGCCAGCGCCACCTCCGGGCCGTCGAGTTCGGCCACCGCGATGGCCCGGTTGAGCGCGACGACCGGCGAGCTGTCGAGCCGGACCAGCTGGTCGTAGAGCGCGACGATCTGGGTCCAGTCGGTGTCGCGGTAGTCGCGTGCGGAGGTGTGGACCGCGTTGATGGCCGCCAGGACCTGGTAGCGGCCCGGGGCCTGACCGGTGGCCAGCCGTTCCCGGACCAGCCGGTGTCCCTCGGCGATCAGATCGGGGTCCCAGGCGCCCCGGTCCTGCTCGTCGAGCGCGACGAGTTCGCCGGCCGCGACCCGGGCGGTGCGGCGGGCCTCGATGAGGAGCATCAGGGCCAGCAGCCCCGCGGCTTCGCCGTCCCGCGGCAACAGGGTACGGATCAAGCGCGCCAGCCGGATCGCCTCGGCGGTCAGGTCCTGGCGGACCGGGTCGCTGTCCGGGCCGGTGGCGAGGTAGCCCTCGTTGAAGACCAGGAACAGCACGGCCAGCACACCGGAGACGCGCGCCGGCAGGTCCTGCGCGTCCGGCACGCGGAAGGGGATCCGCGCCGCTTTGATCTTGGCCTTCGCGCGGGTGATGCGCTGGCCCATGGCGGTTTCCTGGACGAAGAAGGCCCGGGCGATCTCGGGCACCGTGAGGCCGCCGACCATGCGCAGCGTCAGCGCCACCCGGGTCTCCGGTGCCAGCGCCGGGTGACAGCAGATGAAGAAGAGCCGGAGCCGGTCGTCCTCGATGGCACCGACCGGTTCGGGGGCTTCGTCGTCGGACAACAACCGGGCCTCCTGGTGCTTGTCGTCGCGCTTGTTCTCGCGCCGGACGCGGTCGATGGCCTTGCGGTGCGCGGTGGTGGTGAGCCAGCCGCCGGGGTTGGGCGGCACGCCCTCGGCGGGCCAGTGCTCGACGGCCGCGGCGAACGCCTCGGCGGCCGCCTCCTCGGCGATGTCGAGGTCGCCGAAGCGCTTGGTCAGGGTGGCGACCACCCGGGCCCACTCTTCGTGATGGGCCCGGGTGACCGCCTCGCGGGCGCCGGTCGGTCCGGTCACGCCGGTCACCCCGGTCACTCCGGCTGGAGGAAGGGCCGGACCTCGACCTTGCGGTTGCAGGCCTGCGAGGCCTCGGCGGCGAGCCTGAGCGCCACGTCGAGGTCGGCGGCCTCGATGACCCAGAACCCGGCCAGGTACTCCTTCGACTCCACGTAGGGGCCGTCGCTGAAGATCGGCTCCCCGGCCCCGCGGTTGTCGATCACCGTGGCGCTGACCGTCTCGCCGAGCCCGCCGCCGAACACCCAGTACCCCTCGGCGATCAGCCGGTCGTTGAACCCGTCGACCGCCGCCTGCTCCTCCTCGGTGGCCTGCGCGGGACCCTCGGCGATCACGGAGAACAGATACTGCATCTCAGACCAACTCCTGTGTCTCCCGGCGCCCCCGGTGGGCGGCGGTTCACTCCTACCACGAACGCGGTCACACAGATCCGACAACAGATCCGACACGGATCCGGCACCGGTCCGGCACCGGTCCGACAACCGGCCGGCGGAATTCTCCGCGCGAGCCTGGCAGACTGGGCGCTCGTGAAACCGGGTGCGATGACGGAAGGCGCCGTGCTGCTGCTCGGCGGGCGCAGCGAGATCGGGCTGAAGGTGGCCGAGCGGCTGGCCCGGGGCCGGACCGTGGTGCTGGCCGCGCGGCGCAGCGGCGAGTTGGCGGCCGAGACGGCGCTGATGAACGCCGCCGGGGCGACCGGGGTGCGGTGCGTCGAGTTCGACGCCGACGAGGTGGCCGCGCATCCGGAGCTGATGGCGAAGGTCTTCGCCGACGCCGGCCCGGTCGCGGTCGTGGTCGTCGCGTTCGGCATCCTGGGCGACCAGGAACTCGCCGAGCGGGACCCGGCGCACGCCGTGCAGGTCGTCCACACCGACTACGTGGCCCAGATCAGCGTGCTGACCGTGCTGGCCTCCCTGCTCAAGACCCAGGGCCACGGCGACTTGGTGGTCTTCTCCTCGGTAGCGGGCCTGCGCGTGCGCCGCGCCAACTACGTCTACGGCTCGGCCAAGGCCGGCCTCGACGGCTTCGCCAGCGGCCTCGGCGACGCGCTGCACGGCACCGGCGTGCACCTGCTGCTGGTCCGCTCCGGCTTCGTCATCGGCCGGATGACCGAGGGCATGAGCCCCGCGCCGCTGTCCAGCACCCCGGACCAGGTCGCCGACGCGGTGGTCAAGGCGCTGCGCAAGCGCCGGATCCGGGTCTGGGTCCCCGGCGCGCTGCGGCCGGCGTACTTCGTGGCCCGGCTGGTGCCGCAGGCGGTGTGGCGCCGGATGCCGCGCTAGGGTCTGCCGCGCTCGGGTCTGAGACAATCGATCACATGTCCGACCCCGCCGCCCGCGGCCCGTACCGCGTGACCTTCGTCTGCACCGGCAACATCTGCCGCTCCCCCATGGCCGAGCACATGCTGCGCAAGTACATCGAGGACGAGGATCTGGACGCGGTCGTCGACAGCTCCGGGACCGGGGGCTGGCACGCCGGGGACCCGGCCGACCGGCGGACGGTCCGCACGCTGCGGCGCCACGGCTTCACCTCCGACCACTCCGCGCGCAAGTTCCAGCGCGGCTGGTTCGACGACTACGACCTGGTGATCGCGCTGGACGCCGGGCACCTGCGGGAGCTGCGGGCGCTGGCGCGCGACGACCGCGATCGGGAGAAGGTCAGGCTGCTGCGGTCCTTCGATCCGACCGCCGGGCCGGATCTGGACGTGCCGGATCCCTACTACGATGACGACGAGGCCTTCGAGCACGTCATGGACCTGATCGAGCGCGCGGTGCCGGGGATCCTGGATGAGATCCGGAGCGGGCTGAAGGACCCTCGCTGAGGCCTCACAACCCCCGCGCGACCGGATGCCGCGGCTCGTACAACCCCAGCTGCGTACCGCTCGGCAACGCCACCCAAGCCCGCACACCCCAGCGCGCCTCGACCCGCTCCCCCACCGGCTGCACGCCCTTGGCGGCCAGCTCGGCCAGCGTCGCGTCCAGGTCGTCGCACATCAGATACAGCTCGCTGGTCGGCGCCCCCTCGGCCGGGTGCACCCCGAGCTCGGCCGGCGGCAGCTGGAAGATCAGCCAGCCGCCGCCCGCGTCCACGTGGGGGAACCCGAGCACGTCCCGCAGGAACTCCCGGTCGGCCTCGGCGTCGGTGGTGTACAGGATCGCGTGCGTGCCAGTAATCATGCCTAGACCGTAGCCCTACCTGCGCCCCGTGGCATCCGTAAGCTGCCGATATGACGATTGCCGCATCGCAAGAAGCGTTCCTGCACGCCTTCCACGCCGAACATCCGGCGGTGACCTCGGAATGGCTCGGCCACGGCCGGGCCCCGGACGGCCGCTCCAGCTACGAACTCCTGCGCGATCGGGTAGCCGGCCGCGAACGGGTCCTGGATCTCGGATGCGGCGACGGCCTGCTGCTCGACCTTTTGGCCGGCAGCGACAGCTCGGAACCAAGCGCCGGCCGGGAACGCCCGAGGCAGCTCACCGGAGTGGACCTGTCCCCGCAGACCCTGGCGCTGGCGCGGAAGCGGCCAGCACTGGCCGATACCCGGCTGGAAGAGGCGCGCGCCCAGGAACTCCCCTTCCCCGACAGCAGCTTCGACGCCTGCGTCTCCCACATGGCGCTGATGCTGATGGCTGACATCGAGCAGGTCGCGGTGGAAGTGGCCAGGGTCCTGGCGCCGGGCGGGGTGCTGGCGTGCGTGGTCGGCAACGGCGTCCTGCTCGACGAGGCTTACGACCGGTTCCGCGCGCTGGCGAAAGAGGAGATCGCAGACACCCCGGCGGCCAAGCGCATGCCGGCGTTGGGCGACCGCAGGACCCGCACTCGCGAAGGGTTCGACGCGATCCTCAGCCCGGCCGGCTTCGCCCCGGTGGAGTGGGAGAGCGTCGCGATCGATCTGGGCGGCCCGGTCGACCGGGTGTGGGCCGGCGTCGCGAGTCTCTACGATTTCGAGCCGCTTGATCAGGCCGCCATGGAGCGCCTTCGCGGTGCCTTCCTCGACGCGCGGCGCGACTCGATCACGCCCGAGGGAACCGTTCCCTTCACGGTGCAGCTCCGCCTCGCCAGCGCAGAGCTGCGCTAGTGCCGCATCAGGCAACGTTTGCCCTGGTGATGACTTGGCCTGGGCGGAGGTTGTCGGCGTGGTGGTTTCGCTAGATTGCTGGCCGGGTTGCGGTTGGGCTGTGGGTTTCAAAGCTTTTTACGGCCTTCGGTCATAGTTGTGCCGGTTCGGGGTTCGGGGTGGTGGGTGTGTTTGTCGGCTGCCGGTTTTCGCGTTCACAATCCCGCCCCACCTCAGGCCTCTTCAACTCCGGCAAGTCAGAGCAAGGGCAAGAGCCAGATCAAAGACCAGATCAACGGCAAGATCAACAGCAAGATCAAGGGCTGTGATGAAGGGCCGGGCCTCCGGCGGGCCTCGGCAACCTCAGGGAAACTAGCGCGGTTCCCTGGGGTGGCCGATCTAGTCTCAGCGGCTGCGGTTTGTGGGGTGGTGCGGTCCGTTCCCCTCGGTCGCGTCGTCAGCCCGGGGGGTACAGCACCGGTGTCCGGGGGTAAAGTCCGCGCGCTGCGGACATGCAGGTGGGCGGCGGTTTCGTATGGCGCGAACTTGACCCCCGGCCACCGGCACTGTAGGCGAAGCCCTGCCGACGCGACCGAGGGGAACGAACCGAAAACCAGCCGGAGAAATACAAAACGGGTGGTGCGGGTACCGGCGGCTCGGCGAGTTCGGCCGCCGGTCAGGGTGCTGGCATCGCGACAGTCGCAGGGTGCGCATTCTGGGCTGGCGGGTGCGGCTGCAGGTGTGGGCTCGCCTGGCCGCCGCCGGATGGGTAGATAGACCCGGGCGCCGCCGCCAAGATGAAGTCTGCTGGATAGCCGATTGGCCTGGCCGCCAGGCTGCTGCTGGCGGATGGCGAGGCGAGACCTGCCAGAGGATGTCGGTAGTCGGTAGTCGGCGGGCTGGCTGCTGCGATGAGCGCCGCCGGTCCGTTACCGCATACCGCACCCGGGCATATTTCTCGACCAACTGACCACCGGCCCGCCGCCACACCCTCACCGGCAGCCGCATCGCCGACCCGCGTTGTCGGTCCCTTCGGTTGCCATTCTTCCGGCTGGTTTTCGGTTCGTTCCCCTCGGTCGCGTCGGCAGGGCTTCGCCTACAGTGCCGGTGGCCGGGGGTCAAGTTCGCGCTATCAAAAGCCGCAGCTCACACGCATGACCGCAAGCGCGCGGACTTTACCCCCGGACACCGGTGCTGTACCCCCCGGGCTGACGACGCGACCGAGGGGAACGGACCGCACCACCCCACAAACCGCCGCCGCTGAGACTAGATCGGCCACCCGAGGGAACCGCGCTAGTTTCCCTGAGGTTGCCGAGGCCCGCCGGAGGCCCGGCCCTTCACCATCGCCTTTGACTTTGATCTTGCTCTGGCCCGTGCCCTTGCTCTGACTTGCTGGAGTTGAAGAGGCCTGAGGTGGGGCGGGGTTGTGAACGCGGGAACCGGCAGCCAAGTTACAGACCTGCCGCCCCGAACCCCGAACCGGCACAACTATGACCGAAGGCGTAAAAGCCTTGAAACCACACCCCAACCGCAACCCGGTTCGCAAACTTCATCCTCCTGCAAACTCCACCCCCGCAGCACCAGCCGGGAACCGATCCCGTTCGGCGACCGGCACGTCGCGAACTACCGGGCAAGGGTTGCCTGATGCGGTACTAGCGCTTAGCCGCCGCCAAAGCCGTCGTCACGCTGGTCTCCTTCTTGCCCAGCACCGGGTTCGGCTGGAGCACGGCCTGGCCCCATGCCTTGATCCCGGCCAGCACCTCGCGCGCCGAGTCGTGCATCAGCTCGTTCTGGCCGTCCACCGACTCGCCGGTGTCGGCTACGCCGTAGGCGTCGATTCCGGCGGCGTGGCACAGCAGCAGGGCGCGCGGCATGTGGAAGTCCTGAGTCACCAGCGTGGCGTGGCCGACGCCGAAGATCTTCTTGGCCCGGGCGCAGGAGGCCCAGGTGTCGAAGCCCGCGAAGTCCCGGACGATGCGCGCTGTCGGCACGCCGTGGTTCACCAGGTAGTCGCGCATCACGGTGGGCTCGTCGTAGTCGGGATGGGAGTTGTCGCCGGTCACCAGGATCACGCTCACCTTGCCCCGGTGGTACAGGTCCAGCGCGACGTCCAGGCGGCGGGCCAGGTACGCCGTCGGCTGGCCGTTGGGGGCGCCCGCGCCGAAGACGATCGCGACCGGCTCGTAGGGCACGGCGGCCGCGCTGCGCTCGTAGGAGGACTCGGTGGCGTGGACTGCCGACACCGGTGCGAACAGCAGAACCACCGCCAGCGCGGCGGCCTGGTACAGGCGGCGCTGGCTCTTGCGGGTCCGGGGAACGCGCCGGGACAGCCACCCGGGCGCCTGAAATCGGGTCACGCCGGGTAGACGCGAGTCCGCGGGACTCGGTTGCGCACGCTCGGCGCCGTCGGCATAGGGGAAATCCCGACCGTCACGGAGTCAGCCGTCACGGAGTCAGCCGTCACCGAGTCAGACCTCACGGCGTCAGCCCTCACCGAGTCAGACCGCCTTTATCCGCCGCCGGCGGGCCAGCTCGTCCACGATCTCCGGGGACGTGGCCTCGGCACCGGAACCGTGGCCGGGGCCGCTCGCCGTCGCGGACCCCGCCGCGGCTGCCGGTGTCGCTCCCGCGGTGCCGGGGAGGTCGCCTTCGCCGGCTCCGGGGAACTGCCTCAGTGTGCCCTCGACCTCGCGGCACACCGCGTCCACGGCGATCCCGAACACCCCTTGGCCGCCCTGGACCAGATCGAACACCTCGGTCGGGGACGTGCACTCGTAGACGCTGGCGCCGTCACTCATCAGGGTGACGCCGGCCAGGTCCGCCTCGCCGCGGGCCCGCAGGTAGCCGACCGCGATCCGGATGTTCTGCAGCGAGACACCGGTGTCCAGCAGCCGCTTGACGATCTTCAGCGCGATGATGTCGCGGAAGCCGTACAGCCGCTGCGACCCGGAGCCCGAGGCGGACCGGATCGACGGCTCGACCAGGCCGGTGCGGGCCCAGTAGTCCAGCTGGCGGTAGGTGATGCCGGCGGCGGCGCAGGCCGTCGGCCCGCGGTAGCCGGCCGGCTGGGCCGGCTGTCCCGGCGCGGGGGCGGCCGGCAGGTCGCCCGGTCCGACCGCGCGCGGGAACCCGCTCCCGCCCGCAGCACTCGTCCCGGTCATGTGCTTGGCCTTCCGCTTGAAGAGCCCCAGTGAGGAAGCCCACGCCGATCCGTCTTGTCGGGAAAGATCCTTCGCCCGGTACCTTGACGTCGATCAGTCTCCGCAAACCCCTTCCGGGGTCCTCGATCGGCGCTCAGGTCCGTTTCCAGCCGGCGTACGCCGTCCGGGCCACGGTCTCGGCCACCCCTCCAATTGTGTTCGCCTCTAGCTGCCTTCGACCGTATGCGTGGCACCGGGTGCCGGTCAACGACATCGGCCGGGAGGCATCGGGCGTGTCTTCGCGAATCGGACTATCCGACCTTCGCGGTACGCACGTCTGAGCGCCCCGACACCCCGCGTCGGTGGGCGCCGCCCGTGGGCCCGTGGACCCACCGGCCACGCTTAAGCGCCGAAGTCCTCCGGCGAGACCTGGTCCAGGAACTCGCGGAAGCGCTCGACTTCCACCTCGTCCTCCTGCTCGTCCGGGATCAGGATGCTGCTCTCGGCGAGCACTTCCTCGGCCCCGTAGATGGTCGCCCCGGTGCGCAGCGCCAGCGCGATGGCGTCCGAGGGGCGCGCGCTGACCTGCAGGCCGCCGTCGAAGACCAGCTCGGCGTAGAACACCATGTCGCGCATCGCGGTGATCCGGACCTCCAGCAGTTGCCTGCCGAAGGCCGCGAGCACGTCCCGGAACAGGTCGTGGGTCAGCGGGCGCGGGGGCGTGACGCCCTGCTGGGCCAGCGCGATGGCCGAGGCCTCGTTGGCCCCGATCCAGATCGGCAGATACCGCTCGCCGGTGACCTCGCGCAGCAGGACGATCGTCTGGTTGGACGGCATCTCGACGCGGACGCCGACGACGTCGAGTTCGTTCACGTTCTCCACCCTATCGCGCCGCGGGCCCGCCGGGCATGCCGGGGTTCCGGGAAGATGCCCGGGATGCCGGTGCGGAAGGGGCCGGTGAGGTGTCGGCGGCGGCCGACGGGGCATGATCCGGCGATGCCGCCGGGGGTGCGGCCGGCGGGGCCTGCCGGGTCTGAGCGGCCGGATACGGATGGGTGGCCTGGGTCCCTGCCGAGGCGCCCGGAGCCGGCTGAGCGGCCGGAGCCGCCGGGGCGGTGTCGGCGGCCAGTTCGGCCCGCAGCAGCGCCCCGTAGAGCTTCACGACGGCCGCTGAGGCCTCCGCCGTGCGCGTCGCCGCCCGGGTGGCCGCCGCCTGCCGTGCGGTGCCGGTGACGCCGTCGTGGCGGCGGGCCGGGAGCAGGGTGCCGAGCAGCCCGGCGGTGTTGCGCGCGCCGGTCATCAGCGAACGCAGATGCCGCGGTTCGAGCCCGTATTCGGCCAGCGCCGAGGCCGAGCGCGCGATGAACACGGCGTCGCCGCCGTAGTCCCGGGCGTTCGGCAGCAGGCCGTAGGCGACCAGATCGGCGAGGAAGGACTCGGACACGCCCGCGGTCCGGGCCAGCGCCTCGGGCCCCAGGTGCAGCTCGCCGACGTCGGCCCGGGCCGTCAGGTAGAACTCGGGATCGGCGACGGTGGCGGCCCGGCCGCGCGGATGGGGAAGCGGCGGCAGCGGAGGGGTCAGGGTGGCCGCCGGTGGCAGGGCCGGATGATCCGGGTCGGCCGTTGCCGGCAGGCCGGCGCCGGGCTCGGCCTCGACATCGGGATCCGGCGCGGCGCCGTCCTCGGCCCCGGCCGTCAGCGCGGCCACTATGGCGTCGGCGTCCCCGAGGCTCACCCGCGGCCCGTCGGCGGCCAGGTGCTGCCGGATCACCTTCAGCGGCAGGTACTGGTCGCGCTGGGCGGCCAGCACCCAGCGCAGCTTCTCGACGTCCTCCTCGGTGAAGCGCCGGTAGCCCGCCGGGGTCCGCCCGGGGCTGATCAGCCCGCCGCTCTCCAGGTACCGGATCTTGGACACGGTCAGGTCCGGGAAGTCCGCGGCCAGCCGGCCGATGACTTCGCCGATGGTGAGCGCCTCGCCGGACACGCCGGACACCTGCCTTTCCTGCCGGCCCCCCAGCTTGACCGCCTGCCGGTCCGGCCGCGGCGTGCGCGGCCGCCCGGCTCGTCGCCGGTCGGCTCAGCCCGCGTGGAACACCAGGCGGTACTTGCCGACCTGCACCTCGTCGCCGTCGCGCAGCAGCGCCTCCTGGATCAGGTTGCGATCCACGTAGGTGCCGTTGAGGCTCCCGACGTCGCGCACCAGGAAGCCCTGCGCGGTGCGGGCGAACTCGGCGTGCCGGCGGGAGACGGTGACGTCGTCCAGGAAGATGTCGCTGTCCGGGCTGCGCCCGACCGTGGTGACGTCGGCGTCCAGCAGGAACCGGCTGCCGGCGTTCGGGCCGCGGCGCACCACCAGCAGGGCCGAGCCGGCCGGCAGCGCGGCCAGCGCCTCGCGGTCGGCCGGGCCCAGGCCCACCTGCTCGGTCTCCTCCCCGACCACGCCCGTCGCCGCCTCGGCGGCCGCCTCCACGCTGACCAGCGACATCGTCGAGGTCCGCTCTGCCGCCCCCTCGGGCACCAAGGGGTCACCCGGCAGCGGGGACTCGGCCAAGGCGGTGCCGCAGTGCGAGCAGAAGCGGCTCCCCGCTTGGTTGGCGTTCCCGCACCTGGTGCAGAACGGCATGTCGTGGGCCTCCCGGAGTATTCCTGTGGCGGTTGTGGCTGCCGCCTGCGTTGGTCGCAACTTATGGGGCGCCTCTTGTCGAGGTCAACCGGAACGCGCCGAGAAGGCACGAGTTTCGCCCGTACCTCAGCGTGCGCATCCCTCCAGATTACTGCGTCTCAGTGCTCGAATGCCGCCCGTACGACGGCGGGAACACATCAGGTCCGGGATCGGTGGGCACCGGTCCCGGACCTGGGTCCGGCCGGCCGGACCAGAGGGCTCAGCCCTCCAGGGATGCCTCGTAGCCCTTGGCATCCAGCAGCGCCTCCACCTCGGAGGCGTCGTCGGGCTCGACGTCGAAGATCCAGCCCTCGCCGTAGGGGTCGGAGTTCACCAGCTCCGGCGAGGTGTCCAGATCGCCGTTCACGGCATTGACGGTGCCGGTGAGCGGGGCGTACAGGTCGCTGACACTCTTGGTCGACTCCAGCTCGCCGCAGGGCTCGCCGGCGGTGATCTTCGCCCCGACCTCCGGCAGCTGCACGAAGACGATGTCGCCCAACTGCTCCTGGGCGTAGTCGGTGATCCCGACGCGGACGCTGTCGGAGTCGCCGGTGCGGACCCACTCGTGCTCGGCGGTGTACTTCAGCTCTTCGGGGGTCATCGGCTTCTTTGCCGCCCTTTCCTCACACGGGTTCGACGGCGCGGCGGCCGCCACGGGCCGGTGGGCCCGCGGTCATATTCTGGACCATGCTCGGGCCCGGAGCGCACCGGCCCTGCACCGGCCCTGATCAGTTCGCTTTGGCGTACTGCGGGTCGGGCTGCGGCACCACCGCGTCGACCAGCACCTGCCCGGAGGCGATCGTGGCGTTCGCCCCCTGCGTGGACTTCACGTTCGCCACCACGCCGCCGGGGATCTGCATGGCCGGCCCGAGCGTGTTCGGGTCGCCGATCACCTTGTAGACATAGGGCTGTGTCAGCTTGTGCCCGTCCAGCGCGATCCCGCCGTCCGCGGTGTCGACGAAGGACGAGGAGACGACCACCCGCACATCGTTCACCTGGATCACCTCGGCCCCGGCGGCCCGCAGCTCCTCCAGCGCGTTGAGCAAGGTCGCGGACTTCATCTGCCCCTGCGGATCGGTGATGGTCATGGTGATGCCCGAACCCTTGGCCTTGACCGTCCCGGACAGGATCTGCAGGTCCTTCGCCTTCTGCTGAGCCTGCGTCAACGCCGCCTGCGCCTTGTCGGCACTGTCCTGAATCGTCGCGTTCTGCGTCTCCAGATTCCGCAGCTCGGCGTCCAGGCTCTGCCCGCGCGAGGTCACCTCATCGAGGATGTTGACCAGATCGTCGGCGCGCGCCCCGCGCAGGATCTCGTCGGAGGTGTTGGTCGCGTGGACCTGAATCGCCACCGCCGCGCCGAGCGCCGCCAGGAGCACGCCGACCACGGCCTGGTTGCGCGACAGGCGCGGGGGCCAGAAGGCGGCGATGAGGCGGCGACGGCCCAGGGAGACGGAGGGGGGCTTGGGAACGCCGGGCTTGGCGGCAGCGGGGCCGGAGGCTGCTGCCGCGCCTACGGCCGCTGCACCGGCTGCGGCAGCGGCACCAGCAGCGGCTGCGGCAGAGCGCGCCTCGGGGCCCGGGTGCCGCTTGGCCGCATGGTCCGGAACGTGGTCGGACGGCGGGCGGCGCTTGGGACCGGGCTCGGCGGAGGCGTGGGCACTGTGCGGATGCCCCGGGCCACGCCGCGGGTCCTGACCGGGTCCGGGGCGGCGCGCAGGCTGGCCGCCGGGCATGGGACGACGGCGGGGCGGCTGGCCCTCGGCGTCGGCGGGTGTACGGCGGCGGAGAGGCGGCTCGGGCTCATCCGCGCCGGACGGCTCGTCGGCCAGGTCCTCCGGCAGCAGGCTGCGAAGATCGACGGTCTCGGCCAGGTCGCGCGCGCCGGGCTTCTCTTCGGCGGCCTCATCCGGAACCAGGTCGCGAGCGGGCTTCTCCTCAGCGGCCTCATCGGCGCCCAGACCAGCGAGGTTCACGGTCTCGGCGGACTCCGGGGCGCGAGGCTTCTCAACCTCCGCGCGCTCACCAGCCGCTTCTTCGGGGCCGGTCGCCTCGGCGGGTTCGAGACCGGCACCCGGCTCTGCCTCAGCGGCATCGTCCGGCAGCAAGCCGCCGAGATCCACTGTCTCGCCAGGCTCGGGACTGGGCTTCTCCGCGCCAGGCTTCTGAGCACCGGGCTTCTCAGCACCGGGCTTCTCAGCCTCAGCAGGCGCCTCCGGCAGATCAGCAAGATCCAATGTCTCGCCGGACTCCGACTCCGGCCCGGTCTTCTCTTCCTCAGAGCGCTCGGCCGCAGAACCCTTGGTCTCAGAGTCCTCGGCCTCAGCGTCGTCCGCCTCAGCAGGCTCCTGAGCTTCCTCGTCCTCGGCGGGGCCCTCGTCCGCCAAGCTCTCAAGACTCACCGTCTCGTCGAGCTCCGGCTCCGTCCCCTCGCCCTCGCCGCTCTCGTCCGCGCTACCCGGCCGCGTCTGCACTCCGCGCTCCTTGCTCAGGCGTGGAAGATGTGGCGGCGGATGGCCGCGGCGTTGGAGAAGATGCGGATGCCCAGCACCACCACCACGCCGGTGGTCAGCTGGGATCCGACGCCGAGCTGGTCGCCGAGGTAGACGATCAGCGCGGCGACCAGGACGTTGGAGACGAAGGAGACCACGAACACCTTGTCGTCGAAGATCCCGTCCAGCAGGGCGCGCACGCCGCCGAACACCGCGTCCAGCGCCGCCACCACCGCGATCGGCAGGTAGGGGGCCAGGCCCTCGGGCACCGTGGGGTGGAAGACCACCCCCGCGATCACGCCGATCACCAGTCCGATCGCCGCGATCACGACGCCCTCCAAGTCATCTCGGTCATCCCGGTCTCAGTCATCGAGAATTGCTGGGGCCACCGTACCGAACCCCCGGCCGTGCTCAAGGCACCGGCACTCATCGCGTCCGCGCCGGGCGTTCCGCGACTCGCCGCGCCGCCCACAGGACCCGCCCTCACCGCACCCTCACCGCGCCCTCACTGGGCCGGCACCGCGTCGGTCAGCGACAGCTGCGTGGCGGCCGGCAGGGTCAGCTTGCTCTTCGTGTTCGTGTCGAACTGGATGCCGTACTGCGACTTCAGCTCGAACAGGTACCGGCCGTCCGTGCCGTCGGCGAACTTCGCGGCCATCGACTTCGGGTCGCCGATCGCCTGGATCGTGTACGGCGAGGACAGCGGCCGGAAGTCCACCATGATCGCCGAGCCCGCGGTGCGGATCGCGGACAGCGAGGTGAGCCGCTGGCCGTTGATCGCGACCGCCTCGGCCCCGGCCGCCCACAGCCCGTTGGCCGCGTTCTGCAGGTCCAGGTCCAGCACCCGGCTCTCGTTGCTGCTCTGCTGCCGGGGGTCGCTGCTGCTCGGGCCGTCGGCGCCGGCCGCGTCGCCGAGCACGATCTGCAGCCCGGGCCCGGTCACCGGCGAGGCGCCGGTGACCACCGACATCGCGGTGAACGCCTTGCCCTGCTCCGGCCCCAGCGCCTCGGCCTGCGCGGCCTGCAACTGGCCGCGGACCGTGGAGATCATGGCCTCGTCGGCCGAGTTCTTGCGCTCGGCGTCCTGCACCCGGGAGATCAGCTGCTGCCGCTCCTTCTCCGCGGCCGGCGCCTGCTGGTGGGTCTGGATCGCCGCGATGACCAGAACCAGCGCCAGCGCCGCCACCCCGACCAGCACGGTCGGCGAGAAGCGCTTGGTCCAGCCGCTGGTGCCCCCGCCCTCGCCGCGGGCCTCACGCCGCGCGGCGGTCTCGGCGTACCCGGGGTCCAGCGTGTCGTTGAGCAGGCTGGTCAGCAGCGACATCGAGGCGTCGCGGCGCGCGGCGGTCCGGGTGTCGGGCGGCGTGGGCATGGAGGCCATCTTGACACGCCCGGGCCGGTGCGGGCGCCTCAGTGTCCGGAGCCGCGGGTGATCCGCTGGGCCTGCACGAAGTACAGCCCGCCGGCCAGCAGATACAACGCGGTCCCCCAGCCGACGAACGCCCAGCCGAAGATGTTGGCGATGTCCGTCAGGTGGGTGGGCTTCTCGCCGAGTTGGCCGAGCAGCAGCAGCGGGAAGGCGTAGAGCAGGTTGAAGGTCGCGGCCTTGCCCAGGAAGTGCACCGGCAGCGCCACGCCGTAGCCGGCCCTGCGCAGTTTCGGCGTGATCAGCACCAGCATCGCCACGTCCCGGCCGACCAGCACGATCGGCAGCCACAGCGGGATGATCTGCCGCATCGTCAGCCCGACCAGGGTGGCCAGGATGTACAGCCGGTCGGCCAGCGGGTCGATCATCGCGCCGAACTTGGTCATCTGGTTCCAGCGCCGGGCCAGCTTGCCGTCCAGCCAGTCGGAGAACCCGGACAGCGCCAGGATGACCAGGGCCCAGACGTCGTACTTGGGGCCGCCGTAGTAGGGCGACAGGACCAGGGCCAGGAACAGCGGCACGCCGGCCAGCCGGGCCAGGCTGATCAGGTTCGGGATGGTGAGGATGCGGTTGGAGACCGGGAGCTCTTCCTCGTCGTCGTAGTACTCCTCGGCGTAATCGCCGTCGTCGTACCCGTCGTCGTGGTACCCCTCGTCGTGGTACGACCCGTCGTCCTCGTACGGCCCGTCCTGGAACTCGCCGTCGTAGTCGTTGATGTTGACGGTGGCGTCCTCGTCCGGGGAACCGTAGCCGTACTCGTCGTAGGCGTCGTGCTCAGGACGGCCGTACCCGTCGTCGTAGTCGCCCGCCCTGCCTCGATTCACAGGTAGAACGATAGGCGATCTCGGGACCGGCCAGGTCGGCGGCACACACCCGGAAGGGTTGTGCCAAGAAACGGCAAAGTCTGGTTCAAGAAGTACTCCATGATCATCAACTCAGCGTGTCCAAGCGGTAGCCTCTGTGATGCAGGACCGGCCGACCCACCGCACCAGCCCGCACGGTGTCGCCGAGTACGAAACCGCTCCACCCGCGCCCTGTCTCCCTCTCCCCCCAGGTGATCCGGCAGCGCGGGTGGAGCGCTCCGTCTGTCCCCCCGCCACAACCGAACACCCCCTTGCCGGACTCCGCACCCCCCCGCACAGGAGTCCGCCGCAGACCTTGAGCGCACGTCAGGGCCCTGCTTCGCGCTGCGCCGCACCCGGATCACCCCGGGTGACGGCGTCCTCGGCGTGTCCACCTGCTTATACCGGCAGTCCGCCGAACTCAACATCCGTAAATCTACGTACACAGATCTACAGCGAAGACCTGCTGTCGTACTGCCCATTCCGTGAATATGATGGGCTTGAACAAGTCCATTCCACTCGACACGCAACATGAGCGCTGTCACCGCGTTGGCGGGAACGCGGCAAGGGGAATGGCACCAACACGCAAGGGGGGAAGACCCGCTGTGTCAGAACACACATCTGCACACACCACCGAGCACGAGGATGAGGACGACCAGGAACTGGTCCCGGCCTCCGGTGGATCACTCGCCGGCCGCGGCCATCGCCCGGTCCGCTACCGGCCCTCCACGGGCTACCTGCCGTGGCTGCTCACGATGTGCGACCGTGAGCTCGCCCGGCACATGACGCGCCTGCTCGCCGAACTCGACCTCACCGAGGCCCAGTACGGCGTCCTGCAGGCGCTGGTCCATCTGCGCCGTGCCTCCTCGGCGACGCTGGCCCGTTCGGTCTCGGTGACACCGCAGGCCATGGTCGGGCTGGTGGCCGCACTGGAGCGCAAGGGCTACATCACCCGCGAGTTCGGCCGCGGGGCCGGCCGCGTCATCGACGCGGAGGTCACCGCCCGGGGCAAGGAGGCCTACGAGGCCGCCAAGCGCCGGGTGCGGGCCCTGGACCGCTCGCTGCGCCGTTCCTACACCGACGAGGAGTTCGACCAGCTCGTCGGGCTGCTGGAACGACTCCCCGGGGTGCTCGGCCGACTCGACGACCAGCGCGGCAGCCGCCGTCGCGCCGACGACTGAGACCGGCCCGGGCAGGCTCTGAACGGCGCGGGACGCACAGCGCCACCGCTCAACCGTGCGAAAGTAGCCACCTTCTCTTCACCGGTCCTCCCGAACCGCCCTGCCGGACCGCACATCGGACGGCAGGTCACCGGTACCGCTAGACCGGGGCACCACTGAACCACCGCGGGCTGGCGTTCCCGGGGCGGCAAATCTGATATACCGTCAGATCCATGACTGACGGCATACCTGCCGCTCCGGGAACCGAAAAATGGTTCCGCGAGGGGCCGGACGGCTTCGCTCTGCTGGCCGGCCGCTGCACGTCGTGCGGCGCCCTGAGCTTCCCCCCACGGACCATCCCCGGCTGCCCGGACCCGGACTGCGAGGGCCTGGAGCAAAACCCTGAGCCGCTGTCCACGAGCGGGACTCTGTGGTCTTACACCGACGCCCACTACGCTCCCCCGCCGCCGTACCCGCGGCCACCGGACGCCGAGTTCTCCCCCTACGCGCTGGCCGCCGTCGAGCTGACCGCCGAGCGGATGATCATCTTGGGCCAGGTCGCCCCGGACGTCCCGAACGAGGCGCTGCGAGTCGGAATGATCATGGAATTGACCCCCGGAACCCTCGTTTCCTCTACGGGCGTTGAGGAAAGGGTCTGGAACTGGCGTCCGGCAGATCATTTTGAGGACTCCGGCGCGGATGTCGAGGCATACAGCGCATACTCCTCAGCCTCCGAGGAGGCGAGCGCATGAGCCGGACCGACTCCGTCGCCGTGGCCGGTGTCGGGATGCACCCCTGGGGAGCGTGGGGCAGGCCGTTCGTCGAATACGGGCTGGTCGCGGCCCGCGCCGCCCTGGCCGACGCCGGGGTCGGCTGGCGTGACGTGCAGCTGGTGGTCGGCGGCGAGACCATCCGCAACGGCTACCCCGGCTTCGTCGCGGGCTCGGCGCTCTCGCAGGCCCTGGGCTGGCAGGGCGCACCGGTCGCGAGCTGCTACGCGGCCTGCGCCACCGGGGCGCAGGCGCTGGCCACGGCCCGCGCGCACATCCTGGCCGGGCTCGCGGACGTGGTGCTGGTGGTCGGCGCGGACGCCACCCCCAAAGGCTTCTTCGCCCCGGTCGGCGGCGACCGCCCCGACGACCCGGACTGGCTGCGCTTCCGCCTGCTCGGCGCGACGAACCCGGCGTACTTCGGCCTGTACGCGCGGCGCCGGATGGCACTGCGCGGGTCGACCGAGGTTGACTTCGCGGCGGTGAAAGTAAAGAACGCCCGCGCGGGTTCTCTGAATCCGAACGCGCGCTTCCGCGCGGAGGTGGATACCGAAACCGTCCTGAAGTCACCGATGGTGAGCGATCCATTGCGCTTGTTGCAGATCTGCGCGACGAGCGACGGCGCCGCGGCAGTTGTTCTGACATCCGAGGAATACGCCCGACGACTGAACAAGGACGCGGTCCGCATCCGCGCCATTTCCGCGCCGACGCCGACCTATCCGAGAACTGTTCCGGATTTCCCGTATCTCGCCTCGGACTCCTTGGCCGCCGCGGCACCGGCGGCCCGCGGCTTCCGCGAGTCGCTGGCGCACGCGGCGTACGAGGCGGCGGGCCTGGGCCCGCAGGAGATGGACCTCGCCGAGGTCTACGACCTGACCACCGCGATGGAGCTGGACTGGTACGAGGAGATCGGCCTGTGCGCACCAGGCGAGGCCGAGAAGCTGCTCCACGACGGCGCGACCGCCCTCGGCGGCCGGATCCCGGTCAACCCCAGCGGCGGCCTGAGCTCCTTCGGCGAGGCGATCCCAGCCCAGGCCATAGCGCAGGTCTGCGAACTGACGTGGCAGCTGCGCGGCGCGGCCGGCGCCCGGCAGGTGGCCGGGGCGCGGGCCGGGGTCGCGGTGAACCAGGGGCTGTTCGGGCACGGGTCGGCGATCGTGATGGGGCGGGCGTAGCACGGTGGGGCGGCGCGGGCGTAGGACGCGCGGAAGCCGGCGCGGTGGCGTGGGCCGGCGGCGGCCGGCGGCCAGCGCGGCGGCGACAGATCAGATGTCTGACTTACTCGCTGCCGCCGCCGGCCGCCGCCTCGATCAGGTCGCAGACTCCTGAGCCCGCGTCACCAGCTCCGCCAATTCGGCCAGCGGCATGCTCCCCGGCGCCCGGCCGGTGGCCGCGAACCGCGCGCTCAGCCGCTGCATCAGCTCGTTGACCGGGGTGGGGATGCCGTGGGTGCGGCCGATGAGGGCGATCTCGCCGGACAGGTAGTCCGTCTCGATCGACCCCGTGCCGCGGGCCAGGCTCTGCCAGCTGGAGCCGCCGCCGCGCGGCGTGCCGGGGATCTCGGCGTAGCGCATGCGGTCGCCCTGGACGGCGCGCCGCTCGGCGGTGCCGACGAAGGGGATGCCGGCGGCGTTCAGTGCCTGGATGCCCTCCTCGCGCGCGGCCTCCACCAGGCGCTCGGCCAGCTCCTCGTCGGCGGTGAGGTCGCTGACCGCCTCGAAGGCGTTGCCCAGGTTGTTCAGCAGCTTGCCGTACTTCCAGCGCATCACGTCGTCGACCACCGGCGCGTCGAACCGGCTCTCGCCGAGGTCGTGGCCGATCTGCTTGATGGTGTCGTCGACGCCGTCCGGGTAGCGGCCGACGGTGAGGATGCCGGACTGCGGCGTGGAGTGCGCCGCCACCACGCCCGGCTCCAGGTGCAGGGAGGGCAGCCAGACGCAGAGCCCGTAGACGTGCGCGAACAGCCGCAGCGCCGTGCGCTCGTTCTCGACGCCGTTCTGGGCGCAGACCACGGGCAGCAGCTGCGAGGCGGTACCGCCGCCGGCGACCGGCACCTGGGCCCACTCGTTCAGCACGCCCGCGGTGTCCTGCGACTTCACGCAGAGCACGAGGACGTCGTCCGGCCGCAGCTCGCCGAGCTCCTTCGGCCCGGCCACCGCCGGGACCGGCAGCCGCAGGTCGGCCTCCGGGGTGAGCAGCCGCAGCCCGTCGCGCCGCAGCGCTTCCAGGTGCGCGCCGCGAGCGACCAGGACCACGTCGTGCCCGGCCTCGGCCAGGCGTCCACCGATGGTGCCGCCGACCGCGCCGGCGCCGATGATGATGTAGCGCATCCTTCGGACTTTAGCGCTCGTGACCGGGTTGTGAAGACTCGAAAGAGTTTTCGTGAACGACGGATTTTGCGATCTTGTGTCCAAGGGGCCTACTGACAACGTTCTCAATACGTGTTTGACTCCGCTTGTGAGCCAGACCGCACCGTCTACCGCCGTGCCCGATCCCTATGCGGACCGGCCCTGGCTGCGGTTCTACGCCGCTGGTGTGCCCACCGACGTGACCGTTCCCGACGTCCCGGTGACCCGGCTCCTGGACGACGCGGCCGCCGCTTACGGGGACCGGGCCGCCCTGGTGTTCTTCGGCCGCAAGACCTCCTACAGGCAGCTGCGCCGCGACGCCGACCGGCTGGCCGGCGCGCTCCGGGCGCTCGGCGTGCGCAAGGGCGACCGGGTGGCCCTGGTGTTGCCGAACTGTCCCGCGGCGATCACGGCGTTCTTCGCGATCACCCGTCTGGGTGCGGTGATGGTCGCGTGCAACCCCCTCTACACCGACTCCGAACTGCGGCACCAGCTCACCGACTCGGGTGCGAAGGTGGCGATCGTCTTCGACGGCGCCTACGCCACGCTGGACGCCGCCCGGCCCGGCACCGCGGTGGAGCACGTGGTCTCGGTGTGCCTGGCCGACTTCCTGCCGTCGCTCAAACGCAAGCTGCTGGACCTGCCGCTGGGCGCGGCGCGGGAGAAGCGGGAGCGGCTGATCACGCCGCTGCCGCCCGGGGCACGCGCCGTCCCCTATACAGAGTTGATGGAGACCTCCCCGGGCCCGGTCGAGCAGGAGTTCGTGGAGCCGTCAGAGGACCTGGCCGTCCTGCAGTACACCGGCGGCACCACCGGCCGGCCGAAGGGCGCGATGCTCACCCACCGGAACCTGGTCGCCAACGCGCACCAGGTGCAGGCCTGGGACCAGGGCATCAAGGTGGGGCGGGAGTCGGTGTTGTGCGTGCTGCCGCTGTTCCACGTCTACGGGCTGATGCTCTGTGTGGTCACCGGCGTGCTGCTGGCCGGGACCCTGGTGCTGCTGCCGACCTTCGACCCGGAGCTGGTGCTGGACGCGATCAAGCACGAGCGGCCGACCGTGTTCCCGGGCGTGCCGCCGATCTACTCCAAGCTGCTGGAGCACCCGAAGATCGGCAAGTACGACCTGCGCTCCATCCGCACCTGCATCTCCGGCGCGATGCGGCTGCCGGTGGAGACCATCGACGCCTTCCAGGCCGCGACCGGCGGCCGGCTGGCCGAGGGCTACGGCATGACCGAGTCCTCCCCGGTGACGCTGGCCAACCCGCTGAACGCCAACTCCCGGCCCGGCACCATCGGCCTGCCGCTGCCGAACACCCACGTGAAGATCGTCGACGAGTTCCGGCAGGACCGGGTGCTCCCGATCGGCGCGGCCGGGGAGCTGGTGGTCTTCGGCCCGCAGTTGTTCAAGGGCTACTGGAACCAGCAGGACGAGACCAACCTGGCGCTGCGCAACGGCTGGCTCTACACCGGCGACATCGGGGTGATGTCGCCGGACGGGTACGTGACGCTGATCGATCGCAAGCGCGACGTGGTGATCGCCTCCGGGTTCTCCATCTACCCCTCGGAGATCGAGGACGTGTTGCGCGAACACCCGGCGGTCTACGACGCGGCGGTGATCGGCGTCCCGGACCCCTACCGGGGCGAGACGGTGAAGGCGGTGATCCAGCTCGCCGAGGGGATGTCGGCCACCGCCGCGGAGCTGGACGTGTTCGCGCACCAGCACCTGGCGCCATACAAGGTCCCCAAGCTGATCGCGTTCCGCGACGACCTGCCGCGCAACATGATCGGCAAGGTACTGCGGCGGGTGCTGCGCGAGGAGCACGCGGCGGAGCACCCCGAGGTCGGCGACGAGGGGCCGGGCCAGGATCCGTTCGCGGATTACAAGCGGTAGGGGCGCCGGCAGGTTCCAGCCGTGACGAGTGTCAGGCGGGTCGGCGACCGCTGCCACGTTCGAGCAGTGAAACTCATGCGCGCACCACGGCCCCGGCGTGAAATTCTCACGACATGCTCGGTACTGTCGATCTGCCGGCCTTCGTGGTCGGCGCACTGTTCATAGTGCTGCTGCCTGGTCCGAACTCGCTGTACGTGCTGACAGTCGGCGCGCGCAAGGGAGTCCGCACCGGCTATCGCGCCGCCTGCGGCGTGTTCCTCGGCGACGCGGTGCTGCTGACGCTGACCGCCGCCGGCGCGGCGTCGATGCTGAAGCGGTCCCCCGCGACGTTCGACGTGGTGAAGTTCCTCGGCGCCGGCTACCTGGCCTGGCTCGGCTTCGGGATGCTGCGCTCCGCGGCGAAGGCCTGGCGCGAGCGCCGCGAAGTCGCGGCCGCGGCAGCCACGGCGGCTGGCGACGCACCGGAGGCGACGGCGATGGCCGAGGCCATCCAGGCCGCCGAGCGCCCGTTCAGCCGCGCCCTGGTGGTCAGCCTGCTGAACCCGAAGGCGATCCTGTTCGACCTGGCCTTCCTGACCCAGTTCGTGAGCCCGCACGCGACCTACCCGACCGAGGCCTTCGCCCTGCTGTCGACAATCGTGATGCTGTTCTCGGCGGCCTACCTGAGCGCACTGATCTTCACCGGCAACCGCCTGGCCGACGCCTTCCGCCGCCGCCGACGCCTGGCGGCAGCAGGAACCGGCGGCATCGGCTCGCTGTTCCTGGGCTTCGCGTTCAAGCTGGCGACTGCCTCCCTGGGCGCCTGATGCTGGTCTTCGAACCCACGGGCCCCCCACGCGCCGCCGTGATTCTGTTCCACGGCGGCGGGCTGCGGCACGGATCGCCAGACGAACTCGCACCTCACTGCACGGCGCTGGCCGCCAAGGGCATCCTCGCGGCGGCGGCCGGCTACCGCCTACTGGGCCAGGGTGCGGAGCACATCGGCGAGTGCCTGGCCGACGTCCGAGCCGAGATGGCGAAGTTCCGAGCAGAGTTCCGAGCGGAGTCCCGCAAGCTGGCCGCGCCAACCCTGCCCCTGGCCACCGGCGGGAGCTCAGCCGGCGGCCACCTCGCGCTACTCGCCACACTGACCGGACCGGACTCAGGCTTCGACACCCTGGTCCTGTTCAACCCGATCGTGGACGCGACCCTCGTCGCCCCCGAGGTACTGGCCCGGGCGCTGGAGCCCGGCACCACGGCCGAGTCGATCTCGCCGCTGCACCTGCTACGGCCTGGGAGTCCGCGCACGGCTGTGTTCAGCGGCACGGCTGACAGCATCGCGCCGATCGAGAGCTTGCGTGCTTTTCGGGACGCGATGGTGGCGGCGGGGGACGCCTGCGAGTTGACTGAGTTCGAGGGGGCGGAGCATGCCTTCCATTACCAGGAGGCGTACTTCGAGCGGGTTCTCGCCGGGGCGGTGGGGTTTCTCACGCGGGGGCGGTGAGAGGTCTGGGTGTGAGAGGTCTGGGTGTGAGAGGTCTGGGTGAGAGTTCTGCCGGCTGTTCGGGTCCGTGAACTGTTTGGGTCTGTGAGCTGTTCGGGTTCGTGGGCTGTTCGGGTTCGGTGTTCGGATCTTTCTTGAGGGCTAGAGTCTGCGGGCCAGGTTGCGGTTGGCGTGTGGGCTTTAAATGCATTTTACGGCCTTCGGTCATAGTTGTGCCGGTTCGGGGTTCGGGTCGGCGGGTTTGTATGTCTGCTGCCAGTTCGCGCGTTCACAACCCCGCCCCACCTCAGGCCTCTTCAACTCCAGTAAGTCAGAGCAGGGGCAAGAGCCAGATCAAAGACCAGATCAACAGCAAGATCAAAAACTGTGATGAAGGGCCGGGCCTCCGGCGGGCCTCGGCAACCTCAGGGAAACTAGCGCGGTTCCCTCGGGTGGCCGATCTAGTCTCAGCGGCTGCGGTCCCTGAGGTGGTGCGGTCCGTTCCCCACGGTCGCGTCGTCAGCCCGATGGGTACAGCACCGGTGTCCGGGGGTAAAGTCCGCGCGCTTGCGGTCGGGCGCGTGAGCTGCGGTTTTGTTCAGCGCGAACTTGACCCCCGGCCACCGGCACTGTAGGCGAAGCCCTGCCGACGCGACCGAGGGGAACGAACCGAAAACCAGCCGGAGAAATACAAAACAGGGGGTTCGGTACCGGCGACTCGGCGAGTTCGGCTCCCGGTCTGGGGGCTGGCAGCACGGCAGTCCCGAGGGTGCGCATCCTGGGCTGGCGGGCGCGGGCGCAGGTGTGGGCGCGGGCTCGCCTGGCCACCAAGGCATGTCGCCTACCGCACCCGGGCATGCCCCCGACCAATCGACCACCGGCCCGCCGCCGCACCCTCACCGGCAGCCGCATCGCTAACCTGCGTCTTCGTTCCTTGCGATTGCTATTCTTCCGGTCGGTTTTCGGTTCGTTCCCCTCGGTCGCGTCGGCAGGGCTTCGCCTACAGTGCCGGTGGCCGGGGGTCAAGTTCGCGCCATACGAAACCGCAGCTCAGGCACCCAACCGCCGCGCGCGGACTTTACCCCCGGACACCGGTGCTGTACCCCCCGGGCTGACGACGCGACCGTGGGGAACGGACCGTAACCACCTCAGGGACCGCCGCCGCTGAGACTCACCCGGCCACCCGAGGGAACCGCGCTAGTTTCCCTGAGGTTGCCGAGGCCCGCCGGAGGCCCGGCCCTTCACCATGGGTTTGACCTTGATCTTGCTGTTGATCTTGCTTGTGTCGGTCGGGTGGCCCGGGGCATCTCAGCCCCGGGCTCCCACAGATCCGGACGTGACAGTCTCCCGTCATCCGGCTCTTGTTGTTCTGGTCACCGGCCAGCCGGGGGCGTGATCACCCAGTGAGCGAAATA
>NZ_JAAFYZ010000130.1 GCF_018274385.1 Catenulispora pinistramenti | reverse complement strand
GTCCGTGATCAAGCCACTCACCCCAGCAGAATAAGCGTCAGTCGTTGGGCAGGATGACCGCGCGTCCCCGGACCTGGCCGGCGTGCAGCCGTTCGTAGGCCTTCGGCGCCTCGGCCAGGCTGTAGGTCTCGACGTGGACCGAGACGTCGCCGTCACGCGCCAGGTCCAGCACCTCGACCAGTTCCGCCCTGCTGCCCCAGTACGGGGCCCGGAACGCCGCGTCGTACGGCGTCACGCCGAAGCCGACCTGCGCGCTGCCGCCGCCGATGCCGACGATGGTCACGTCGGACTCCACCCCCGCGCAGGCCGAGGCGAGCGCGACGGTCGGGGGCGCGCCGACGAAGTCGAAGACCGCCTCCGCGCCGCGGCCGCGGGTCAGTTCCTTCACCGTCGCCGCGGCCGTCTCGTCCGACATCAGGGCCTCGTGGGCGCCGACTTCCCGGGCCAGTTCCAGCTTTTCCGGCGCCACGTCGAGGGCGACGACGCGGGACGGGCTCAGGGCGCGCAGCAGTTGGATCGCCACGTGGCCCAGGCCTCCGGTGCCGATCACCACCGCGGTGCTGCCGCCGACCAGTTTCGGCAGTGAGGCCTTGATGGCGTGGTACGGCGTCAGGCCGGCGTCGGTCAGCGGGACGTTGCGCACCGGGTCCAGGTCGCCGAGCGGGACGAGGTGGCGTACCGAATCGACGAGCAGGTACTGGGCGATCGCGCCGGGGGCGCCGAGCCCGGGCGGGAAGATCTGGAGCTCGGCGGCGCGCAGGCAGTAGTTCTCCTTGCCCTGCGCGCACATGTGGCACATCCCGCAGCCCCAGGGCCCGTAGACGGCCACGCTGTCGCCGATGGCGAAGCCGGTCGCGCCGTCGCCCAACGCCGCGACCGTGCCGGCCCCCTCGTGGCCGAGGGTCAGCGGGAGCGGGAAGCGCAGCGCGGCGGCGGGCATGCTCATCACCGCGATGTCGGAGTGGCACACGCCGGCCGCGGTGACCTTCAGCAGCACCTGGCCGGGGCCGGGTTCGGGGTCCGGGACGTCGACGACCACGGGGGCGGCGCCGACCGCCGGGTACTGGAGGGCCTTCATCGCGGGGACCGCCTTCCGGGTGAACTTTCCAAGCACCCCCACCATGACCCGCTGCCACTGGGGCCGCAATCCGGTACGGGTCCCGGGCCTGGACGCGGCGCCGCCGATCGGTGGAACCTGCCCCCACGACAGCGGCCCGACCTGCACCCGCCGATCGTGGCCGAACCGTGATCTCAAATGAGGTTTTCCGAACATCCTCACGACTGGGAAGATCCTCCTCTCGTCGATTTAGGGGTGCAGACGTTGCCAGGGGTGGGGATTCCGGGCGCGGGTCGTAGACGTGCGACGATCGCGGCGTTCACTGTCGGGTGGTTGGTGATCGCGGGTGGGACCGCCGGGGCCGTGGTGGCCGTCGGGCGGGGTCACTCGTCTCAGGGTGCCGTCGCGAAGGCGGCGCCGGGTTCGGTGACGGGTCAGACGTCTGCGACGGCGTCCACCCCGACACCGACTTCTTCTTCGTCCGCTTCGTCGGCCTCGCCTTCACCGTCGCCGACGCCGACTGTGACGACGTCGAGCCCGTCGCCGTCCTCGACGGTGACCGGCAAGGTCGCCAAGGGCGTGCACACCGGCGACATCCGCTACTTCCTACTGCCGGTTCCATCCGACGGATCGGCGGTCGGCCCCGCGGACGGCGACCCGCTGACCGCCGACGCCGTGGCCGGGTTCTACACGAACAGCTCGGAGGTTCTCAAGATCCTGAAACAGGTCGGCTACAAGGACGGCGCGAGCCGCAGCTACCAGACCGGTGACGCGAAGTACCACGTCGACGTCCGGCTGCTGCACTTCGGCTCCGCCGACGTCGCCCGGAAGTGGGCCGCCAGCGACCAGGGGCTGCCGACCGGGACCGCGTTCAGCATCCCCGGCTATCCGGACGAGAAGGCCTACGACATCCCGCTGGACCCCGAGTACGGGGAGGCGCGGCTGCGCGCGGTCGGCTTCCGCGGCGACGTGTTCTTCGAGGTCGACGTCTTCGGGCAGCCGCCGGTGGACCACGCGGTGCTGATCGACCGGGTGCGCAAGCAGATCGACCGGCTGGACACGGGGAGCTGAGGCACGTGAAGCGACGCACCGGACTGTTGTTCTCCTCGGCGGTGGTGCTCGGGCTGGCCGGCGGCGCCGTCGGCGGGTTCCTGATCCAGCGCTCCCGACCGGCCACGCCGCTGCCGCCGATCCAGCGGACGCCGGCGGTCGCGGCGGTACCCGGCCTTGCCGACCCGCACGACCCGAAGACGGACGACAGCGCGAAACTCGACGGCGACCTGCGGTCCCTGCTGCTGGCCACGCCGGCCGGGGCGAAGGACACGACGGACTTCATGGCCCGCGACTGGTTCACCATCGAGAGCCTGGCCGAGTACTACGCGCAGCCGCAGAACGCGTTGGTGAAGCTGAACTCTTACACCTTCCGGCGTGCCGCCCGGACCGCGTGGACGCTGACGGACGGGACCGAGGTCGAGGTCGACCTGGTGCAGTTCCGGTCGACCGAAGGGGCGTCGTCGTACTTCACGATGACCCGGTTCCCCGAGGACGCGACCGCGCCGAATGTGCCGGGGACGGCGACGGGCTATGTGGGGCAGTACTACGCGCCGGACGGGAGTGGGCGGTACACGGCTTACGGGCTGGTGCGGCACGGGGATGTGGTGGCGCAGGTGTTCATGAGCCGGGCGAAGATCGCGCCGTCGGAGGACCAGGTCATGCAGGTCACTAAGAGTGAGGCGGATCTGCTGTGAGCGGGGAGTGGCCTGGACGACAACCTGCGCGGCAGCCTGAGCAATGGTTCGAGCCGCCGACAGGACAGCAGCCCGCGGTGCGGCGCCGCGGGTGGTTCGTCGCCGGGTGGCTGGCGTCGGCGCTGGTGGTCGGGACGGGCGCGGGGTTCGGGGTCCTGGCGGCTACCGGCACATCGAAGAACTCTGCGACCGCGAGCGTCCCGGTGGCGCCGTCTGGAACGCCGCGCCCGAGCGTGACCTCGGGCGTGCGGCCGGACGGCACGCACTACGGCAGTGTGAAGGACTTCCTGCTCCCCGTCCCCGACGGCTACAAGCCGGGCCCGGACGAGGGCGGGCTCGGCAACGACTCGACGATCTCGCCGGACCAGGCCGACCCGACGGTGTCGCTGCTGTTCGGCACCCTGCCCGCCTCCGACATGAGCAGCGCGAAGGGCGCGATCGCCGCGGGCCGGATGAGCGACGGCGCGGTGCGGACGTACGTGAACGAGGCCGGGACCCTGGACGTGGCGGTGACCGTCCTGCGCCTGGACCCGGCGCAGTCGGCGGAGAGCACGGGCCAGTTCAAGAACGTGGTGAAGCAGTCGCGCGCCTTCCGCAACGGCCCGCAGGTGCCGGGGCACGCGGACGCGCTGTGCGTGCTGCCGGTGACCCACGTCGGCGACCCGCTGGACAGCATGACGTGCCTGGCGACGGTCGGCGACACGTTCGCGATCGTGCGCGCCGAGGGCACGGTGCCGCTGGACACGAAGGCCGTGACCGAGCTGTTCGGACGGCAGCTGGACACGTTGAAGGGCGGGCTGGGGACGTGAGCGCTCAGGATGATCTGATGGCGGCGTTCGGGGAGCCGCCGAAGCCGGACAACGAGACAGACGCGATAGACGCCATAGACGCCATAGACGCGAAGAACGAGCCTAACCAGGCTAACGAGATAGCTGAGGCAACAGGAATAGGTGCAGCGGATGTCTCCGCCGGGCAGACAGAGCAGATCCCGAGTGGTGCAGCTGAAATCGGTGCCGCGAGCGGGCAAGCACCAGCGTTCCCCGCTGCCGCGCCAGCCCAGCTCAAACTCGGCATGAGCGCGCAGGCACCAGCGTTCCCCACTGCCGCGCCAGCGCAGCCCTACCTCGACCCGGCAGCCTTCTTCGCCCAACTCCAAGCCGAGTCCGCCCCGAAGCCGAAGCGGCGCCGCGCACGCCTCGTCCTCCGCTACGCCTCAGCCCTCGTACTCGCCGGTGCCATCGGCGCCGGAACCGCTTACGCCGTCAGCCTCCCCCGTCGCACCGACGTCCCGTTCCTCGCCACGCCGAGCGACGGCCGCTACACCTTCCCCGTCCTGGCCCGGCCCGCGCCGCCAGTCGGGGAGCCGGCGCCGGGGGCCGACAGCAATGAGGCGCAGATCCACTACGGCGACCTGCGGCAGTACCTGCTGCCCGCGCCGAATGGCGCTGTGCCCAAGGAGGATGGTTGGGAGTCCGTCGCAGAGTTCGGTTCCTCCCTCACTGACGCCGACGTCCCCAACCATCTCTACGACGCCGGCCTCCGCCACGTCGCGCGCCGGGGCTGGACCATGCCCGACGGCCAGCACACGGTCGTCGAGCTGCTTCAGTTCCCCGACCACCAGGCCGCCTACGCGGTCCAGGACATGGTGAACGACGCGCCGTTGGCGAAGACGTACCGGGAGGAGAACGTCGTGCCGGTGGTGACGGTGTCGTCGTTCGGTGACGCCACGTTCAACGTCGGGGTGCGCACCTTCGATGATGTGACCGGACAGCCGGGGTACAAGGAGCGGCGGGTGGTGTTCGGGACCGGGGACGTGGTCGCGATCGTCACGACCACCGAGCCGGCCGCGGTGCCGGTGGTGCCGACCGAGCAGGTCGCGATGCTCGAAGCCCAGATGCTGCGCTGATACGTCGAGGATCGAGGCCGAACAGACCTGGACAGACCTCGGCAGACCTCGGCAGACCTCGGCACGACCTCGACAAGACCCCGACAGAAGCAAGAGCGCGACAGAAAGCGGGCCGTCTTCCCAGAGCTAGGAAGGCGGCCCGCATCCGTTACGTCAGACCGGATCTCAGCCCGAAAGCCGCTCCAACAGCAGCTCCCGCACCCGGGCCGCGTCCGCCTGCCCGCGCGTGGTCTTCATCACCGCGCCGATCAGCTGGCCGGCCGGGCCCTGGTTGCCGCCGCGGACCTTCTCGGCGGCGTCCGGGAACTTCGCGATGGCCTCGTCGATCGCCGCGAGCAGCGGGCCGTCGTCGCTCACCACGGCCAGGCCGCGGGCGGCCACGACCTGCTCCGGGGAGCCCTCGCCGGCCAGGACGCCGACGATCACCTGGCGGGCCAGCTTGTCGTTCAGGGTGCCGGCGGCGGTCAGCGTGACCAGCTCGGCCACCTGGGCCGGGGTGATGGCCAGGTCGCCGAGTTCGACCTCCTGCTCGTTGGCGTGCCGGGCCAGCTCGCCCATCCACCACTTGCGGGCCTGGTCGGCCGGGGCGCCCAGGGACACCGTCTGGACGATCAGGTCCACCGCGCCGGCGTTCTGGATCGACTGCATGTCGTGGTCGGTGGCGCCCCACTCGGCCTGTAGCCGGTTGCGACGGACGCTCGGCAGTTCCGGCAGGGTGCCGCGCAGTTCGTCGACCCAGGCGCGGGCCGGGGCGACCGGGACCAGGTCCGGCTCGGGGAAGTAGCGGTAGTCCTCCGCCTCCTCCTTCACCCGGCCCGGGGAGGTGGTGCCGTCGTTCTCGTGGAAGTGGCGGGTCTCCTGGATCACCGTGTCGCCGGCGTTGAGGACGGCGGCGTGCCGGCGGATCTCGAAGGTGACCGCGCGCTCGACCGAACGCAGGGAGTTGACGTTCTTGGTCTCGCTGCGGGTGCCGAACTTCTCGCGGCCGATCGGACGCAGCGAGACGTTGGCGTCGCAGCGCATCTGGCCCAGTTCCATCCGGGCCTCGGAGACGCCGAGCGCCTTGATCAGCTCGCGCAGTTCCGCCACGTAGGCGCGAGCCACCTCCGGCGCGTGCTCGCCGGTGCCGGTGATCGGCTTGGTGACGATCTCGATCAGCGGGATGCCGGCCCGGTTGTAGTCGACCAGCGAGTACTCCGCGCCGTGGATGCGGCCGGTGGCGCCGCCCACGTGGGTGGACTTGCCGGTGTCCTCTTCCATGTGCGCGCGCTCGATCTCGATGCGCCAGGTCTTGCCGGCCGCCTCGATGTCCAGGTAGCCGTTGAAGGCGATCGGCTCGTCGTACTGCGACGTCTGGAAGTTCTTCGGCATGTCCGGGTAGAAGTAGTTCTTCCGGGCGAACCGGCACCACTCGGCGATCTCGCAGTTCAGCGCCAGGCCGATGCGGATCGCGGACTCGATCGCCTTGGCGTTCACCACCGGCAGCGCGCCGGGCAGGCCCAGGCAGGTCGGGCAGGTCTGGGTGTTCGGGTCGGCGCCGAAGGCGGTCGGGCAGCCGCAGAACATCTTGGTGACGGTGCCCAGCTCGACGTGGACCTCCAGACCCATGACCGGGTCGTAGGTGGCCAGGGCGTCCTCGTAGGAAGGCAGGGTCACAGTGCTCGTACTCATGTCAGGATTCCGCCTTTCCGGAGGACTTACGGGCCCGCAGGACCTGAAGCACGCCGACGGTCAGGGCGGCGGCCGACACCGCGGCGTCGGCGATCGCCAGCTTGTCGCCGTTGGCGCGCCCCTCCTTGAAGCGGCGCAGCAGGACCGGGGCCAGGGTCACGGAGCTGCCGATGGCGAACAGCGTGCCGAACGTGCCGCGCGGCTTGGCGCCCTTGGCGTTCGCAGTCTTCTTGCTCACAGCGACGGCACCTCCTGGATCAGCGGGCGGCCCCACTTGCCGTTCAGCGCCGCCTCGACCGCCGAGCCGACCCGGTAGAGCCGGTCGTCGGCCATCGCCGGGGCGATGATCTGCAGGCCGACCGGCAGGCCGTCCTCGGGGGCCAGGCCCACCGGGATCGACATGCCGGCGTTGCCCGCCATGTTGCTGGGGATGGTGCACAGGTCGGCCAGGTACATCGCCATCGGGTCGTCGGCGCGCTCGCCGATCTTGAAGGCGGTGGTCGGGGTGGTCGGGGAGACCAGCACGTCCACGTCGGCGAAGGCCCGGTCGAAGTCCCGCATGATCAGGGTCCTGACCTGCTGCGCCGAGCCGTAGTAGGCGTCGTAGTAGCCGGAGGACAGGGCGTAGGTGCCCAGCATGATGCGGCGCTTCACCTCGGGGCCGAAGCCGGCCTCGCGGCTCAGGGAGGTGACCTCCTCGACGCCGTTCACGCCGTCGTCGCCGACCCGCAGGCCGTAGCGCATGGCGTCGAAGCGGGCCAGGTTCGAGGAGCACTCCGACGGCGCGATCAGGTAGTACGCCGGCAACGCGTAGTCGAAGGACGGGCAGTCCACCTCGACGATCGTGGCGCCGAGCTCGCGCAGCAGGTCCACGGACTCGTGGAAGCGCTGGCGGACACCGTCCTGGTAGCCGTCGCCGTCGAACTGCTTCACCACGCCGATGCGCATGCCCTTGACGTCGGCCAGCTTCGCCGCGCCGACGACATCCGGGACCGGCAGGTCGATGGAGGTGGAGTCCATCGGGTCGTGGCCGGCGATCGCGGCGTGCAGCAGCGCGGCGTCCAGCACGGTGCGCGCGCACGGGCCGCCCTGGTCCAGCGAGGAGGAGAAGGCGACCAGGCCGTAGCGGGAGACGCCGCCGTAGGTGGGCTTCACGCCGACCGTGCCGGTGACCGAGGCGGGCTGGCGGATCGAGCCGCCGGTGTCGGTGCCGATGGCCAGCGGCGCCTCGAAGGCGGCCAGCGAGGCCGAGCTGCCGCCGCCGGAGCCGCCCGGGATGCGGCTGAGGTCCCACGGGTTGTGGGTGACGCCGTAGGCAGAGTTCTCGGTGGAGGAGCCCATCGCGAACTCGTCCATGTTGGTCTTGCCCAGGATGACGACGTCCGCCTCGCGCAGCCGGCGGGTCACGGTCGCGTCATAGGGCGGAACCCAGCCCTGCAGCATCTTCGAGCCGCAGGTGGTCGGCACGCCCTTGGTGGTGAAGACGTCCTTCAGGGCCAGCGGCACGCCGGCCAGCGGGCCGAGCTGCTCGCCGCGGGCCCGCTTGGCGTCCACCTCGGCGGCCTTGGCCAGCGCGCCCTCGGTGTCGACGTGCAGGAAGGCGTGCACCTTCTCGTCGACCTTCGCGATCCGGTCCAGGTGCGCCTGGGTCACCTCGGCGGCGGTCACGTCGCCGCCCTTGATCGCGGCGGCCAGCGCGGCCGCCGTGCTCCGGGTCAGGTCACCGTCGAAGCTCATCTCAATCCTCCCCGAGGATGCGCGGCACGCGGAATCGCTGGTCCTGCGCGGCCGGGGCCTGGCTGAGCACGTCGGCCGGGTCCAGGCACGGCTGCTCCACGTCCGGCCGGGTGACGTTGACCAGCGGCAGCGCGTGCGAGGTCGGCGGGATGTCCTGGCCCTGACCGAGCTGCTGCACGGCCTGGCTGACGCGGGCCACCGAACCGAGGATGACGTCGAGCTGCTCGGCGTAGTGCGCGAGCTCGTCTTCGGACAGGTCGAGCCGTGACAGGAGCGCCAGGTGGGCGACCTCTTCACGGGTGATAGCGGGCATATGCGCGGATCCCTACGGTGTGGACTCTGCCTGGAGTGAGGAGGCGGTTTCGGACAACGTAGCCATCCTAGTCCGGGGGTGTCAGGTGACTTTCCGTCACGGGGCGGGGACGGCGCGGCGGGCTCGGCGGGTGCGATCGCGGATGTCGCGGAGGGGACTGCGCTGCGCGCAGTCCCCGATCAGCTACGACGCGTCGGTCAGGGCGACAGCGGTTCCAGACACCGAGATCCCGCCTTCCCCGACCGGGATGCCGAGGGTCAGCAGGCTCGGGCGGCCCATGTCCACCCCCTGATGCACGGTCACCGTGCCGGGCACCGGGACCAGCTGCAGCTCGCGCAGGTAGCCGCCGAAGGCCGCGGCGGCGGCGCCGGTGGCCGGGTCCTCGAAGACGCCGCCGACCGGGAACGGGTTGCGGGCCTGGAACACGTCCGGGGACTCGCGCCAGATCAGGTCGATGGTGGTCCACTCCTGCCGCTCCATGAGGGCGCGCAGCGCGGGCATGTCGTAGTCCAGCTCGGCCAGCCGGGACCGGCTCGGGGTGGCCAGGATCGGGTGCCAGGCGCCGCCGAAGGCGATCCGCGGCGGCAGCGCGTCGTGCAGGTCACTGGCGGTCCAGCCGAGGATGCCGAGCAGTTCGGCCAGCAGCGGGCCGTGCAGGTCCTCGGTCTTGGTCGGGACGCTGACCAGCGTGGCGGTGAGTGTGCCGTCGTCCGCGGCGGCGGTGTGGACCGGCACGACGCCGACCTTGGTGTGCAGCGTCAGATCGCCTACGCCGTGCCGTTCGGCGTACGCGACCGCGGTGGCGATGGTCGCGTGGCCGCAGAACGAGACCTCGGCCAGCGGGCTGAAGTAGCGCACGTCCATGACCCGGTCACTGTCGGTCGGCAGCAGGAACGCGGTCTCGGAGTAGCCGACCTCCGCGGCCACGGCGAGCATCGCGGCGTCGTCCAGACCGCGCGCGTCGAGGACCACGCCGGCCGGGTTGCCGCCGGAGGGGTCGGAGCTGAAGGCGGTGTATCGAAAGATCTCCACGCACGTACGGTAGCCGGTGGATTCGGCCCGGCGGCAGATCCACTTCGAGGTGAGTGGACCTCAGGCGGGCATCTCAGGCCCCTCAGGCGGTACCCAGCCGGAACAGGTCCCGGCCGGCCGACTCGCCGTCCGCGCTCTCGGCGTCCAAAGCCCGTCGCACGATCTCCCGCGCCGCCGCCAACTCCTCCGGATCGATCCGCCGCCCGCCGTCGGGCCCGGACGAATCCAGCGAATCCAGCGAATCAGGGGCCTTCGCCCCGTGTCTGAACCATCCCATGATCAGCCCTCCCCCTGCATCACCTACCTCCCCCGCGCAGCCGATCGGTAATCTCGGCGATCAGCTGCCTGGTCTTGTCGGTGAGCCGGTGTTCGGACCCCAGGACGCGTTCCTCGTCGATCAGCAGGGTGCTGAGTTCGTCCCGGGCTTCGCGGACCAGACCGCGCTGGAGCATCGCCATACCGGCGAAGTGGCGGATGCCGAGCGCGCCGGGTGAGGCGGTGTCGGCGACCTGGCTCAGGCCGCGGCGCAGCTCCCACTCGGCGGCATCAGGCCGCTGCTGATACAGCAGCGAGCGCCCGAGCGTCTGCCAGACGTACAGCGTCTCCGGATACGACGGCGTCCACAGCTGTTCGCAGACGATCAGGATCTCGCGGCACATCGTCTCGGCCTGGCTCGCGCCTTCCACGTGCAGGAGCGCGCGGGCCCAGGTGTGCCAGACGGTGACGGTGTCGCGGTGCCGGCGGCCGTTGATCCGGCGGGCGGCGGGCAGGATCTCGCGGAGCATCGTCTCGGCTTCGGCCCACCACTGCGGCTGCTCCAGCAGCGCCCGCGCCAGTTGGTGCCGACTGGCCCAGGTGTTGGCGTGGTCGGGGCCGTGCGCGGCGGCCTGCCCGGCGATCACCTCGCGGAGTTCGGACGCGGCCCGGTCGTAGCGGCCGAGCTCGATCGAGAGCCGGCCGCGCTCGTGGCGCAGCGCCAGGATCTTGGTGTCGGACGGGTCGAAGCGGAAGCCGGCGCAGTCCTCGATGAGCACGTCCAGCAGCCCGCCGGCCGGTTCCAGCAGACCGGAGGCCAGCAGATAGCGCGCGGTGGACCGGGCCAGGTTCAGGGCCGAGACCACCAGCAGCCGCTCGCTGTTGGTCGCCGGGGAGGAGACCGTGGAGAGCACCGCGTCGCGGGCGTGCGGGAACAACGCGGCCCACACGGCCCAGTTGTCCGGGTCGTCGGCGGTGCGGTTCTCGGTGGCCGCGGCCAGGATGTCGAGCATCGCCCGGCCGTAGTCGACCCGGTGCGACAGGACCAGGTCGTCCTCGCGGAAGACGGTGTGCACCATCGGATGCAGCGACAGGACCTCGCTCAAGTCCGGATCGTCGGCGCCGCGTTCGTGTCTGCGGATCAGGTGGGCCTGCGTGAGCTGACCGATCGCCAGGCGGATCTGCTCGATCGGCACACCGGCGAACAGCGGGGTCTCGGACAGCATCTCCGGCCGGAGCAGCAACCGATACGGCACCGGCGTGTCCGACAGGCACGCCAACAGATGCAGCAGCCGGGTCGCCGCCGTGCTCAGTCCCCGCGCCGACAACAGCAGCGACTCGCGCACGATGCTCAGACCCAGGACCTCCTCCCCGGCCCCGCCCGCCGGATCGCCGTTGCCGGCTGCCTCGCGGGTCCGCCACTCGGCGAGGTAGCCGGCGAAATCGGACAGGACCGGCTCGGACAGGAACACCGCGCCGGTGGACACCGACCGGACCCGGCTCGCGGCCGCCCGCAGCGCCAACGGGAGCCCGCCGAGCGCACGCGAGAGCTGCCGCGCCTGCTCCACTCCCCCGCAGTCCGGTCCCGCGATGTCCAGCAACACGTCGGCGCCGTCGTAGACATTGAGCGGTTCCACCTGATGGATCCGGCACCACGGACCCCACACGTCGTTGTGGCCGCCCTGCGCGGTGACGATGACCGAGCCGTCGGCGGACGTCACGTCCCGGACCCAGCCGGTCCCGTCGCATCGTCCGGTGTCCGGGGCGACCCGGCCCAGTTCCTGCGGATCCGTCACGCTGTCGAACACCAGGAGCCAGGGCCGGCCGTGGTTCTCCAGTCCGCGCCAGACAAGATCGGTCTGGCTCCGCTCGCCGCGCCAGGCCTCGTCGATCTCGCCGCGCGGCAGCCCGAGCAGATGCGCGACCTCCCGCATCCGGGGCGCGAGCTGCGGAACCGAGACCCACCACACGTCCCAGCCCTCGTCCTTACGACGCGCGGCCACCTCGGCGGCGATGTGCGTCTTGCCGATCCCGCTCATCCCGGACAGCACGTGCACCCGGCTGCGGCCCGGCGCCATCAGGGCACCGACCAACGTGTCCCGTCCGCGCAGCCGGCCCAGCCCGGCCGGCGGCTCCACGGAGAACTGGATCCCTTGCTGTTCAACGGCGGCCGCGGCGGTCCCGACCGACGGCCCGGGACGCTCGGCGTCGGCGGCGGCCGGCAGGACCGCCTTCAGGATCTGGTACTCCATGGCGTGGTGCCCGGCCGGCTTCAGGATCGAGAAGTGGTCGGCGGCGACCGTCTCGGTGGTGGGGAACCAGCCGGAGGCCTGGATGCGCGGCACGATGTTGTCCTGTCCGCCGACCACCGCCGTGACCGGGATCGGGCAGGTGTAGTCGGTGACGGCGTCGGCGTTGACCACGTTGCGCAGCACCAGTTGGTGCGCCTCGAAGACCTCGCCGTCCAGCAGCCGCAGCCGGGACTCCTGCGGGTGCCGGGAGCCGAACACCCACTTGCGGGTCTTGGCGAAGAACGGCGAGCCCAGCGTGGGGCAGGCGTAGAGCACGATCTGCCGGATCCGCGCCAGGTCCCGCGCCTGGCCCCGGATCGTCGCGCTGGCCAGGTACTTCTGCACCACCAGACCGCCCTGACTGTGCGCCACCAGCACCACCGGGCCGTCCCGCAGGTCCTCGGCCTTCAGCCGGGTGGCCAGCTGCGCGGCCAGATCGGCCAGGTCCGGGATCCGGCGGTCCGGCCGCAGCCGGGCCTTCGGCGTGGCGTACCGCATCGTGTGCAGGTCGACGAAGCCCAGTTCGGGATCGCCGCGGATCAGGCCGGCGAAGTCCGACCAGGTGTCCGGGCCGGAGAACAGCCCGTGGACGAACAGCACCTGCACCCGTGACGGCATCCCGACGCGCCTCCTGCCGTGCCAGACCACAGGACGGCTACAGCGGCGTCCCCCGATGGATCGAACAGTGTCTCAGGGTTCGATTACCCGCCGGTACCGTAGCTCACGCTGAGCGCGATGGCGATGACGGCGCCGTGCGCGGGGTAGGCGGCGGCGACTTGGGTGCGGTTGTAGGGCTGCCAGGCGCGGAAGTAGGAGGTCGTGACCGATGGATATTTGAGCATCAGGTCGTGGTCGCCCTGCCCGCCGTCGAGGGTCGGAAGGCGGGGTGCCTGGGACACCTCGACCGTGCCATTGTGCGGGAGATGCGGGCCCAAACCCTTCGGCGGTGCGAAGTCCTCGGTGACCGGCACGTCGTATCCCAGCCTGACCACGTTCGGAAACGCGGCCGCCGCCGCGATCTGCGACGGATCTGGATCACTGGGCGGGGTGTGGTCGTAGTCGAACCAGCCGGCCAGACTGGGTTGTTCGCCCTGGCGCCGCATGGGAGGCAGATCTGTGGAACGCCACCCCGCCTTGCCGAGGACCCCGTCGAGCTGGACGAGGTGCTGCCGGAAATCACCGTCGAAGGCCTCGTACACCGTGTCGGTCCGGGTACAGGTCACCGGGAGCCAGGACTGTTTGGCCCCGAAGGAACCGTCGGGAGCCAGAGCGACTTTGCAGACGTCCTCCACCGCCGTGCCCAGGTAGGTGGCCCAGGGCAGCGCGGCGCGCAGCTGACCCGTCCGACTGTCCACCTGCGCGGTGACCGCCTGATCCGCGGCCTGGGTCGGCGCCGAACGCGCGGCCTTCAGCACATCGGGCTGCGACCCCGGTCCCAGGCTGTGGAAGTACCAGGCCACGTCCCCGACGAACCCCGCGACCACGATCCCAGCGAGGACCCCGCACCCGATCAGCACCTTTTTGAATCCACCCATGAAACCCCGTCCCCGTGAACCGATCGCATCCGGTACCCGCACCAGTTCACACGCCGGGCCGCACCATTTGGGTTGTCGTGCGGTCTCAGTCCGGTCTCAGGCCGAGAGCTGGTCCGGGGCGGACTCCGAATCGGAGGAGGTCGGCCCCGCGGCGGCCACCCGCTGCGCCAGCAACGCGCAGATCTCGCCGGCGGGCAGGGCCTTGGACACCAGCCAGCCCTGGGCCTCGTCGCAGCCGTAGCCGTCGAGCGTGGACCAGGTGCTGGGGTCCTCGACGCCCTCGGCGACCACCCGCAGGCCCAGGGAGTGCGCCAGGTCGATGGTGGAGCGGACGATCGCGGCGTCGTCGGCGTCGAAGCCGATGCCGCCGACGAACGAGCGGTCGATCTTGATCTCGTCGAACGGCAGCCGGCGCAGGGTGAGCAGGGAGGCGTAGCCGGTGCCGAAGTCGTCCAGGGACAGCCGGACGCCGAGTTTGGACAACCCGATCAGGGCCGCGCGCACGCTCTGCGCGTCCCCGACCAGGACCCGCTCGGCGACCTCCAGGCGCAGCGCCTCGGGGCGGACCCGGTGCTGCTCCAGCTTGCGGGCGACCATCTCCACGAAGGTCGGGCTCTCTATGTCGCGCAGGGAGACGTTCACGGCGATCGGCACGCCGTAGCCGTTGCGCCACCACAGCGCCGCCTGGCGCAGCGAGACGTCCAGGATGTACTCGGTCAGCCGGGCCATCAGGCCGCTGGACTCCGCCAGCTTCACGAACGTCTCCGGCGGTATCGCGCCGCGCACGTCGTGCCGCCAGCGGGCCAGCGACTCGACGCCGACGATGCGGTCGCCCTTGAATGAGACCTGCGGCTGGTAGTGCACCTCTATCCGGCCGCCGTTCAAGGCCTCGCGCAGATCACTGAGCAGGCCCAGCCGGTCCGGGCTGTTGCGGTCCTTGGCCGGGTCGTAGCGGACGTAGCCCATCTTGGCGCGCTTGGCCTCGTACATCGCCACGTCCGCGTGCCGCAGCAGGACGTCGTAGTGCTTGGCGTCGTCGGGGTGCAGGGCGATGCCCAGGGAGGCCTCGACGTCCAGGTTGAAGCCGTGCAGCCGGTAGGGGACGGCGACCGCGTCCAGCAGCCGCTGGGCCAGTTGCTGGGCGGCCTCGACGTCCGGCAGGCCGGGCAGCAGGACCGCGAACTCGTCGCCGCCGAGCCGGGCCACCATGTCCTCGGCGCGGACCGCCGCCGACAGCCGGGCGGCCACCTCGCGGATCAGCTCGTCGCCGGCGGCGTGGCCCAGGGTGTCGTTGACTTCCTTGAACCGGTCCAGGTCCAGCAGGAACAGCCCGATCTTGCCGGGCGGGACGGCCATCGCCAGCGGGGCGCGGCCGCTGGAGTACAGGGAGGAGGGCCCGTCATCGTCGTCGACCGGGACGACGCCGAGCATGATCTCGGCCTGCCGGCGCAGCGCCTTGCGGTTCGGCAGCGCGGTCAGCGGGTCGTGCAGCGACTGCCACTCGCTCTCGTCGAAGGCCAGCGCGCTGCGGTAGAAGACCAGCAGCACCGGTATGAACAGCACGATGAGGTACGGCTCGTGCCGCATCACCACGGTGATCAGCGGGGCCAGCACCACCGAGGCGCCGACCACCTGCACCTCGACCCGCCACTCCCGGCGGGCTATGCCGCGCAGGTTCACGCCGGTCCACAGCGCTATGGCCTGCCAGACGAAGAACAGGTTCACCACGAAGTAGGCGACCCCGGCCAGCAGGATCGCGGCCATCGAGGTCACGGCCGGGGCCCACGGCCGGCCCGGGGTCGGCGCGATCGCGAACAGCCGCAGGACCAGGCAGGCCGCACCGAGGGAGAGGGTGTACTGCGAGACGTTGAACAGGATGCGCCACCAGGTCCGCCGGCCGGCCGCACCGCCCACGACCGAGGCCGCGGCCTGCACCATCGCCGCCAGCGGCCAGCCGGCCAGCATCAGCAGGGCGATGGTGAAGACCGTGGTGGTGGCGGCCTCGCGGTTGGTGTGCTGCAACTTCATCAGGGGCCGCAGTTCCCCGAGGAAGACCAGGCAGACCGTCATCAACAGGGCCGGCAGCGACTCCGAGTTGGGCCCGGAACCCCGCCAGTTCAAGACCAGCAGCGCGGCCAGGAGCGTGATCCCGGCCGCGCTGACGGAGGCTACAAAGGCGTACAGGCGTCCCGGGTCGGCCTTCGGGCCGTAGTCCGGCTCGAACGGTCGGTGCATGGAGCGGACCCTCCTGTACCGTTCTCTTTCCAATGGCGTCAGCGTCGGTGCGCGTCAGGCGACTTCTCTGACCAAGCCATACTGCCGTATCAGAACGTCGCCAACCAGAGACGGACCGTAAAGGTTTCGCCTTGGCCTTGACGGGTGAGACCCGGCGCGGTTGTCAGGCCTCTGCTTCCGCCACTGTAGCGGCAGCGGCCTCGGGACCGGCCCCCAACAGCACCTCGAATCCCGCCTCGTCCAGCACCTTCACCCCAAGTGTCAGGGCCTTGTCATACTTGCCGCCCGGATTGTCCCCGGCCACCACGAACGAGGTCTTCTTCGACACCGAACCACTGACCTTGGCACCCCGCTTGGTGAGCTCCTCGGCCGCCCCATCTCGGGTGAATCCGGCCAAGGTGCCCGTTACGACCACGCTCAATCCCTCAAGAGGCCTCGGTCCTTCGGGCTGGGACTCCACAACAGGCACCACCCCGGCCGCCTGCCACTTGGCGATGATCTCCCGGTGCCAGTCCACGGCGAACCACTCGACGATCGCGGCGGCGATGGTCGGGCCGATGCCCTCCGCCGCCTTCAGCTCGTCCTCAGTGGCGTTGGCCAGGGCGTCGAAGGACGGGAACTCGCGGGCCAGGACCCGGGCCGCGGTGGGGCCGACGTGCCGGATCGACAGCGAGACCAGGAACCGCCACAGCGGCCGGTCGGTCTTCACCAGCTCCAGCTGCTGGAGCAACAGTTCGGTGGTGGCGGTCGGGACGCTGGGCTTCTTGGGCGTGCCTTTGGTGTAGAAGTACGGCACCAGTTCGGTCTCGCCGGGCTTGGCGTCCGCGCCGCGCTTGGCCTGGAGCATCAACAGCGGGGCCAGATCCTCCAGCTTCAGGCTCAACAAGTCGCCCTCGTCGTGCACCGGCGCGGTCCCGCCGGCCGGCTGGGTCAGGGCCACCGCCGACTCATAGCCCAGCGCCTCGATGTCCAGCGCGTTGCGGCTGCCCATGAAGTCGATGCGCTCGCGGATCTGGCCGAGGCAGTTCTGGGAGTTCGGGCAGCGCAGGTCGATGTCGCCCTCTTTCTGCGGGGCCAGCTTGGTCCCGCAGTCCGGGCAGTTCTCCGGCATCACGAAGTCGCGCTCGGAGCCGTCCCGCAGGTCCTGCACCGCGCCGACGATCTCCGGGATCACGTCCCCGGCCTTGCGCAGGACCACCGTGTCGCCGATCTTCAGGCCCTTCTTCACCACGATCTCCTGGTTGTGGAGCGTGGCGTTCTGGACCGTGGAGCCGGCGACGGTGACCGGCTCCATGACCGCGTACGGGGTCACCCGGCCGGTGCGGCCGACCTGGACCCGGATGTCCAGAAGCTTGGTGGTGACCTCCTCCGGCGGGTACTTGAAGGCGATGGCCCAGCGCGGGGCCCGGGAGGTGCTGCCCAGGCGGCCCTGGATGGCCAGGGCGTCGACCTTGACCACCACGCCGTCGATCTCGTGCTCGACATCGTGGCGGTGCTTGTTGTAGTAGTCGATGTACTTCTGGACGTCCTTCAGGGTCTTGACGACCTTGACCCGGTCCGAGGTCGGCAGGCCCCAGGCGCGCAGGGCGTCGTAGGAGTGCGACTGCGAGGTCGGGGTGAAGCCTTTCCGGGCGCCGATGCCGTGGACGACCATCGACAGCGGGCGCTGCGCGGTCACCCGCGGGTCCTTCTGCCGCAGCGAGCCGGCGGCCGCGTTGCGCGGGTTGGCGTAGGAGCGGCCGGTCTCGGCCAGGATCTTCTCGTTCCACTCGTCGAACGCCTTGACCGCGAAGAAGACCTCACCGCGCACCTCGACCAGCTCCGGCACCGGGAACTCGGCGGTCCCGGTCAGGGTCTGCGGGATGGTCTGGATGGTCTTCGCGTTCGGCGTGATGTCCTCGCCGGTGCGGCCGTCGCCGCGGGTCAGGGCCCGGGTCAGCTTGCCGTTCTCGTAGAGCAGGTTGATCGCCAGCCCGTCGACCTTCAGCTCGCACAGGAGCTCCGGCAGCGCCCCGAGGTCCTTCTCGATGCGGTCGGCCCAGGTCTGCAACTCCTCGGCGGTGAAGGCGTTGTCCAGCGAGAGCATGCGCTCCAGGTGCGGGACCGAGGTGAACTCGGTCTCGTAGTTGCCGGCCACCTTCTGGGTCGGCGAGTCCGGGGTCCGCAGCTCCGGGTTGGCCTCCTCGATCGCCTCCAGCTGCCGCAGCTTCACGTCGAACTCGGCGTCGGCCATCGTCGGCGCGTCGAGCACGTAGTACCGGTAGCGGGCGTCCTCGATCTCCTCGGCCAGGGCCGCGTGCTGCTGCGCCGGGGTCACCGGGGTGGTCTCATCCTTGCCGGACAACGCGTCACCTCACTGGTCGGGTGCCTTTGGACAGTACGAATCTACTGCCCGGCACCGACAGTCCCGCAGTTCAGGAGGCTTTGTCCGCCAACGCGTCGGCCGTCCGGTGCGCCAAGATCAGCGCCTGCCGGGCCCACGGCGGCGTGGCGCCGGCCAGACCGCAGGTCGGAGTGATCGTCACGGCGCCGGCCAGCTCCGCCGCCGAGAAGCCCAGGCGCGTCAGGGACAGGACCTTGTCCAGCAGCTGGTTGACCCCCGGCGCCCGCGCCGGATCGACGGAGGGCACCACGCCGAGCATCAGCCCGACCCCGGCCTCGATCGCCGCACCGAGCTGTTCGTCGGCGGCGATCTCGGTCGTGATGGCGGTGGCGTCGAAGGACACATAGTCCGCTCCGGCCTCGCGCAGCAGCTCGATCGGGACGCCGGGTGCACAGCAGTGCACGGCGGCCTCGGCCCCGGCGTCGTGCACGGCCTGGAGCAGCCCGGCCAGCGTCTCGCGCGCCACACTGACCTCCACCGCGCGCAGCCTGCCGAAGCCGCTGGCCGTGGGGACGGTGCCCCGCAGCACGCCGGGGAGCGCGGGCTCGTCGAGCTGGAGAAGGATCTTGTCCGCTTGCGGGGCGCGCTGCTTCGCCTCGGCCAGGTACAGCTTCAGGCCCTCGGTCAGGGACTCGGCGAGGTCGCGGACGGCGCCCAGGTCGGAGAGCATGCGGTCGCCGTGCCGCAGCTCCAGGGTCGAGGCCAGCGTCCAGGGCCCGACGGCCTGGATCTTCAGGGTCTGGGTGAACTCCTGCGCGTTCTCCTCCAGGACGTCGAGGTCCTGGCGCAGGAAGGACCCGGCCCGGCGCGCGTCCCGGCCGGGTCGCTCGGTCAGCCGCCACCCGCTGGGCTGCACCTCGGCATACATGTCGACGAGCAACGCGGTGCCGCGCCCGATCATGTCCGCCCCCACGCCGCGCGCCGGAAGCTCGGGCAGGAACGGCAGATCCGGGAGCTCGTCGAAGGCCAGGCGGTGCGCCGCTCCGGCGTCGGTGCCGGGAAGGGAGCCGATGCCGGTGGCGCGTGGGGGTCGGTGCATGGGACGAGGGTAGCCGGACGGGGCGATACGGGGCGTCGGGCCGCCGCGGCGACCACTTCCGGCGGGTGCGGCCCGACATCATCCCGCACGGCACCGAATGCGCGAGCCATGAGCCCAGGTCGCCGCTATTGTGACCAACACCAGCCCTGTTCAAAGCCCGAGCGCCGCGCCGGTTGCCGTCTTGACCTCCTGGAGCCCGTCCGTGTCGACCGTGTTCTTCGCCGCGAGCCCCGCCGAACTGCGGGTAGTGGCGGCCGCCGCGGCCCACGCGGACACCTCGGCAGTCCTGTCCGCCCTGGACACGGTCCCCGCCGGCGACCTGGACCCGGCCCAACTGATCGACCTCGACCTCCTGGTGACCGGCAACGACCCCGCCGAGGTCCGCGAGGCGGTCCTCACCCCCGCCCATGAGGGCCCTGACGACGCCGGCGGCACGGTGCTCCTACCGGTGCGCCCGGCACTGGGCTCCCGCCTCGCGCACCTGAGCGACCACGACGTGGACGCGCTCGCGGAACGCTGGGCCGCCGCCGACGGCGCGGCCGACGGCGGGTGGGACGCCTACCGGTGCGGGCAGCTGATCCGGTCGCTGTCGCTGCTGGCTTTGCTGGCGGGGGCTGATCAGCGCGGGTTGTTTGTGCGCTTCGACAGCTGAGGCGGTCGCCGGCGCGGATCGAGTGGTATGGCACAGGGAACTGCGACTCGGTCGGCTGACCACCGGCACCAGCACAAAAACCAGATGCCCTGGACCAAAAGGCCCAGGGCATCACAGTTAAAACACGCCAAGCTCAGCTTGCTTCGACTAAGCCGCCCTACACACCTCAGCTCAACCCGGCAGCCTTCATCATCGCCGCGATGGCCGGCCCGGCCGCCGAGTTCCCGTATCCGCCGTTGAGCACCAGCGCCGAAACCGCGATGTCGTGCTGCGGGTCCATCGCGATCATCCAGGAGTCCGTCGGGTCCGTCGGGTTCGGTTCCGCCGAGCCCGTCTTGGCGCCCAGGGTGGGCGCGATGCCTTGCAGCGAGGTCGCGGTGCCGTCGGTGATGACGCCGCGCATCATCGTCTGCAGGTTGGCGTCGATGGCGGCCGGGATCGGCTGCGCCTTGGCCGGCGGCTGGAAGCCCGGGATGAGGATCGGCTGGTGGAACGTGCCGGTGGCGACTGTGGCCGCCACCGAGGCCATGGTCAGGGGGGCCATGGTGATCTTGCCCTGGCCGAAGGCCTCGGCGGCGAGGACGTCGCGGCCGTCGGCCGGGGGGACCTGCAGGTTGCCCGGGGTGGCGTAGGTCGCCTGGCCGATGCCCATGTCCCACGGCTGGTTCATGCCGTAGTAGTCGTGCGCCACCACGGAGAGCCGGTCCAGGGACAGGTTGTGGTCGATGGTCGCGTGCACGAAGGAGGTGTTGCAGGACTGCTCGTAGGCGGTGAGCAGGGTCGCTCCGGAGAAGCCGTTCCGCAGGCCCTCGTCGTTGTGGTAGGTCTCGGTGCCCACGGTCACGTTGGGGGTGCAGTCCGCCGAGTCCGAGGGCTGCATGCCGGCCAGCATCAGCGCGGTGGCCGTGACCGTCTTGAAGGTGGAGCCCGGGGCCCGGGTGGCCATGTAGGCCATCTTCGGGTTGTCCTTGTTGTTGGTGGCGATGGCCAGGATCTGGCCGGTGGAGGGCTGGATCACCACCATGCCGGAGTTCGGGTACGGCTTCAGCGCGTTCTCGGCCGCGGTCTGGATCTTGGAGTCGATCGTGGAGCCGAGCTGGAGCCCGCTGGTGGAGTTCGGGGCGCCCAGCTGGATCGTGTCCGAATTGGGTATCTGCAGCCCGGTGTTGTTGTCCACGAACTGGATCTGCAGCGAGGCCTGGCCGCCGCTCGGCGGCTTGGCCGTCGACAGTTTGTTGATGATGCTGGCGATGCTCGGGTGCGCCGCGCCGGACAGCGGGGCGCCGCTGCGGTCGGCGACCGGCACCGCCGGCGGGACCGCCTTGAGGTTCGCCAGCGAGCTCAGCTGCGGGTTGATCACCCCGGAGGAGAAGTGCACGACGGCCGGGCCGCTCCCGGTCGGCGGCAGCACCGACATCGTCGAGTTGTAGCTCCAGACCAGACCGTCGGTGAAGGTGTCGGCGACCGAGAAGCCGTAGTGCACCGCGTTGGCCAGCGGATCCGGAGTGGAGGGACTGGACGGCGCGCCCGGGGTGGCCGGGGTGGCCGCCGAGGAGGAACCGGCCGAGGACGGCGCGTTCACCTGCGACCCCAGCTTCAGCGCCATGCTCTTGGGCGCCAGCGAGCCCATCACCGCCTTCAACCGCGGCGTGGCCTTGGCCGGATCGTCGGTCAGCGACCCCGCCTTCGTGTAGTCACCGGACTGCCAAGCCGCCAGGAACGCCGCCGCGACCTTGTCGGTCGGGCTGTCGCCCGCCGCGGCGCCCGTCTGGGAACCGCCCGCCGCCGGCTTCGCCTTGGAGCCGCTGGAGCAGCCCGCGGTGACGACCGCGAGGGACGTGGCAACCGCTGCTATCGCAAGGAGCGTACGTCGTGAACCCATCGGGGTCCCTCCCCTTTGATATCGGATCGGGTTATTCAGCCTACGACCCTAACCGACGCACATGAGACCGGATCGGTTGTTCCGTCCCGTCGCCGGCCACCGACCGTTGACGATGCGCTACTCGCCGCAGCCTGAATTGTCACCGTGATCGCCACTGCGATCGTCAGCGCGAGGTCTGCGCCACGGTGGCGGAACCGATGACCCGCGTCCCGTCGTAGAGCACGGCCGCCTGCCCGGGCGCCAGCCCGCGAACCGGCTCGTGGAGCAGTACGTCGATGGAGTCCGCGCCGGTCCGCTCGGCCGTGGCCGGCACTCCTTCCCCGTGCGCCCGCAACTGCGCGTGGCACTCGATCCGGCCGGTGAACTCCGGCCCGCACCACCGCAGCTTGATCCCGGACAGCCCGGTGACGTCCAACTCCTCGGCCGTCCCGACCGTCACCGTGTTGCTGACCGGCGAGATGTCCAGCACGTAGCGCGGCCGTCCGTCCCCGGCCGGGTCGCCGATCCGCAAGCCCCGCCGCTGGCCGATGGTGAAGCCCCAGGCCCCGTCGTGCTCGCCGACCCGCCGCCCGGTGGTGTCGACGATCGGCCCGGAGTCGGTGCCCAGCGTCTTGGCCAAGTACGCCTTGGTGTCACCGTCGGGGATGAAGCAGACGTCGTGGCTGTCCGGCTTCTTGGCCACGTACAGCCCGCGCTCGGCCGCCTCGGCCCGCACCTCGGGCTTGGTGTCCTCGCCCAGCGGGAACAGCGAGTGCGCCAACTGGTCGGCGTCCAGGACGCCGAGCACGTAGGACTGGTCCTTCGCCGGATCCACGGCCCGGTGCAGCTCCGGCCCGTGCGGTCCGGCCAGCAGCCGCGCGTAGTGGCCGGTGGCGACCGCGTCGAAGCCCAGCGCCCGCGCCTTGTCCAGCACCGCGGCGAACTTGATCTTCTCGTTGCAGCGCAGGCACGGGTTCGGCGTCCGCCCGGCCTGGTACTCGGCGACGAAGTCCTCGATCACGTCCTCGTGGAACCGGTCGGACATGTCCCAGATGTAGAAGGGGATACCGAGCATGTCGGCCGCCCGCCGGGCGTCGTGCGAGTCCTCGATCGTGCAGCACCCGCGCGCCCCGTCCCGCAGCGCCTGCCGGTTCCGGGACAGGGCCAGATGGACGCCGGTCACCTCGTGACCCGCGTCCCGCACCCGGGCGGCAGCCACCGCCGAGTCGACACCACCGGACATCGCCGCCAAGACACGCATGTCTCCAGGGTACGTGCAATGGTTGACTGTGAGGCGGGTCATATCGGCGTGACGGCTACCACGAAGCGGAGGACGCCATGAGCGGCGCTGCCAGTACGGAGAACATGCTCATCATCGGCGCGAGTCTGGCCGGCGCGAAGGCCGCCCAGGCCCTGCGCGAGGACGGCTGGGACGGCCCGATCGAGCTGGTCGGCGCCGAGCACGACCTCCCCTACGAGCGGCCGCCGCTGTCCAAGGGCCTGCTGCAGGGCAAGGAAGAGCGGGACAAGGTCTTCGTCCACGAGTCCGGCTCCTGGTACGTGGAGAACCGGGTGGGGCTCCGCCTGGGCCGCACCGCCACCGCGATCGACCGCGAGAACCACCGCGTCCGCCTCGACGACGGCACCGAACTCCCCTACGGCAAGCTCCTGCTGGCCACCGGCTCCGCCCCGCGCCGCCTGAACGTCTTCGGCGGCGACGCCAAGAACCTGTCCTCCTTCCGCACCCTGGAAGACAGCGAGCGCACCAAGGCCCAGCTGATCCCCGGCTCCCGCCTGACGATCATCGGCGCCGGCTGGATCGGCCTGGAAGTAGCCGCCGCGGCGCGCGAGAAGGACGTCGAGGTGACGGTGCTGGAGGCGCTGGAGCAACCGCTGTTGCGGGTGCTGGGTCCTGAGGTCGGTGCGCGGTTCGCGGCGCTGCACCGAGCCCATGACGTCGATCTGCGCCTCGGCGTCGGCGTCGACTCGTTCACGCTCCAGGACGTCGACGGCGTCGAGCAGGCCACCCGGGTCCGGCTCGCCGACGGCACCGAACTCGAGGCCGACCACATCCTGGTCGCGGTCGGCGCCGCGCCGAACACCGGCCTGGCCGAGGCGGCGGGGCTGAAGGTCGCCAATGGCATCGTGGTCGACGCCACCCTGCGCTCCTGCGACCCCGACATCTTCGCGGCCGGCGATGTGGCGAACGCCTGGCACCCCTTCTACGGGGAGCCGATCCGGGTCGAGCACTGGGCCAACGCGCTGAACCAGCCGAAGGTGGCCGCGGCGTCGATGATGGGCGTCACCGATCTGAAGTACGACCGCCTGCCGTACTTCTACACCGACCAGTACGACCTCGGCATGGAGTACGTCGGCCACATCCCGAGCTCCGGCTACGAGCAGGTGGTGTTCCGCGGCGATCCGGCCTCCGGGGAGTACATGGCGTTCTGGCTGGCCGGCGGCGCGGTGCTGGCCGGGATGAACGTCAACGTGTGGGACGTGGTCGACGACGTCCGGGCCCTGATCCTGAGCCGCGCCGTGGTGGACGTGGCGCGGCTCCAGGACCCGGCGGTGGCGCTGGCGGACGTCGCGACGGCCTGAGGGTTCTTGCGAATCTCAGAACCCTCAGAACCCTCAGAACCCTCAGAACTCGAGGTCCTTCTCGTTCAGGCAGATGTTGACGAAGGTGATGTTCGTCGTACTCAGGTTGTAGAGGATCCCGTGCGGATCCATCTTCCACTGCTCCCCGCGCACGCCGACGTTCGACCAGATCCCCTCGGCCCACCAACCGCCCTCGTTGTCGGCCGCGCGGATCTGGTTGGCCAGGCCGTAGTCACGCAGATCCAGCAGGTTGCCGGAGTTCTCCCACGGGCACCACAGCGAACCGGTGCTCAGCCGCACGCCGGAGGGGGTGACATCGCTGGTGGTGTAGACGCAGACCTCGTTGGTGCTACAGCCGGCGAAATCGTTCGCGACGGCGCTGCCGGGCGCGGTCGGCGGCTTGTAGGTGAGGGTGACGTCTTCCTTGGCGTAGCGGATCGAGTTCCCCTCGACCACGCCGCCGGGCTTGCGGGCGAGTTGGGCGCTGATCGAGTCCTGGACCCACGTCTGGCCCGGATCGGCGGAGCCGGCGGAGCCGGCGGTCCCCGAGGCGGTGGCGGAGGCGGGACCGGCGGCCAGCGCCGTGAAGGACAGCAGCGCCACCGCCAGGAGCGCGAGCATGGAACGCTTGCGAAGCATGATGCCCCATTCGTCGTGGAGATGATCCAACGGGAATCAGGGTCCTGTTTCAAAGCTCGCGTGTCAATATAAACACCCTGAAACGGACATGCCGCGCCGCTCAATCGCCCCGTTCAGCCCAACCGTTCAGCCCAGCAGTTCAGCCCGACCGTTCAGCCCAACAGTTCAGCCCGACCGCCGGCGTCCGGCCCAACCGGTCAGCTGACCCCGGCCGCCCGGGCCCGGGCCACCACCGGCCCGATCGCCTCGGCCAGCGCGTCCACATCAGCCTTCGTCGACGTGTGCCCCAGCGAGAACCGGAGCGACCCCCGCGCCGGCTCCCCGTCGACCCCCATGGCCAGCAGCACGTGGCTGGGCTGCGCGACCCCGGCCGAGCACGCCGAGCCGGTCGAGCACTCCACGCCGCGGGCATCCAGCAGCATCAGCAGCGAATCGCCCTCGCACCCGGGGAAGGTCATGTTCGCGATCCCGGGCAGCCCGCTGCCGGCCCCCAGATCGCCGTTCACCACCACGTCGGGCACCTCGGCCCGCACCCGCGCGACCAAATCGTCGCGCAGCCCGCTGAGCAGATCGGCCTTGGCCTCGCGGTCCTTCACCGACTCCACCACCGCGGCCGCGAAGCCGGCGATCGCCGGGGTGTCCAGCGTGCCGGAGCGCACGTCGCGCTCCTGACCGCCGCCGTGCAACACCGGCACCGCCGCTGTCTTGCGCCCCAGCAGCAACGCGCCGACCCCGATCGGGCCGCCGATCTTGTGCGCGGTGAACGTCATCGCCGACAGCCCGCCGGCCGACCAGTCCACTTCCAGCGCCCCGACCGCCTGCACGGCGTCGGAGTGCATCGGGATCCCGTACTCGTGCGCGACCGCGGCCAGCTCCTGGACCGGCTGGACCGTCCCGACCTCGTTGTTCGCCCACATCACGGTGGTCAGCGCGACGGAGTCCGGATCGCGCTCGATGGCCGCGCGCAGCGTCTCGGGGTGCACCCGGCCCAGGGCGTCCACCGGCAGCCAGTCGATCTCGGCGCCCTCGTGCTCGGCGAGCCAGGACAGCGGGTCCAGGACGGCGTGGTGCTCGATCTTCGGCGCCAGCACCCGCCGGCGGCGGGTGTCCGCGTCGCGCCGGGCCCAGTACAGGCCCTTCACCGCCAGGTTGTCGCTCTCGGTCCCGCCGGAGGTGAACACCACCTCCGAGGGCCGGGCCCCCAGCGCCTCCGCGATCTGTTCGCGGGACTCCTCGACCACCCGCCTGGCGGCGCGGCCGGCGGCGTGCAGGGAGTTGGCGTTCCCGGTGACGGCCAGCCGTGCCGTCATCGCCTCGACGGCGGCCGGGAGCATGGGGGTCGTCGCGGCGTGATCCAGATATACGGCCATGATTAGCTGCGATTCTAGGGGCTCGTGCGGCGGTGGCGGTGATCGGCCCGGCACCCGGCGGATCCCCGGGGGTCACCCGGAGGCCGAAGGGCACGCGGAAGTGGGGGGGCCTGTTACCGCCCGCCCGTATGCGCAAGGCGATCAGCCGAGTGTGTATTCCCCGCGGATCGCGGTCAGGATGATCCGCGCCGGGAACACCGAGCCGGGGAAGCTGAAGTGGATCCCGTCGTGCTGCCGGGCCAGGACCCGGTGGCCGTCCGGATCGGTCAGGTAGTCGGTGTAGCGGCCGTGGTCCGAGGTGGGGTCGGCGACGTCCACGTACCGCAGGCCCGGGACGTTCGGCACGGCCGCGCGCACCGCGTCGTTGATCCGCGCGAAGATGTGGATCCACGGCGCCGAGCGCGGGACCGGCGGGCCGACCCAGTAGACGCGGCGCTGCGGATCGCCGGCGATGAAGTCGCGGGCGACCGCCTCGACCCGGCGCGAGTACTCGGCGTTCCAGGCGTTCGACCCGACGTCGGCGCCGTCCAGCGGCCAGCCGTCGTTGGCGCCGAGCACCATGATCACCACATCCGGGTCGAAGTCCACGGCCTCCTGCGCGGCCTCGTCGGACCAGTCGAACACCGAGGGCTGTGTCAGGCCGGTACCGTTGCGCGCCTCCACCCGGACCTTGGCCGGCAGGTGTTCGGAGGCGACCAGGCGGGCCAGCTGCTGGCCGTCGAAGTCGGACAGCGAGTCCCCGGTGACCAGGACGCGCAGCGGATCGGCGGCGGTGGCGTGCCGGACGTCCGCGGCGACCGGGGCCAGCCGCGGTTCGGGGTCCGCGGCGGGGGCGGTCGCCGGGCTGCCCGGCGCCGGGGCGGCGGCCGACGGCTGGACCACCGGCTGCTGCTGCCGGGCCGCGTCCTGCTCCAGGTGCGTGCGCTGCCCGTCGTCACCGGTGACGCTGTCCGGGTGGCCGAGCATGGCGTCCAGCGAGGTGCGCGGGCGGTTCAGGTCCAGGGCGCCGGCGATGGCGTCCAGCGGGTGCGCGACCGCCAGCACGGCGTCCCGGGTCGGTCCCGGCGGCATGCCGAGCCCGGCCCGGACCACGCCGGCGGTGTTCAGCAGGAGCGCGGTGACCAAGGCGATGCGGATCACCCGGCCGGCCTGGCGCGCGGAGGTGAGGGGCTCCTCGGATTCCTCGGACACTGCTCGCTCCTGTCGCCTAGAACCGGAAGTAGATGAACGGAGCCACGCCTTGTCCGCCGCTCACCGCGGCGATCACCAGCAGCAGGACGCCGAGGGAGACGCCCTGTGCGTAGACCGGGAGCGTGACGAACGCGGTGCGCAGCCGCGCGCCGACTCCTCGGGGGACCCACTGCGTGGCGAGTGCGGCGGCGATGAGGAGGACGATCGTGGGGGTGACGACGCCGGTGCTCGGGCCGCCGGCGAAGAGGCGTCCGAGGACGGCGAAGGCGGTGCCGAGGTCCGGGGCGCGGAAGAAGACCCAGGCCAGGCAGACCACGTGGAAGGTCACGATGCGTCCCACTGTGGTCTTCACAGGCTGGGGAATCCATACGGGCATACCGTTGCGGAAGCCCAGAGCTTTCCTCATAGAAGGCCACGCACGTTCCATCGCCAGACCGATGCCGTGGATGCCGCCCCAGAAGACGAAGGTCCAGGCTGCTCCGTGCCAGAGGCCGCCGAGGAGCATGGTCAGCATCAGGTTCCGGTACGTCTTAAGGTTCCCGCCGCGGTTCCCTCCCAGGGGGATGTAGAGGTAGTCACGGAGCCAGCGGGACAGCGTCATATGCCAGCGCCGCCAGAAGTCCTGGAGGGAGCGCGCCGTATAGGGGCGGTCGAAGTTGTCGGGGAAGCGGAAACCCAGAAGGAGCGCCAGGCCGATCGCCATGTCGGTGTAGGCGGAGAAGTCGCAGTAGATCTGGACCGCGTACCCGTAGACCGCCATCACGGTCTCGGTGCCGTTGTGGGCCTGGGGCGTGCCGAAGACGGGGTCGACCAGTTTGGTGCCGATCATGTCGGCGATGACCATCTTCTTCACCAGGCCGCCGGCGATCAGGCCGAAGGCGCGCGCCATGGGGACGCGGTTCGGGTCGCGCGGGGTGGCCAGCTGCGGGATGAACTCTGAGGCGCGGACGATCGGGCCGGCCACGAGGTGTGGGAAGAAGGACGCGTAGACGGCGTAGTCGAGGGGATTGGCCAGCCGGGTGCGGCCACGGTGGACGTCGACGACGTAGGAGATGGCCTGGAAAGTGTAGAAGGACACTCCCACCGGCAGTACCAGGTGCAGCAGCCCTAACGAGAGTCCCAGGGAACTGTTGATGCTCTCGCTGAAGAAGTCCAGGTACTTGAAGACGCCGAGCGCGCCGAGGTCCAGGGTGATCGCGGTGATCAGGGCGGTGCGGCGGACCTTCTTCGAGGACTGACGGGTGATGACGGTGGCCGCGAGTTGGTTGACCACTGTGGAGCCCGCGAGGAGGAGGACGTAGTGCCAGTCCGCGGCCGCGTAGAAGTAGTAGGAGGCCGCCAGGATGAAGGGGCGCCACAGGCGTCGGCGCGGCATCAGCGCCCAGGACAGGGGCAGGACTACGGCGAAGAAGAGGGCGAACTGCACTGTAGGGAAGATCAAGGCGGCTGTCCCCGGGGGCCGGTTTCGTCAGGAAGGGTTGCAATACCTAACGAAACAGAACACAGACGGTCACGGTCTTCCCACCGGTCGAGATCGCTCTTAACTTGTCGGGTATGGCACCGCTTCGCGCAGACGACCCGCGCCACCTGGGCGGATTCCGGGTGCTGACGCTGCTCGCCGTGGGTGGGATGGGGCGCGTCTACCTGGCGCTGGGCCCGGACCGGGAGGCGGTGGCGCTGAAGGTGACGCGGCCGGAGCTCGCGGCGGATCCGCGGTTCCGGGCTCGGTTCCGGCGGGAGGTGGCCACGGCTCGGGGGG